>NZ_CP015961.1:3307234-3607892 GCF_001659785.1 Dietzia timorensis
CGCCGAGCCGCCTTCCTCCTCGGCCTAGCTCAATGTCCATGTGCGCGCCAGGCTGAATCGGCCCGGGTTTTCAGCCGCTACTTTGTGGGTGCGGGCTCTCGGGTGAGGGCCTCGTAGTGGAGCGCCTCGGACTCTACCGGGGTAAGCATCCCCAGCGAGCCGTGGAGGCGGCGGTTGTTGTACCAGTCGACCCAGCCGGCGGTCGCGAACTCGACGTCTGCGAGAGTCCGGAACGGCCCTGAGTGGAATATGGTGGTGCGGATACACTCGGTCTTATAGAGACCGTTGATCGTCTCCATGAGCGCGTTATCGTAGGCGTCGCCGACGGTGCCGATTGACGGGGAGATGCCTTCGAGGGCGAGGTGCTCGGTCAGTCGAATCGCGGTGTACTGGGATCCTGCGTCGCTGTGATGGATCAAATCGCCAGGTGACACAGGGTTTCCCTCTCGATCTCGTTGCCAGAGCGCGATCCTCAGCGGAGTCATGACCAGGTCGACCTTCTTGCACGTGCTGGCGTGCCAGCCCACGATCCGCTGGGCAAACACGTCCACGACGAACGCGACATAGACGAATCCTGCCCAGGTGCGCACGTAAGTGAAGTCGGTGACCCACACACGGTTCGGCGCAGGGGCAGTGAAGTCGCGATTGAGCAGGTCAGCTGCCCGTTTCCCATTCGGGTCGGGGATCGTCGTGCGGAGCTTCTTGACGCGTCGCACGCCCTCGAGTCCGAGGGTGCGCATCGCCCGGTCCACCGCGCCCCGTGACGTGCCGGCCAGACCTTCCTGGCGGCGGAGCAGGGCGACCCACTTCCGCCGCCCGTACAAGCCCTCCGGTGTCATCTGGACCCGCCCGGTGACGGGGTTGATCCTCCAGGCGAAGGTGCGGATCTTGTCCTCGACCTGGGCGTCTGTGACGGTTCGGGCAGCAATGTGGCCTGGCCGCTTCCAGGATCGGTAGGTGCGTGCAGCAATCCTCAGGCCTTGCTGGCGCAAGACACGGAGGATCGACTCGACTGCGAAACCTTCGGCTCTCATCTCGTCGATGAACGCGCAGATCAGCGGCCTCGGGGGCCTGGCTCCCCCGCGAAGAAAATCGAGGCCCGTCGCAAGATCTCGTTATCCTCGCGCAACCGTCGGTTCTCTGACTTGAGGCGTTTGACCTCGGCAGACTCCTCGCTGGTGATACCGGGCCGGGCCCCATCGTCGACCTCGGCCTGCGCCAGCCAGCGTCTCACCGACTCGCGCGAGACCCCTTCCTGCCGGGCCACCGCAGTGACTGCAGCGGTCACAGTGGGGTACTCCTGCTGGTGCTCCCTGACGAGCCGCACACACCTCGCGCGCAGCTGGGGATCGATACTCTTCGGCATGCTGTCCATCCTTCCGGACTCAAACAGCAGCGGCATCAAACCTGGACCGGTTCAGGGTGCACAATTAGACAAACCCCTTTAACGAAACTTGAAGGCCACCGCACCAACGGTCCGCATAACCGTTGGGCGGTCGCGAAATTGGAGTCTTGACCGCCACCATAAGACCGTGAGCTTCCTTCCCCGGCCGTAAAGTTTTAGGCCCTTACCTCAGAGCCTGGGTTAGCTTGAGTCTCCAGCCTCGATCCCTAACCTTCCCAGACGCACCTATCCCCAACAACCTCCGACGGCCCGATCGCCGTCGCCGCGGTGAGCAAGTGGGGCGCAAAAGGCCATCGGCACCAGGGACGTGAGCGGGGCGCTGACCTCGGTCCCGCTCGCGTCCCGACCCGACATCGTCCACGTCGTCGACGAGATCCCGCTGACCAACTGGTACCGGCCGGACGCCACCGAGCTCGCCGCCCGGGGCCTACCCAAGGCCGGACCCCGGACCCCGGACCTGGGTCCGCGATCCGGGGTCGGGCGCGTACTCGCGACTGACCAAGGCGGTCCGGGAGAGGTTGTAGCTGCCAGCTGGTCAGGACGCACTGCTCCTCGGCCGCGGGATCGATCTTCTTCGGCTTGCCGCCGTCCTCCGGGACTCGAACCGAAAGATGGCGGAGAACCTGAGGCAGTAATCGGTCCGAAAGGCCGCCCGTCACAGCCCATTGTCTGTACTGTGAGAAACATCACAGTGATTCGCATTTCGCTCTTCACGTCAACAGTGTTCAGGTCCGGGAAGTGCAGGGATGCGTGTACGAATCGGAGGGCGTCGTGTCAGAGATCCAACCCACAACACAAATCATCGACCGCGAGCCCGGTCTCGGGGTAGCGATGGGGCTCCTCGCCCGCCGCTGCGGGAGCGCTCTGATGGCGGCGCTCCTGGCGTTCGGAATGGCGCAGCCTGCGGTCGCTGCCGCCCAACAGGGTGATCCCGGGTCGGCGGGATCGCTCGACGTGGCGGGCTCGTTACGAGCTCCCGACTGGGACTCGGTGCCGGCCGGCCCGCGCGAAGACGACTTCGGCACCGCCTTCCGTCGCTCACTGCTCAATCCGGCGATGCTTCCGGACGGGGTCAACGACTGGGACTGCACCCCGAGCCCCGAGCACCCCAACCCGGTCGTGCTTGTCCACGGGACGTGGAGCAACGCCTACACCATGTGGTCGGCGCTGGCGCCCGAGCTTGTCGAGGAGGGCTACTGCGTCTACGCCCTCAACTACGGCGATGAGAACCAGTCCCTCGTCGGACTCGTGCCGGGGCTATACGCATCCCGCGGGTTGGTCGAGTCCTCGACCGAGGTGGCGGCCTTCGTCGAACGGGTCCTCGACGAGACGGGGGCGTCGAAGGTCGACATGGTCGGGCACTCGCAGGGCGGCACCCAGCTCCAGCTGTACATCCAGCGCCACGGCGGCGACCAGACGGTCGAGCGCATGGTGGGAGTCAACCCCAACACACATGGCACCTCGTTGCTAGGGATCGGCACTCTCGGATGGACGCTCGACGATGCCGGGTCGTTGGGCATCGGCTCGGTTCTAGGGTCGGCCAACGTGTCGGACCCAGGTCTGATGGCCACGGTCGGCCTGGTCATCGGTCCCGCCGGGGTTCAACAGGCCATCGGCTCCCCGGTGATCGAGGAGATGATCGACGCCGGTGATACCCGGCCAGGATTGGATTACACGATCATCACCTCGCGGTATGACGAGGTGGTGACGCCGTACCCCGGCCAGTTCCTCGTTGCGGGCCCGGGTGCCACGGTCCGGAACATCCTGTTGCAGGACGGATGCACCGAGGACCGGTCCGACCACCTGTCCGCCACCTACTCGCTGCGGGGCAAGGAACTCATCAAGCAAGGGCTGGATCCGGCGAGACGCGGGCAGCCCGTGCCCTGCGAGGTCGTGGTGCCCGGTGGCGGACAGGGCTGGCCGGGCGCCCCGGTCGGATCGGTCTCCCCCTCGTTGGCGGCGGTGGGTGGATCGGCCGCGTCGGTCACCGATGGGGAGGGGTCATGAGAAAAGCCAGCGGCGGATCACGCGACTCGTCCGGATCCCTCCGTGGTGCTCCCATGAACTGATGGCTGTCTGCGATCACCGCGTCGGGGCGGGTGCGGGGTCGGCCCTTGCCGCGGCGTGGGACGTGGATGTCGGCCAGGACTTCGGCCGGCATCGCGCCGTCGTTTCGTTGTCCACCGGTGATCACGTTCGCCAGAGGCCGGCCGCGCCCGTCGACGGCACTGTGGATCTTGGTGGTCAGCTCTCCTCGCGAGCGACCGATGTCATGACCTGCGGGTTCACAGTCCCGGAAGGGCCGGTTCTTGCGATTCGACCCTGCCCCCTGTGTCCTGCTCAGGGCGCTTTGCATTTCTGCCGTGCTGGTGAGCGCGGCAGATGGTGGCGTCGACCGAGACGTTCCAGTCGATCTTTCCAGCTGCGTCAGCATCGGCCAGGATCACGTGCAGGATGCGATCCCAGGTGCCGTCCCGGGCGTAGCGGGCGTGACGCTTCCACACGGTCTGCCACGCACCGAAATCCTCCCGGGGCAGGTCCCGCCAGGGAATACCGGCGCGGTAGCGGTAGATGATCCCCTCGACGACCTTAGCCTTTCCATACGGCCACGGTCTCGCGGGTCACCGCTCAGCCATGGGAGACACGCCCTAGCTGATGGCGCTCTCTCGAAACTCGTCAAGATGTTCGACAGGACTTACTTGCAAAAACTCTCGAATCGTCAAGTCCAGACCAGCACGGATGGACGATCTTGACAACTTAACTTGACGGGTTAACTTGCACCTTGAACACAAAGACACGTCTTCCCGCTGGTAAAACGTGTATTCAGCTTTTGTTTGATCGATATCGAATCTTGACAACTTGACAGATTGTCAGTCTGGACTGCATCTCGACACTCAATACTCACGGGACCAACCCTTGCACCAATTGTTCTAGTTAAGCTATAACTATTAATGTAATTACTTCTTGGGGAGGCGCACATGAGGTACTCGATAGACGAAGCCTCCTCCGTGCCGATTTATGAGCAACTGGTCAGACAGATCACCACGGCGATTGTCGACGGGACACTTCCGGCGCGAACCAAGATGCCGCCCGCGAAGGAACTCGCCGCGTCACTGGATATCAACGTGCACACGGTGCTGCACGCGTATCAAGACCTTCGGGATGCCGGGCTCGTCGAGCTTCGCCGCGGACGCGGAACCATCGTTTCCGCGCAGCACGAGGACTTCTCTACCCAAGCACGCAGCATTCACGCGGCTGTCGGTGAAGCGCTCGCCGCCGGCCTGCCACCCGCAGCTATCCGCGCCGCCGTCGACCATGCGCTAGTTGTGATGTCCGGGGAGGTTGTACCGCTGCTCGGTGGTGAGTCGGGGTGACAAGGGAAGACCTCCGGTAGTGGAGTGGAGCTGTCTAGTTCACCGCTTCAGGTCCCGGAGGTCTTCATGTCCCACGCTAACGCTGTCTTGACGCCACGCACACGATTGCGGCTGGCGAAGTTGGTCGTCGAGGACCATTGGACGTATTCAGCGGTGGCGAAAATGTTTATGGTCGCGCCGCGCACAGCGAAGAAGTGGGCTGATAGATACCGGGCCGAAGGCGCCTCGGGAATGGCCGATCGCAGCTCGCGTCCTCGCCGTAGCCCGGGCAAGACACCGCAGTCGGTCGTGCGTCGGATCGTGGCGTTGCGCTGGCGCAAGCGGCTCGGACCGGTCCAGATCGCTGGCCGGCTCGGCGTGCCTGCCTCGACCGTACATGCGGTGCTGGCGCGATGCCGGATCAACCGACTCACCTACATCGACCGGGTCACTGGGGAGCCGCTGCGCCGTTACGAGCACCCCTATCCGGGCTCGATGATCCACGTCGACGTCACCAAGTTCGGCAACATCCCCGACGGCGGCGGACACAAGTTCGTCGGTCGCAAGCAGGGCCAGCAGAATTCGCTAGCAACAGCGCATCGAACGGGCGAGCGTGGGAAGGATTACCGCCCCCGAATCGGCACCGCCTACGTCCACACGGTCATCGATGACCACTCCCGGGTCGCCTACGCCGAGATCTGCTCTGATGAGAAGGCCGAGACCGCGATCGGGGTCCTGCGCCGAGCGAGTGCATGGTTCGCCGAACGAGGCGTTGTGGTCGAACGAGTTCTCTCCGACAACGGCTCGTGTTACCGCGCCCATACCTGGCGAGATGCATGTGCTGACCTAGGTATCAAGCACAAGCGAACACGTCCCTACCGGCCACAGACCAACGGCAAGATCGAACGTTTCCACCGCACCTTGTCCGACGGCTGGGCCTACGCCCAGTTCTACGCGTCAACCGCACAACGCAACGCAGCCCTGCCCGAGTGGATGCACTTCTACAATCATCACCGAGCACACTCCGCTATAGGAGGCCAACCCCCAGTCACCCGACTGACCAACCTCCCTGGACATCACAGCTAGATCAAGGCGTGCCCCGAGCCGCAGAACGCCAGACATCACAGGAAGGCTGAGTCGATGTCCGCTATGAGCAAGTACCCACCGCGCCTAAGGGGCCCGCTCCGCATTCACGTCGCGCTGTCGGTATGCCTCGTCCCGTTCCTCCTCTCACTCTCATGCTTCGCCATCGCGCAGTCGTGGTACAACCAGCTGCCGGACTCGGTGGCAATTCACTTCGGTACCGGAGGCGAGCCGGATGACTGGATGGGAAAGAACGCCAACTACGCCTTCGATGCCATCTTTATGTTCGGTTTCAACGCTCTCAACCTCGGTCTCTCGTACTTCGGGCTGATGCGAGGACGGTCAGGGCAGGTTACCGGCGCCCTCTTGGCAGGCGCGGTCGGACTGGTGTCACCGTTGCTGCTCGCCACCCTCTATTTCCAGCTCGATGGAGCTGAGGCACATCTCGGCGGCAACGCCTTCCTCTTCGGACTCGCCGGCGCCATCGTCTGCGCCGGCGTGACGGCGCTGACTTTCCCCACCCACGCAACGGAGCCCGAGAAGCCCAGCCACTCGGATCCTCGGCGCGCCCCGCGCGAGTCCCTACGTTCGGGCGAGAAAGCCGCATACTTCGGTGGTCAGAGTGGAAACCCGGCACTGCTCGGTTCGGTTGCCGCACTCATTCTCGGCTCGACAATTCTCGTGGCGTTCGTCGATTGGTGGGCGGTAGCGATCACGCTCGTCGCCGGCATCATCGCGATCCCGCTCATCGCATACCTCCGGGTTCGTATCGATCAGACCGCAGTGACGTGGGCGTTCGGATTCGGACTTCCCCGGGGGTCGATCGCGTTGAGCGATATCGAATCCGTCGAGGTGATCGACATCAATCCGATGGACTTCGGCGGCTGGGGGTACCGACTCCGTGCAGGCACCACAGGGTTGATCGTCCGAGGCGGACCCGGCATCCGCCTCAATCGCACGAGCGGCCGGTCCGTCGTGATCAGTCTCGCGGAGCCGAACGAAGCGGCGGAAACGGTCCGGCAGCTGCTCGCGCGAACCTAGTATCGGGGAATGTCGATTCGCGTAGCACAGTGGGCCACCGGAGCCGTGGGCACTCTGTCCCTCGGACTCATCCTCGATCGCCCCGAACTCGAACTCGTCGGAGTGTTCGTATCCGATCCGGCCAAAGAGGGAAAGGACGCGGCCGAGCTCGCCGGACGCAGCAACGCCACCGGAATTCTCGCGACGAGCGACCGCGATGCTCTGCTTCGGGGAAGACCCGATGTGGTGATCAATGCCGCGGACGCCGACACCCGCATGGAGGAGGCCGTCGACGACCTCGAATGGCTTTTGCGCGCGGGCGTCGACGTCATCGCGTCCGGCCCCGTGGTCCTGCAGTACCCCTGGGGATCGGCATCCCCGGAATGGATCGAACGGCTCGAGGCGGCCTCGTCCGCCGGGCAGTCCACACTTCACATCACAGGCATCGACCCGGGCTTCGCCAACGACATTCTGCCTCTAACTCTCACGTCGATCGCTTCGCGCATCGACGAGATCCGGGCCTTCGAGATCTCGGACTATTCGACGTATGACAATGCAGCCATGGTCGAGGGATTCTTCGGGTTCGGCACGCCGATGGACCGCGATCCCGTGATTGCGCTGCCGGGGGTCTTGGCCAGCGGTTGGGGCGGAACAGTTCGCCAGCTTGCCGCGGCGCTCGACGTCATACTTGATGAGCAGTTGACCGAGCACGTGGAGCGACTGCCGGCGCCCAGCGATATCGACACGGTGTGCACCCACATCGCTGCGGGCACGCAGGCGGCGCTGCGTTTTGAGGTCATCGGCACCGTGGACGGGGAGCCGCGCATCGCGCTCGAGCACGTGCTCCGCGCGCGAACCGACCTCGACGCAGACCTCGCTCCCGAGTGGGCGGCGCCGCTCGACGGCGGTCCCGCCTCGTTCCGCGTGGAGATCTCCGGCGAGCCAAATCTTCGGCTCGAGCTCACACACATGTCGTCCGACGGCGACCACGGCGCCTCGGGCATGCTCACCACGGCCGCACGGCTGGCGAACTGCGTCGAGGCCGTACATGCGGCGCCGCCGGGAATCGTGAGCGCGAAGGACCTCCCGCTCGTCACCGGCCGAGGGCTGGTTTCCCCACGCCAATCCTGAATTGCGGTTAGTAATAACTAACCGTCCGTAGCGACCTCGGCGTTATTGTGATTAGGATCACTCCTATGTCGAATCTCGCTCGCGCCAACAGTGTCGACGCCCTCATCCGCAGGGCCGCCGCGCGCACCCCGAACGCCGTCGCCCTGCACTTTTCGGGCCGCTCGCATACCTACGCCGAACTAGACGCCGCGATCTCCCGCGCCGCCGGGCGGCTGCTCTCACTCGGCCTCGAACCCGGCGACCGGATCGCCGCCTACGGCACGAACTCCGACGCCTATGCGATCGCGTTCTTCGCCGCCTCGCGCGCCGGTCTCGTCCACGTCCCGGTCAACTTCGCGCTGCAAGGCGAGGAGCTGTCCTACATCCTCGCCGACTCCGGAGCCACTGCCCTTCTGGTTGACGCCGCGCTCCGCCCCCACTTCGACGCCGTCGCCTCCGACACCTCTATTCAGCACGTCCTCGACTTCCGCGAGGGACCCGACTCCCTCCTCGCGCAGGCCTCCGCCGGAGAGATCCCGGAGCTGGCCCCGCCGGCGGGCGGGGACGACCTCGTCCAGCTGATGTACACCTCGGGGACGACGAGCAAGCCCAAGGGCACGATGATCAGCCACAGCGGGCAGATCTACCACTACCTCGCCTGCCTGCAGGCGCTCGATTACGCCGCGGACGACAGGCCACTGGTGTGCATGCCGCTTTATCACACTGCCGCGATGCACGCGTTCCTCGTGCCTTACCTCGCGATCGGCGCGGAGGTCTTCCTGCACGAGCGCCCGGACATTCCGGTACTCCTCGAGGCGATCGAGCGCGATTCGATCGGTTCGATGTTCCTCGCCCCGACTGTGTGGGTGCCACTGTCGCACCACCCCGACCTCGACTTGCGCGACATCTCCTCGCTGAAGAAGGCGCAGTACGGAGCGTCGATCATGCCGACGCCGGTCTTGCAGCGCCTGCGCGCGAAATATCCGGAGCTCGGCTTCTACAACGCATTCGGCCAGACCGAAATCGGGCCGGTGGCAACGGTGCTTCGCCCGGAGGAACACGACGAGCGCCCGGCCAGCGCCGGCCGCCCCGTGATGTTCGTGGAGGCGCGGGTCATCGACGCCGAAGGCAACGACGTCGCGCCCGGAGAGCAGGGCGAGATCGTCTACCGTTCCCCGCAGCTATGCCTGGGGTACTGGAACAAACCGGAGGCGACCGAGGAGGCGTTCGAGGGCGGATGGTTCCATTCCGGTGATCTGGTCGTCCGCGACGAACAGGGTTACGTGACCGTCGTCGATCGCATCAAGGACGTCATCAACACCGGCGGGGTGCTCGTCGCCTCTAGGGAGGTAGAGGAGGCGATCTATGGACACGAGTCCGTCGCCGAGGTCGCCGTCGTCGGAATGCCGCACGAGCGGTGGATCGAGCAGGTCACAGCGTTCGTCGTCGTCAAGGATGGTGCTGCCGAGCCGACCGAGGACGAGATCGTCGAATTCGCCGCGCAGAGCATAGCCTCGTTCAAGGTGCCGAAGCAGGTGATCTTTGTGCCGCAGCTGCCGCGCAATCAGAGCGGGAAGCTACTCAAACGCGTTCTGCGCGACGAGCACTGAGCCTGCCGATCGGCCCGGACTCTCCTACTCCCCCGTGAACTCGGGAGTCTCCTTACGGGCGAACGCCCGCGGCCCGATCTTCGCGTCGTCGGAAGCGAAGACCGCCGCGCCTTGCTCGGCGTCGAACCGGAATGCCTCCTCCTCGTGCATCCCTTCCGTGGCGCGCACGGTCCGCATGATCGCCTGCACGGCGAGCGGACCGTTCGCGGCGATACGCTCGGCGACCTCGAGCGCCGCGTCGAGTGCGGTGCCGTCGTCGACGACGCGACCGATGAGCCCGTACTCGAGAGCCTCGTCCGCCGAAATCGAGCGCGCGGTGAGCAGCAGGTCCATCGCGACCGTATAGGGAATCTGCCGGGGCAGGCGCACCGCCGAGCCCGCGAGCGGGTACAACCCCCACTTGGCCTCGGCCACCCCGAAGCGCGCGGAGCGTCCGGCGATGCGAATGTCTGTGCCCTGGAGAATCTCGGTGCCCCCGGCGATCGCGGGCCCCTCGACCGCGGCGATGAGCGGCTTACTCAGCCGCCTCCCCTTGAGCAGCGCCGGCAACCGAGTGAGGTCCCAGCCCCCTTCGGCGAATTTATCGCCCGGCGCCTTCTCGTTCATCGATTTGAGGTCGGCGCCCGCGCAGAAATATCCGCCCGCGCCGGTGAGGATGCACGCGCGGATGTCGGGATCGGCATCCACTTCGTCCCACGCCGCCTCCATCCCGCGCAGCATCGCGCCGGACAACGCGTTCCGGGATTCGGGACGATTCATCGTGACCACGAGGACGTGGCCGCGCTTCTCGGTGACGAGTTGCTGCTCGTCGGGCGTCTTTTCCGGCACCGTGTACCTCCTGCAAGGCCATGTGAAAGTGATGAGCATCACTCAATCCGCTGCGGGGAACGATAACACGTTCTAGGTTTCGGGTATGGCCTTCCACATCGCGGACCTCTTCGAGCACAGCGTCGACCTGGTATCCGAGCGGGTCGCGCTCGTCCAGGGCGAGCGGCAGCGCACGTACGCCGAGTTGGACCGGCGCGCGAACCAGCTGGCGCACCACCTCCACTCCGCCGGGGTCCGCCCCGGCGACAAGGTTGCCCTCTACAGCCGTAATACCATCGAGGCGATCGAGTCCATGCTCGCCATCTACAAGACGCGAGCGGTGATGGTGAACATCAACTACCGCTACGTCTCTTCCGAACTACGGCATTTGTTGAGCGACTCGGAGGCGAAGGTGGTCATCGCCGAGCGCCGCTACTCCGACGTCATAGCCGAGACATTGCCCGAGACCCCGGGCGTGGCGGAGGTGATCTTCGTCGCGGACGGGACCGATGCCCCGGTTATGACGTCGGAGGCCGGCGGCGTCAGGACTGCCGACTATGAGCAGGTCCTCGACACCCAATCGGCGGAACGCGATTTCGGCGAGCGCTCCGGCGACGACGTGTACATGCTGTACACGGGCGGGACGACGGGCGCACCCAAGGGCGTGATGTGGCGCCACGAAGACGTGTTCATGGTTCTCGGCGGGGGCATCGATTTCCTCACCCGCGAGGTCGTCGCCGACGAGTGGGAGCTCGCAAAGAAGGGCGCAGACTCGGGGCCGATCAACTCGCACGCGCTGCCGCCGCTCATCCACGGCGGCGCCCAGTGGGCGATCCTGCAGGCGCTGTTCGGCGGGCGGATGTCGATCATCGAGCCGGAATTCGACCCGCACACGGTGTGGGCGAACGTCACCCGGCACAAGATCAACCTCATGTTCATCACCGGCGATGCGATGGCGCGCCCACTCATCGACGCCTGGGATCCGGACGTCTACGACGCATCCTCGCTGCTCTATGTGGGTTCCTCGGCGGCGCTGTTCTCGCCCGCGGTCAAGGACCAATGGCTCGAGGCGTTCCCGAATCTGCTGCTCTCGGACAACATCGGTTCCTCGGAAACCGGGTTCTCGGGCCTGGAGAAGGTGGAAAAAGGCGCAGGCACTACCGGTGGTCCGCGGGTGATGATCGACGAAGAGACCAAGGTCATCGACGCCGAGGGCAATCCCGTCGAGCCCGGTTCGGGGCAGGTCGGCAAGATCGCCCGCACCGGGCACATCCCCCTCGGTTACTGGAACGACGAGGCCAAGACCGCGAAGACGTTCGTCACGCTCGGCGGGGTGCGCTACGCGATTCCCGGCGACGATGCCGTCGTCGAGGCCGACGGGACGGTGACGATGCTCGGGCGCGGCTCGGTGTCGATCAACACCGGCGGCGAGAAGGTGCACCCCGAAGAGGTCGAGGCCGCGCTCAAGGCGCACCCGGAAGTGTTCGACGCGCTCGTGATCGGCATCCCCGACGAGCGGATGGGCAACAAGGTCGCCGCGGTGGTCGCGATGCGTTCGGCGGATGCGGCGACGCTCGCCGAGATCAACGAGGTCGCGCGCGAGCGCATCGCCCGCTACAAGTGCCCGCGCTCCATCTGGGTCACCAGCGAGATCCGTCGCAGCCCCGCGGGCAAGCCGAACTACCAGTGGGCGGCCGAGCTCGCCGCCTCCCGCGAACCGGACGATTCCCAGGAGTTCTCGCGATGACCATCCGCACGCCCCTCACCGAGAAATTCGGCATCGACTACCCGGTCTTCGCCTTCACCCCGTCGAAGGCGGTCGCCGCGGCGGTGAGCCGCGCGGGCGGGCTCGGAGTGCTCGGAGCCGTCCGCTACAACGATGCCGGCGAGCTCGACGACGCGCTCACCTTTATGGACCAGAACACCGACGGCAAGCCGTACGGGGTCGACGTGGTGATGCCGAACAAGGTGCCCACCGAAGGCACCCCGGAAAACCTCGGTGAGCTCATCCCCGAGGCGCACCGCGCGTTCGTGTCCCGTGTCCTCGACGATCTCGGCGTCCCGCCGCTCGGGAACGACGCGGCCCACGATGCCGGCGTGCTCGGCTGGCTCCACTCGGTCGCCCAGTCGCACGTCGACGTCGCGCTGCGGCACAGGCCCGTGCTCATCGCGAACGCCCTGGGCTCTCCGCCGCCCGACGTCATCGCGCAGGCCCATGATGCGGGCGTCAAGATCGCCGCCCTGGCAGGGGCGGTGCGGCACGCGGTCTCGCATGTCGATGCCGGGGTCGACGTCGTCATCGCGCAGGGCGGCGAGGCGGGCGGGCACACCGGGGAGGTCGCGACGGTGGTGCTCGTGCCGGAGATCGTGCGCGCGCTCGGCGGCTCGGTGCCCGTCCTCGCCGCGGGCGGGATCGGGGACGGCACGCAGCTCGCGGCCGTCATCGGCATGGGTGCGCAGGGGGCGTGGATGGGTTCGCGCTGGCTCACCGCAACCGAATATTCCGATGACGGCGGAAGCCGCGCGATGCAGGCGGCGCTGGTCGAGGCGAGCTCGCAGGACACGGTGCGCACGCGCATCTATTCCGGCAAGCCGGCGCGGCTCCTCAAGTCGAAGTGGACGGACGCCTGGCAGGCCGACGACGCCCCCTCGCCGCTGCCGATGCCGCTGCAGAACCTGCTCGTGTCGGAGGCGCACCAGCGGATCGCGGCCGCTCAGGACCCCGCGGTGGTCGCGATGCCTGCAGGGCAGATCATCGGTTCGCTGGACGGGGTCGTGCCCGTGGCCGACACGATGGCGCAGATCGTGCGCGAGTACCGCGAGGCCGTCGGGCGGATGCGGGCGACGCTGGGCGACTAGAGGTAGCCTCGACTTTCATATGCCGACAGGTCGATTTCGCGAATCGACGACGTGGTTACTGCGAACAGTGCAGACCCCGGCTTGAGCGCTTCCGCGTGGATCCGCGACCTATGCGTGATGAAAGCTCGAGCCATCTCACGCGCGGTGAGATTCCTTGAGGTCAATACGAATGCACGGACCGAGCTGTCGATAAGGGCACCGACCTCAGCACTTCGATAACGAATCCTCTGGTCCTTCATGAGGACTGGTCACCCGTTCGCTCCAGCGAGCGTGAGCCACTCGACATCACTGACTGTTTCCTCTTTCGGCACACCGAAGACTTCAGCCAGCGTATGGAGTTCCCAGCCATCGTCACGCAGAAGCTGCGGCAACTGGACCCGCCCTAAGCTCCGGTCGAGGAAGAAGGGCGCCATTGGTGTCGCTCTTAGGCGGCCTGCACGTAGACGGCCAGAACGTCCTCAAGCTGGCTCCTCGGGATGCCGAATTCCGCGGCGACCACGTCCACGTCGCGCTCGGCGACAAAAAGCGAGAGCACGTCTTCCAGCCGCGCTCCCCCTCGTTCGAAAGTCGGCTGACCGAACGATCTCCGAACATCCGCAACCACCTCAGCAGATCGGAAACCGAGCAATGGAATCTGGTCGGCGAGACCGTCGCCACCGAATTCGATTCGATTGAGGTAGCTGCCCACGACGTCCGCCATCACTCGCTGGTTGTCTCGAACCACCGTGAGTCCTCGCAGGGCATCCCTTTCGTCCCCACCCGATTTCTCGCCGTAGTCGAAGAGCACTTCGGCGCCATCTGTAAATAGCCGCCGAGATGCGAGTGCATGGCGCATGCCTACCTCGCGATCCAAAATCGCCAAAGCTGGGCGAATCTTCTGCAACGGGACTCCGGTCGCTCGAATCGCGTATAGCGCATAGCCCTCCGCCAGACCGACGAACGGAATATTGGGGCCGTGTGCCGTTTCCCTGGCTACGGTCGTGACGACAGGCGCCGCAGTGATCGTTTTTCCGCCACGCTCGTATGCGTAGCCACGCGCCCAATTTCGATACGTCGACGCAGAAAGCCCCAAGAACCTGGACGCCTCGGCCTGCGAATACAGCGGGGCAGATCGCTTGTCGACGGCAGACGCCTGTTCCAGCACTGTCATGATCCAACCCCATTCGGTGTCCTCGTAATTTCGCGCGGACGACGCGCTCCGGGCCTCTAAAGATACTCCGTTTCGCGTTGCACAAAGTCTTGCACGGAAACCCGCGCGCGTGGGGTTGCTACCACTGCCGAACCGGTTTCACGCCCACGGATCGCCGTGCAGGGCGAGCGTCCGACCGAGGTCGGCGAGCTGCGCGGTCGCGCCGCCAAGCCGGAATTCCCCGGCCTTCGCCGCTAGGAAGTAGCGGTGCAGCGGCTCGGACCGGTCGAGCCCAGTCCCGCCGTGGACGTGTACCGCGCTGTGCGCGACGCGGTGGGCAGCTTCGCTCGCCCAGAAGTGAGCCGCCGCCACCGCGGCTCGCGCAGCCGGCCCCGGAACGCCTCCACATTTGTCGAGTTCGTCCGCCGCGCGCAGGGTCGAAAGACGCACTGCGTCGACGTCGATGAGTCCGTCCGCGAGCCGCCCGGACACTCCCTGGAACGTGCCGATCGGCCGCCCGAACTGGTTCCGCTCGGAGGCATATCGCGCGGTCCGCTCCAGTGCCGCATCGAGCACTCCCCATTGGTACGCGGCCAGGTGCACGCGCCGCCGTAGCGACTCGAGTTCCGCCGCCTCCCCGGACACGTCCAGCCTCTCCGCAGCTGCTGCCGCCTCCGCCGAGATTGTCACGCGCCCGGCGCACGAGAAATCAACTGGCACGAGCCGCTCAACCTGCACCCCGCCGGCGGGAAGGCGATACACGCGCAGGCCACCTGGTACCGAATCGCACAGGAGGTCCGCCGCCGGCGCCCACGACACCGAATGGAGTATGACGTCGGAGCCCGACTCCCCCTCGCCGTGCTCGACCTCGACGCCCGTTAGAATGTCCGGCACGGCGGCGATGAGCTCCCCCGTTGCAACGGACCGGGCGAGTGCGGGGTTTCCCGCCGCGGCCAGCGCGTGCGCGGCGGCGACGGCCGAGTCCAACGGAACCGGGGCGAGCGCCCGCCCGAGCTCAAAAAATACGTACGCGGCGGCAGTCACGCCGAGCCCGTCGCCGCCGGCCGCCTCGGGCCCCAGCGCGAGCGGCACCCCGGCGTCAACAAGCCCGGACCACAATTGCTCGTTCAGCCGCGAGTTCGCGCGCTGCGCGCCCGCGGATTCGGCCCCGGGGCCGAACCTCGCGTCGAGCTCGGCGAGAGTGTCCTCCCCGCCGCGCGCGGCACAGAGGTCGCGCACGAGGTCCGTCAGTTCGCGCACATCGCCTGTCGGTCGAAAGTCCATGGTCGCCCGCCTCTCTACTTCTGTCGCGCCGGTGCCACGCGGGGCGCGGGTGGCAGGCCGAGCCCGGCCATTGCGATGATGTCGCGCTGCACCTCGTTGGTGCCGCCGCCGAAGGTGAGGATCAGGGCGGAGCGGTGCAGCCGTTCGATGCGCCCGCCGAGAACGGCGGCCGGCGATCCCGCACGCTGATATCCGGCCGGACCGAGTACCTCCATGAGCAACCGGTAGGCCTCGCACGCCGCCTCGGTGCCGAACACCTTGGTCGCCGACGCCGTGACGCGGCCCACGCCCGAGTCATCGTCGGCGAAGACGATCTCGAGGTTCCGCAGCGCGAGATACTCGGCCATCGCGTGCACGCGGGCGAGATGGGTCTGCACCCACGGCTGCTCGGCGACCGTTCCACTGCCGCCGATGCCGACCTCGGCGCACGTCGTCGAGGTCGCCCAGTCGAGCACCTGGCGCAGGGAGGCCTGCAACGCGCCGGCGGTGGTGAGCGAGACGCGCTCGTGGTTGAGCTGGTTCGTGATGAGCGCCCAGCCGCCGTTCTCCTCGCCGATGAGGTTCGACGCGGGGACCTCGACATCGTCGTAGAACGTGGCCGAGGTGTCGGGGCCGGCCATCGTGCGCACCGGGGTCCACGAGAATCCGGGAGCGTTCGTCGGTACGGCGATGAGCGAGATCCCCTTGTGCCGAGGCGCGTCGGGATCGGTCCGCACGGCGAGCCACACCCAGTCCGCATACGCGATCAAGGAGGTCCACATTTTCTGACCCGAGATGCGATATACGGCTTCTCCGACGTCATTCGTGGTTTTTACCGCACGCGTTCGTAGTGCCGCGAGGTCCGTGCCGGCGCCGGGTTCGGAGTAGCCGATGGCGAAGTGGAGTTCGCCGCGGGCGATGCGCGGGAGGAAGTAGTCCTTTTGCGCGTCCGTGCCGAAGGCCATGATCGTCGGGGCGACCGAGTTGACGGTGAGGAACGGGACGGGCACGCCGGCGATGGCGGCCTCGTCGGCGAAGATGAGCTGGTCGGCCAGCGGTCGGTCCTGCCCGCCGAACTTCTCCGGCCAACCGAGCGCGAGGAGCCCGGCGCGGCCGAGCTCGGCGACGACGTCGCGGTAGGCGCTGCCGTGGCCGTACTCGCCGGTGGTGGCGGCGAAAGCCTCGCGGCGCTCCGGTGTCATGAGTTCGGCGAAGAATTCGCGCAGCTCGCGCCTGAACTCGGGTGCCGTGGTGGAGAATTCGCCGGTCATAGCGCCTGGTCCTGAGTCTCCCGGAGAGAGGCTACGGCCTCGTTGGGCTCGGCTCCCACCACCCACATCGAGAAGTATTGGCTCGCCCCGCCGTAGGCATGACCGAACGCGCGGCGGGCACCGGCGATCTGGTGCTCGTCCGCGCGTCCCATCACCTGGCGTGCCGCCTCGGCGAAGCGCAGCATCCCGGAGGCGCCGATGGGGTTCGAGCTGAGCACGCCCCCGGAGGGGTTGACGGGGAGATCGCCGTCGGGCGCGGTCGCCCCCTCGGCGACGAGCTTCCACCCATCGCCCGCGTCGCAGAATCCGAGGTTCTCGAGCCACATCGGCTCGAACCACGAGAACGGCACGTAGATTTCGGCGACGTCGATCTCCGCGCGCGGGTCGTCGATCCCCGCCTCTGCCCACAGCGCGGCGGCCGCGTCGCGCCCCGCGCGCGGGCTGCGGTGGTTGCGACCGGAGTAGGTGCCCGCCTCGGTGCGCATCGAGGTCGCGTGGATCCAGGCGACGCCCCTGCCGGCGCTCTCGGCCTCGCGCGCGGCGACGGAGTCTCCGATGACGATTGCCGAGGCCCCGTCGGAGGACGGGCAGGTCTCGTCGTAGCGGATCGGGTCCCACAGCATTTTCCCCGCCATCACCTGCTCGACGGTGATGTCCGGCTGGTGCAGGTGCGCGTGCGGGTTGCGGGCGCCCGCCCTGCGATCCTTGACCACGACCTTCGCTCCCGTGTCGAGCGGGGCACCGGAGGTCTCGATGTAGGAGCGCACGTGCGGGGCGAAGTGGCCGCCTGCGCCGGCGCCGACCGGCGCGGCGAAGGGAACGGGCAGGCTCAGCGCCCACATAGCGTTCGACTCGGACTGCTTCTCCCACGAGACCGCAAGCACACGCCGGAAGCGGCCGGACTGCACGTGCGCCGTCGCAGCGATCGCGGTGGACCCGCCGACCGAACCGGCGGTGTGTACGCGCAGCAGCGGCTTGCCGGCGGCGCCGAGGGCGTCGGCCATCATGAGCTCCGGCATCATCACGCCCTCGAACAGGTCGGGGGCCTTGCCGATGATGATCGCGTCGATGTCGTCCCACCCCGCGCGCGCGTCGGCCATCGCCGCGTCGATCGCCTCGCGGCACAGCCCCGCCATCGAGACGTCGAGGCGACGGGAGGTGTGGTGGGTCTGCCCGGTCCCGAGGACAGCGGCCTCCACCGGCGGCCTGTTCGCTGGGTTCATGATCTACCCACGCCCTTCCAGAAGTGCGACGAGATTGTGTTGGAGGAGGGGGCCGGCGCTCGCGTGGCCGAGAGTACGGCGGGCTCCGCCGTCATAAATGGCTTTCGCGGCGTAGCCGATGCGCTCCAAGCCGGCGGAGAACATCGGGTCCGCGGCGAGCGAGCCACCGGATGGCGTGATTCGGACGTTGTCGCCGAGGCCGAGCTCGCGGCGCACGATGATCTCCTGGTGGCTGTACGGCGTATGCAGCTCGGCGAGGTCGATGGGGCCGAGCTCGGCGCCGCCGGTGGCCTGGCGGGCCGCCTCTCGCACGCTCGGGCTGGCGGTGAGGTCGCGGGCACCGAGCTCCGCCGAGTCGATCGCCTGCCCGAGCCCCGCTATCCAGGCGGGTGTCGTGCGGATTTCCTTCGCGCGGTCGCCTGCCGCGAGAATGACGGCGCACGCACCGTCGGTCACCGGCGGGCAGTCGAATGCGGTGAGCGGATCCGCCTCCGCCCGTGCCGCTGCCACCTCGGCGAGTTCTATCCCGTGGGTGCGTGCAGCGATTCGCGCGAGGTCGTCCGTGCTCCACATGCCCGCATCGAGTCCCGCGCGCGCCTGTAGCGCTGCAAGCTGGTGTCGCCCCGGCCCGAGCGGGGACTGAGTGTAGGGATCGAGCTGTGCGGCCATCGTCGCATCGAGATCGGCGGAGGCCGAGGCCTTGCCGAAACCATAAACGAGGGCGGTATCGGCATGGCCGGACAGGATGGTCAGCCACGCCTCGAACAGCGCCCAGGCGGCGTCGCCCTCGACATGGGATTCCTGGATCGACGGCGTCGCGCCGATCGCCTCGATCGCGGAGATGAAGGAAAAGGCACGCCCCGCGAGGTAATCCGAGGACCCCGAACACCAGAAATCGATCTCCCTGCGGTCCAAGCCGGACTGCTCGTAACACTCGGCGAAGACGGGCGCGAGCATCTCCACGCCATTCGTCGTTCCCGGGCTCGCCTCTGAGTGGGCGGCGTGGGCGAAGGCGACGATCGCGACGTCGCGGGCCGGCGTTGTGGTGGTCATATTCTCGGCCCCTTACAAGTGCTTCTCGAACGAGCCGCGCGGTGCGTCGGGCTCGCCGGTCGGTTCGAAATGGGAGATCGACGCCATCGAGTGGACGCGCTCGGATTCGGGGACCCAGTGCGCGCGTACGCGCATCCCCATGCGGACTTCGTTCGCCGGTATGCCGAGGACAAGGTGCTGGATGGGTAGGTCCGATCCGTCGAGGAGGATGTACGCCGTCACATAGGGAGGCGTGATCTTCTGCCCGGCGAACGCGGCGTTGACGATGCCGAAGGTCGTGACCACCCCGGTGTCGGCGACCTCGACGAACTCGCCCATCGGCACGCCGTCGGACGGGCACCAGTCGCGCGGCGGTACGTACACCTCCGGCCCGTTGGACCTGCGGCGGCCGATGATCTTCCCCGCCGCCAATCCGCGTAGGAATGTGCGCTCGGCGAACCCGGCGGTGTGGGTGACGTCCAGTTCGACCGGGGTGACCAGGCGGTCGGAATCGTCGAGGCCGCCACGGTAGTCGGCGAGTCCGGGCGACATTTGGCTACCGGCAGGCACGAAGTAGAGGTCGCGGATCGAGCCGCGGGGCTCGGGTATCCAGCGCGCTTCGACCCGCATCCCGGTCGAGATGTCCGCGGCGGACTCGGCGGCGATGACGTGGAGCATCGCGGTGTCCGCACCTCGCGGACGGATCAGTGCCAGCGCGTGCGGGCTGGCTAGCGCCGCCGACGCACCCGGCTCGGAAACCCACGTCCACGAGACCACCTCGCCCTCCTCGGCGACGTCGACGATGTCGCTCGCGGACAGCGCCTCATGGGTGGTGGGATCGAACTCGACCGGCGGGACGTGGACCCGGCCGGAGTTGTCGCGGATTCCGCGGAGGGTGCGCTCGCGCAACCCGGCGAAGAACGCCCCGAGGATCGGGCCGGTGGAACGGGTGTAGTCGAATGACGGGTGCAGGGGCGCGCTCAGCGCCTCGCCTTCGGGCGCCTCGATCTGGACCGCAATGCTGTCGGTAGCCATGATGTGAAGTGAAACACACACGCCCCGCCGCCGCCCGGCGATTCCGCACAGCCGTACAGACAACTGTCCACCGGTGTATGGATAGAGAAGACGCGGCGATCTCGCCGCCGCATCAACGGCACGTGAGGACTTCCCAATGACCAAGCCACCAACGGTTCCCGCGAGCGCCGGAGTGGAGAACCCCGCGACGGGCACGCATGTTACCAGCGCTTTCGCGATCGCCGAGGCCGATCCGGACCGTCCGGCGATCGTCGATTCCCGCGGGCGGACCAGCACGTATTCGAACCTCGTCTCCGCCGCACACCGGTTCGCGAACGGGCTGCAGGATCTCGGCGTGGGCCGCGGCGACGCCATCGTGATCCTCGCGCCCAACTGCCTCGAATTCGTCGAGTTGTACTTCGCCGCGCTCGAGATCGGCGTCTACGTCGCGCCGGCCAACTGGCACCTCACCGGGCCCGAGGTCGCCTACATCCTCGACAATTCCGAGGCTAAGGCGTTCTTCGCAGCGGAACGGTTCGCGGGCGTCGCCGATGCCGCCCGGAGGGAGTCCGGGATCGCCTCCGAACGCTGCTTCGCTATCGGTGACGTCGCCGGTTTCCGTCCCCTCGGCGAGCTCTCCGCCGGCCACAACGGCGACGAGCTCCCACGCGAGCGCACCCTCGGCGGACCGATGCTCTACACCTCCGGCACGACAGGAAAGCCGAAAGGAGTGCGCCGCCCACTCACGGGTGCATCCCCGGATCAGGTCAGCGTTCCGAACTACTTCTTCTTCGCCGGCTTCGGCATCGCCGAGCCGGACAACGTCCATCTGTGCGGCTCGCCGATGTACCACACCGCGGTACTCAACTTCGTCGTCATCTCGCTGCAGCTCGGCCAGCTCGTCGTACTCATGGACAAGTGGTCCGCCGAGGAGATGCTGAGGCTCATCGACGCCCACCGCGTCACCCATTCGCACATGGTTCCCACCCAGTTCGCGCGGCTGCTCGAGCTCGAAGAATCGGTGCGCGCATCTTACGATGTTTCGTCGCTGCGCAACGTCATCCACGGCGCCGCACCATGCC
The DNA here is from genome assembly GCF_001659785.1 of Dietzia timorensis. NCBI lineage: Bacteria > Bacillati > Actinomycetota > Actinomycetes > Mycobacteriales > Dietziaceae > Dietzia > Dietzia timorensis. The sequence goes on from NZ_CP015961.1 coordinate 3,328,496, forward strand.
CACTACATGTGAAGAGGGCGATGCTCGAATGGTGGGGCCCGGTGATCACCGAGTACTACGCCGGCACCGAGGGTGGCGGTTGCACGATCACCGGAGCCGAGTGGCTGCGCAAGCCGGGAAGCGTAGGCCGTCCCTGGTCCACCACCACATTGCAGATTCTGGATGACGACGGGGCCCCTGTGCCCACCGGCGAGATCGGCAATGTCTACATGCAGATGCACGGCTCGTCGTTCAGCTATCACAAGGCGCCGGAGAAAACCGCCGGTTCCTACGTGGGATCGATGTTCACGATGGGCGATCTTGGCTATGTCGATTCCGATGGCTACCTGTTCCTGTGCGACCGGAAGAACGACATGATCATCTCCGGCGGGGTCAACATCTATCCCGCCGAGATCGAGTCCGAGCTCACCGCGTTGCCGCAGGTTCGCGATGCTGCGGTGTTCGGTATCCCGCACCCGGACTGGGGAGAGGAGGTCAAGGCGGTCGTCGAACCGGCCAACACTCTCGACGCGAGCGACCCGGATGCCGTGGCCGCCCTCGAGGAAGCCATCCTCGGCAGCCTCGCGGCCAGGGTCGCGAAGTTCAAACTCCCACGGTCTATCGACTTCGTCGATGCTCTACCCCGGCAGGACAACGGGAAGCTCGTCAAGCGCGTGCTCAAGGATCCGTACTGGTCCTAGCGAGCCGAATGTGCGCCGGCTCACCTAGTGTGGGTTCATGGACGCACCGATTCTTTCCCAGGCCGATATCGACTTCCTCCTCCACGACTGGTTGAAGGTCGAGGAACTGACGAAGCGGGAGAAATTCGCCGACCATTCACGGGAGACGTTCGACGCGATGTTGGAGGTGTCGCGTTCCATCGCCGAGACCCATTTCCGACCGCACTATCGCAAGAGCGATACCCACGAACCGACGTTCGACGGGCACACGGTGTCGATCATCGACGAGGTCGCACCGGCGCTCGAGTCGTTCGCCGACACCGGCCTGCTCGCCGCGGCTTTCGGCGAGGAGCACGGCGGCATCAATCTGCCGTTCGTCGTGCACCGCGCCTGCTTCGCGTGGCTGCAGGCGGCGAACATCTCCACCGCCGCGTATCCGATGCTCACCATGGGCAATGCGAACCTGATCCTCGCCCATGGCACACCGGAGCAGATCGCGACATATGTAGAGCCCGAGCTCGAAGGTCGCTTCTTCGGCACGATGTGCCTGTCCGAACCGCACGCGGGCTCGTCCCTCGCGGACGTGAAGACCAGGGCGGTCCCCGATTCCGCCGGCGCCTATCGCCTCTCGGGGCAGAAGATGTGGATCTCCGGGGGCGAACACGAGCTGTCGGAGAACATCGTCCACCTCGTCCTCGCTCGCGCCGAGGGATCGCCGGCGGGAGTCAAGGGGCTCTCGCTGTTCATCGTTCCCAAGTACCTGGTTGGCGCGGACGGCTCGCTGGGCGAGCACAACGACGTCACCCTTTCCGGTCTGAACCACAAGATGGGTTACCGCGGCACGACGAACACGCTGCTCAACTTCGGCGAGGGCACGCATACCCCGGGCGGCAAGGCCGGCGCCGTCGGGTATCTCGTCGGCGAGGTCAACCGCGGCCTGCAGTACATGTTCCACATGATGAACGAGGCGCGCGTAGGTGTCGGCGCGGGTGCGGCGGCGCTGGGAATGACGGGCTACCTGCAGTCGCTCGACTACGCGCGGGTCCGCCCCCAGGGACGCCCGGTCGGGGCGAAGGATCCGGAAGCGCCACAGGTGATGCTCACCGAGCACGCGGACGTGCGGCGGATGCTGCTCGCACAGAAGGCCTATGCCGAGGGGGCGATGGCGCTGTGCCTGTACGCGGCGAAGCTCGTCGACGAAGCCGACACCGCCGGTGGCGCTGATGCCGCGAACGCCGCGCTCCTCCTCGACGTGCTCACCCCGATCGTCAAGAGCTGGCCGTCGCAATACGGCCCGATCGCCAACGATCTTGCGATCCAGGTGCTCGGCGGGTCCGGCTACACCCGCGACTATGACGTCGAGCAGTTCTATCGCGATAACCGTCTCAATCCGATCCACGAAGGAACCCACGGCATCCAGGCCCAGGACCTGATCGGCCGGAAGGTGATCATGTCCGGCGGGTCCGGTCTGGCGCTGCTTGCCGACACGATCGGGGACGCGATCGCCGCGGCCGGCGAGGAGTTCGCCGACTTCGCCGCTTCCCTGCAAGCGCGGCTCGACCGGCTCGTCGAGGTGACGGCGAACGTGTGGTCCACCGCCGACCCCGAGACAGCGCTCGCCAATGCAACCCCGTACCTCGAGGCAGCCGGGCACATCGTCGTCGCCTGGATCTGGCTCGACACCGCCCGAGCAGCCGCAGAGTCCGGTTCTTCCCTTGCTCCCGGAAAGAAGGCAGCTGCCGAGTACTTCTTCACCTACGAACTCCCCCGCGTCGACGCGATGCTCGACCTCGTCGACGGGCGCTCGAAGTTTCTGGTGGACCTCGACCCGGCGGTGCTCTAGGGAGCGCGACGGCGGACGCTCGGTGAGCGCAATCACCGCCGCACAATCCGTCTTTAACCTCACAGCTCGAAGGTGTTTAACCGCAGGTCCGGCTCTGTTAGCTTCGAAATTGTGCAGCTAACGACCACCTCACTTCTCGCGCTTCGGGCGCTGGTTCTCCTGGCCCGATTCCGCAGGAGTGGGCAAAGGGCGACGGCGGCATCGCTCGCCGTCGAACTCGGCACCTCGTCGTCACAAGTGGCGAAGGTATTGTCGACGTTCGTCGACGAGGGGCTCATCGACGCCCACAGGGGCCGCGGGGGCGGTCTCGAGATTTCCGAGGCCGGACTTTCGACCACCGCGGACACCGTGATGACGCTCGCCGAGGGCGAGCGACCCCACGAGGGGCAAACCGGTAACCCGGACGCGCTGATGATCGGCCGTCTACCCGAGGCACTCGAGGCAGCCAGGAAGGCGTACCTCGACGCGTTGTCGGGGTACACGCTCGCCGACCTGGCGGCGACGCCTCCCGGCGACCTCGGGTTGCGCGGTGTCCCCACGATCGGTTCGCAGCTGCGCTGACCGCGCCACAAGGCGACTTTTCTCATTCACGAGGGGTTCCAACCATGAGTGTGTCCACTGAACAGGTCTCCACCCGCCTAAACGATCACCGCGATCTACTCTCGTCGCCGCGGCAACTCTCGGAAACCGACCGGAAGATCATTTCCGAGACGCTTCCCGTCATCGGGGCGCACATCAACGACATCACCCCGGTGTTCTACTCGAAGCTGTTCGACAATCACCCGGAGCTCATCCGCGACCTGTTCAATCGCGGCAATCAGAAGCAAGGAGCACAGCAGCGGGCACTCGCCGCCTCGATCGCCACCTTCGCTTCCCACCTCGTCGAGGGGAAGTCCCCGGTCGACCTCCTGTCCCGAATCGGACACAAACACGCTAGCCTCGGCATCCGCGAGGACCAGTATCAGGTCGTCCACGACAATCTCTTCGCCGCGATCGTCGAGGTGCTCGGCGACGCAATCACCCCGGAGATCGCCGCCGCGTGGGACGAGGTGTACTGGATCCTCGCAGAGACTCTCATCGGTTTCGAGCGAGCACTCTACTCAGACGCTGGCGTCGAGCCCGGCGAGGTGTTCCGCACCGCCCGCGTCGTCGGGCGCGAGGACGTCACCGACGACGTGGCCGTGTTCACGCTGCGCGCCGCCGACGGTTCCGCACTTCCCGCGTCGCGACCGGGACAATACATCACGGTCGGGGCGCGGCTGGACGACGGCGCACGCCAGTTGCGGCAGTACTCGCTCATGGGGGCACCGGGCGAGGACGATGGCGGGACGTGGCGTATCGGCGTGCGCCGCGTCGACGAGGGCAGCACTCCCGCAGGTGAGGTGTCCACCTGGCTGCACCGCAACCTCGCGGTTGACTCGGAGGTGGAGGTGACGTTGCCGTTCGGCGACCTCACCCTCGCCCACGCAGGGCTCACCGAGGACAATCTCGGGGTTCCGGTCGTGCTGTGCTCTGCCGGAATCGGGATCACGCCGATGCTCGGCCTGCTCAGCGAGCTCGAGGCCACCCAGTTCAGCCGGCCCGTGACCGTCCTGCACGCCGACCGCTCTCCGCACGAGCACGTCCTCCGTTCCGAGGTCTCGGGCGCAGCGGAATCGCTCAGTGATTCGGTCGTTCATTCCTGGTACGAGTCCGGCGCCGACACCGCAGACGGTCCGGGCGAGATCCATACGGGACTGATGAACCTCGGCGAGGTCGATATCCCGGCGGGCGCGCACGTCTTCCTCTGTGGCGGCACCGGGTTCCTCGAGGCGCAGCGCTCTGCACTAGCCGCGCTCGGGGTAACAGAAGATCGCGTCCACGCCGAGCTCTTCGCGCCGAACGACTGGCTCGTCTAGTCGCCTCTACAGATGTGCGAGAATTTGGCTCGCCATGGCCTGCTGCCCGTAGGCGTTCGGGTGCAGCGGCACCGGGTGGTCGGTGAGGAGGATCGGCTCGACCATCCGGGCTCCCGGAGGCTTACACGGATCGTGCCCCTCCGAGGCCGCGGACATGTCGATGAATTCCGCGCCGGTCTCCTCTGCCGCGCGGGCGGCCGCGCCGTTGAGCTCGCTTTGGAGACGGCGGAAGTAGGGCATGTCCGACGCGAGTACCGGCATCTGCGGCAGGCACTCGCCTTGCGCAGGAACGAGCCACGGGTACCCGACGATCAGCACGCGCGCGGCGGGCGCCTTCTCTCGGATCGAGGTGAGCACCTGCTTGACGGCGGGGTAAGTGACCTCTCGAACGGTGGTGATGGGCGCCTCGCCAATGCGGTGAGTGCACGGCGCGTCGATGATCGGCAGCTGGAACGTCGCCTTGATGCAGTTTTCGACGGTGCCGCCGAAGACGTCGCTGTCGTTCCCGCCGATCATCACCGTCACGAGCTCTGCGTCGGCGGTGAGGGCGTCGAGTTGGGGCGGCGTCCATTCCTTCTGCCGCTCGTACATGTCCTTAGTTTTCGCCCCGCCACAGCTGACGTCGGTGAGCTCATACCCCTTGGCCTCGGCGACGATGTGTGCGTAATTGTTGACCGTCTGGCCGCAGTCCTCGGCCGAACCCGGGGCGATCGGCGCGAGGCCGCCGACGGCGGCGTAACTGTCGCCGAGGGCGATGTACCGAGCGCCTTCGGGAGGAGGGGCAGCGGTGGCCGCGCTCGCCGTGCCGATTCCGACCGCCAGCGCGGCCACGATGGCGCCCACTCGACGGGTTACCTGTCCGAATACTGTTGCAGCCATGCCGTTCGCCTTCTCACGTCTCTAGCCCGGCTATATAGAACTGACTGTAATTAAAGTTCTCTGCCGGCGAGGCGGGAATGACGAAGAAACGAATGCGGCCGCAACAGGGGAGTCGCGCGTCCGACGTCAGCGTGCGGGGAGGCCGACCTCTGCGCTGTGCTCGCGCGGCACCTCTTCGCCGGTGGGAACCGGGCCCGGTGCGGTGCCATCGCCGAACGGCGTGCCGCCCAACTCTTCGCGCCCGTGCGGGGTGAGCAGCCCGGACAGGTCCGGGCCCTTGGGGATGACGCCGCGCGGGTTGATCTCGTGGTGGACGATGTAATAGTGCTGCTTGATCTGCGTGAAGTCGGTAGTGTCGCCGAATCCCGGCGTCTGGAACAGATCGCGCAGGTATCCCCACAACGCCGGCATCTCGCTGATCTTGTTGCGGTTGGCCTTGAAATGTCCGTGGTAGACAGCGTCGAAGCGGACGAGCGTGGTGAAGGTGCGGATGTCCGCGGCGGTGATGTGGTCGCCGACGAGATAGCGCCTCGTACTCAGTCGCTCCTCGAGCCAGTCGAGCGTGGCGAAGACGTCGTCGAAGGCCTCCTCGTGCGGGCCCTGATCTGCGGCGAAGCCGGTCCGGTACACGCCGTTGTTGAGCTTCGGGTAGACGCGCGCGTCGATCTCGGCGATCTCGTCGGCGTGCTCGTCGGGCAGCAGGTCCGGGGCGCCGGGGCGGTGGAGCTTCGTCCATTCCTTGACGAAGTCGGTGTTCATCTTGGAAAAACCGTTGGTCACTACGGAAGTAGTGGCGACATCGACGAGGGCGGGCACCGTGATGCCGCGCGGGTAATCGGGGATCCGGTTGAAGTACGCCTGCTGGAGGCGCTCGATGCCGAGCACGGGGTCGACCCCGCCCGGGTCGAGATCGAAGGTCCACGAGTTCTTGTCGTGGGTTGGGCCCGCGAGCGCGAGAGAGATCGAATCCTCGAGCCCGAGGAGACGGCGGGTAATCACCGAGCGGTGCGCCCAGGGACAGGCGCGCGCGGCAGCCAGGCGGTAGCGCCCCGCCTCGACCGGCCACGTCATTTCCCCGATCACATCACCTTGCGGCGCGCTTCCCGGCTCGAGCGATGAGACGACGCGGTCGTTGATATAGGTGGTATCGCGAACGAATGCACCGGTCGTGGGTAGGTTTGCGGGCTTGAGGTCGTCCGACATCGATCCTCCTGACATTCGGCGGGGTCACCGCCAACGTTTGTTGATATATCACCAATATAGGTGCTTCGCGGACAAATCACCAGAGCCCGCAACCACGTGGAAGAATGCGGCCATGGACTCCGCTCATGTCACCGACGTCGCGTCCCGCTACGCCAATTTCGGACAGTACGAGGTCCGTGGGCGTAACCCCGTCTATTCTGCCTGGACCGAGGGCGTTGCCGAGGACCCGGAGATCAGCGCGCTCATCACCGAGCTTCCGCCACTGCGCCGTCAACCCGTGTTGCTCTTCGCCGCCGCCCGATTCGCGGGCGCGGCCGAAACCACCAAGTACGACGAGTTCCGCACATTCCTCCTCGGCAACTGGGAGCGGATCGCCGAGATCGCGATGACCCATTCGACGCAGACCAACGAGGCCAAGCGCACCGCGTGCCTGCTCCCGTTCTTCTCCGCCGCGGCCGCGTCCTCGGCCCGCGCGGGAACGGTCTCGCTCATCGAGGCTGGCGCGTCGGCGGGGCTGTGCCTCTACCCCGACCGCTACAACTTCCGCTTTCACACCGAGGGCTCCGACCTAGTGACCGAGCTATCGGCGACGCCGCACGACTCCGACGCACCCGCGCCGGTGCTCGACTGCGATATGCGTGGGATGATCGCGCCGCCTCGCGCGCTTCCCGTGGTGCTCTGGCGCGGCGGGGTCGACCTCAACCCGCTGGACCCGGCCGATCCGGACAATCGCGCATGGCTCAAGACACTCATCTGGCCCGGCCAGACCGAACGCGCCGAGCGACTCGCTCTCGCGCTCGACATCGCCGCCGCCGAGCCGGCTCATATCCTCGCCGGCGATCTCGTCGAGCGCACAGGCGAGGCCGTCGCCGCGGCACGCGAGGCGGCACCGGATACGACGCCCGTGGTTTTCCATACCGCGGTGCTCGCCTATCTCGAACCCGGCGACCGGGAGAAATTCGCGGGCACGATGCGCGAGCTCTCCCGCGATTATGGCGCCGTGTGGATCGCCAACGAAGGGGTGACGATCCTCCCCAAGGTCGCCGAAAAGGTGCCACCGGCGGTGCGCAAGAACAAGGGTGTCTTCGTCATTTCGGTCAACGAAACACCGCTCGCGACGACGCACGGCCACGGCGACTGGGTTCGCTCGCTCGAGCCCTGATCACTGCGCGAATCCCACGTCATCGCACGAAGCGGCGCGTGGCGGGGTCGGTACGCCCCTGCCACCGGGCCCGTTCGAGCTCGGGCACGTCGTCGGAGCGCTCGGGGTAGCCCACGCAGAGGTAGCCGACCAGCGCCCATTCCTCCGGCACGTCGAGACTCGCGCTCAGTCGCTCTGGGTCGATAATCGAGATCCAGCCGACCCCGATCCCGCGCGCCCGGGCGGCCAGCCAGAACGTGCCGATCGCCATCGCGGCCGAGTACTCGAGCGTCTCCGGCATCGTCGCGCGGCCGAGCCCATGTCCCTGCTCCGGATTGCGGTAACAGAACACGGCGAGCTGGATCGGCGCCGCGTCGAGCCCGGCGAGCTTGAGCCCGGCATAGTGCTTCGCCCGCTCGCCGCTGTACCCGGAAAGCGCCGCCGCATTGGCCTCCTGGAAATTCTCCCGCACCTCGGCCCGGATCTCGGGCGAACGCACCTCCACCCATCGCCACGGCTGGCTGTTGCCCACCGAGGGCGCGAGCTCGGCGGCGGCGAAGATCTCCTCGACAACCGCCGGGTCCGGAGCGTCGCGTCGAAACCTGCGCACGTCCCGGCGCCACGCGAACAGCCGGTCGAGCTCCCTCGCGAACCCCGGGGAGAACGTCCCCTGATCTCGTCGATCGGCCACTCCCGCTCCCCTCTACATGAGAAAAGGGTGGTTGCCCCAGCCACACAGGGCCGGGGCAACCACCCCTCGCAGCGCCGAAGCGCTAGGCGTTCTTACTCGTCGTCGAGCGTGACGAGCGGGTACACGCCGTTCTCGTCGTGCACCTCGCGGCCGGTAACCGGCGGGTTGAACACGCACATCATGCGCATCTGCTCCTCGCAAACGACCTGGTGCTTCTCGTTCCCGTCGAGCAGGTACATCGAGCCTGCGGCGAGCGGGTACTCCTTGTTATTGTCGAGGTCGATGAGCTTGCCCTTGCCCTCGAACAGCCACACGGCTTCGATGTGGTTGGCGTAGTGGAACTCGTTGGTCGTTCCCGCCGGGATCGTGGTCTCGTGGAAGCTGAAGCCCACGCGATCGTCGGCGAGCACGATGCGCTTGGAGCGCCACGTGTTGTCCTCGTTCGAGACGTCGCGATCGGTGCCGGTGATTTCCTCGGTGGTACGTACGATCATCGCTGGGTTCTCCTTCTCAAAATCTGTCTATCGGAAGTTATGACGTCGGAGGTGGCGCATTCGCACCGCCTCCGCAATCGAAACTACTTGCTCAACAGCTCGTCGATGACCTCGGCGCAGATCTTCGAGCCCTCTTCAAGCTCGTCGCGGGTGATGACCAGCGGAGCGAGGAACTTGATGACCTCGTCGTTCGGTCCCGCGGTCTCGACGAGCAGCTTGCGGTTGAAGCACTCGGCGAGCGCCTCTTCGGCGAGCTCTGGGCGCTTGAGGAAAGCGATACCAAAGGCCATTCCGCGGCCACGGAGCTCGAGCTCCTCGGGGTGCTTCTCGACGAGCTTGCCGAAGAACTCGCGCAGCCACTTGCCGTTCTCCAGGGTGTGGTTCTGGAGCTTGTCGTCGGACCAGTACTTCTCGATCGCCACGGCGGCGGTGGCGAACGCGAGGTTGTTGCCACGGAAGGTGCCGTTGTGCTCTCCGGCAGCCCACACGTCGAGGTCCTTGCGGAACAGGGTGACCGCCAGCGGCAGGCCGTAGCCACCGATGGACTTCGACAGGGTGACGATGTCCGGCTTGATGCCAGCGAACTCGAAGGAGAAGAACTCGCCGGTACGGCCGCAGCCCATCTGCACATCATCGATGATGAGCAGGATGTCCTGGCGCTTACACAGCTCGGAGAGAGCCTTGAGCCACTCCGCGCGGGCGGCGTTGATGCCGCCCTCGCCCTGCACGCACTCGACGATGACGGCAGCCGGGCGGTTGATGCCCGAGCCCGAGTCCTCGAGCACTCGCTCCATCCACTGGAAGTCCTCGGTGATGCCGCCGAAGTAATTGTCGTACGGCATCGGCGTGGCGTGGACCAGGGGGATACCGGCGCCGGCGCGCTTCATGGAGTTACCGGTCACCGACAGCGAACCGAGCGTCATGCCGTGGAACGAGTTGGTGAAGTTGAGGATCGCCTCGCGGCCGGTGACCTTACGGGCGAGCTTCAACGCGGACTCGACGGCGTTGGTGCCCGTCGGGCCGGGGAACATGACCTTGTAGTCCAGGCCGCGCGGCTCGAGGATCTTGTCGCTGAACGACTGCAGGAAACGACGCTTGGCGACGGTGAACTTATCGAGCGAGTGCGTAATGCCATCGCGCTCGATGTGCTCGAGGAGCGCGGCCTTCATGTCATCGTCGTTGTGGCCGTAGTTGAGCGCGCCGGCACCGCCGAAGAAGTCGAGGTACTGCTCGCCACTCTCGGTCGTGATGCGCACGCCCTTGGCGGTGTCGAAGACCTCGGGCCAGTTCCGCGAGTAGGACCGGACCTCGGACTCGCGCTCGCCGAAAATGGCGACATCGGAATGGTCCGGGACCGCTGCGATGTCTTCGGGCGTTTCGGTGTTGTTCTCGGTCATTACCATCACTCCTGTGTGAGGATTCTTTGTTTCCGCGTCGCGACCTGCGCCGAGAGCGGAAGTGGTCGTACTTCGAATTAAACGTGGCGCCTCCGGCGCCGAAATCTCATCTAGACGATCGAGTAAAGGTCTTCAGGCTCGTGTCCCTCGCCGAGATCTGCGGCCTGGAGGTAGTCCTCACGGACGAGCTCCTTACCGCGGTCCCTCGCCACGGAAGCGAAGAGCTTCTGGGAGGCCTCGTTATCGGGGCTGATCGTCGTGCGCAATCGCACGACCTGGGAATCGAGGCGGTCGAGAATATCGTGGAGCATGCGCGCCGCGAGCTTCTTCCCGCGCTGGTCGGCATCGACGCCGACCTGCCACACGAAAATCGTGTCGGGCTCGGAGGGGCGGATGAAGCCGGTCACGAAACCGACTACCTTTCCTTCCACCTCGGCCACCACGGAGGTTCCGGCGAATTCCTTCGCCCACAGCGTGTAGGCGTAGGTCGAGTTCTCGTCGAGCACTCCGGTGTCCCGAGTGATCTCCCACATCCGTATGCCGTCAGCGACTTCGGGCTGACGGAACACGGTGCCATCGTGTGTTTCACCTCCGCCAGAGGCGGGGTTCGAATCGGATCCTGGTCCCTCTGTAAAGGTATTCATTTCCTCATCAACGTTATGCGACAGATTTCCTCATGCCAGCCGAGGGGGTACGCGGCAACGTGCAAAGCCGTTGAACCTACAGGTCACTCCCTCGGTGTGACGTTGCGCACTCGGTACGGGATCCCTCCCTTGCGCGAACACAACGTCCCGAACCCCATTGAGTGTAGTTCAATAGCACACGGTGGGACGTGCACAGATTCCACCAGGCGGAGTCTCGCGGCCCCGCGGCCCCGACTCGCCGCGCATCTCGATGGAGCGCGCCGCATGCCGAAGAGAGTGAATTCTTGCAGAACAGTACGGTCACTTCTGCCCGATCCGGAATTGAAAACAGCTAGCATTCAGATAAAGAGAAGTTTTCTTGCCACCGGAGTCGGCGGAACGGCATTTCCCCGACTTCGGAGCAAGATCACCGCCGTTGCGCGCCCGCGACAGCAGTGGTCTTCGTTCGATTCATGGGGAGCCAGATATGACAGATTCACCGGGTGCGGACTCGGGGCAGGACGCTTCATCTGATTCGACCGGGAAGAAGACCTCTCGCGTCTACGGGGGAAAAACCTCGGAGGAGCGTCAGAGCGAGCGCTATCAGGCGCTCCTCGATGCAGCTTTCGACATCGTCGGGGGCGAGGGCTACGCGGCGGCCACCGTCCGCGCGATCTGTAAGCGGGCGAGCCTGTCCGAGCGCTATTTCTATGAGAGCTTCGATTCGCGGGAGACTATCCTCAACGCGCTCTATGACACCATCGTTCACGAGGCGCGCACCCGGGTTCTCGACGCGATCTCGGCTGTCACCGTCGACGATCTCGAGGCGGCCAAGCGCTCCCCCGGAAGCATCCACCCGATCATCCTCGCCGGCACCCGCGCCTACAGCGAGTTCTTCACCGAGAAGCCCTACAGGGCGAATGTCGTCGTCATCGACGCGACGTCGGTGCCGGCCAACCGAGAGGGCCTCAGCGTCGGGTCGAGCTACTCTTTCAGCGATCTCATCAGCGAGCTGCTCTCCTCGCTGCTCGGTTACGAACATCCGCTGGCCAAGGTGTGCGGAATCGGCATGGTCGGCTACTTCTCGCGCGTGCTCAGCTGGTGGTTCATCGAGGGCCACGAGCAGGACGCCCAGTATCTGGCCGAATCCACCGCGATCGTCTTCCAGGGCATGCTCGACAGGATGGCGCAGGAAAAGCCGGACGGAGTAGAGGTTCCCGATCCGCAGCTCATAGCAGCCAAGATCGGCTCCGACCGTAAGCGCGGCATGCCGCTCAATCCGGTGGAGGGCGACTGATCCGAGTTATTCCCGCAGCGCCGCCCACGCTTGCCGAGCGAGTTCGGGCGTAGCTGCGGCGACCACAGTGCCACCCGCGAGCGGGCTCGTCCCGTCGGGACCCTCGATCACACCCCCGGCGCCTTCGATAATCGGGATGAGCGCGACGATATCGTGCGCGCCCAGCTGAGATTCGACGACGAGATCCACCCGGCCCTCCGCGAGCTGGCAGTAGGCATAGCAGTCCCCACCGAAGCGCTGCAGCCGCACCGAATCGCCGAGCCGCCCGAAGTTCCACTCGCCGCTGTCGAACATAGACGGGTGCGTCGAATAGCAGACCGCCTCGCCCAGCTCTTCACATGTAGACACAGCGAGCTTCTCGCGCTCGGGCACGCCGAAGTCGACGACGAGTCCGCGGCGAATCACCTCGGCCGAACCATCGAACCCGATATATGTCTCCCCGAGCACGGGCTGGTCCATGATGCCAGCGACGGCCCGCCCGTCCTCGACCGCGCCGATCAGCGTCCCCCAGCCGGTCATCCCGCTGAAGAATGCCTTCGTCCCGTCGATGGGATCGACGAACCACGAGCGTGCCGCGTCGGCGCGGCCGCTCTCGCCCTCCTCTTCGCCGACGATCCGGTCGCCTGGCCACCGCCGTTCGATCCCCTCGCGCAGTACTGCCTCGATCTCCCTGTCGGCGAGGGTCACCGGATCGAAACCGGCCTCGCCGCCCTTGTCCTCGGTGCCGAGCGCACCCGGGCGGGCGTAGAAGTACCCGATGGCGATCTCCCTCGTCCGCCCGAGCAGCTCGAGGACGGCGGAAAGGTGCGGATTCGCGCTGGTCATCGACGTTCCCTTCTTCGTGTCCGGCCCCTTTCAGGGCCAGGTCCCGACCTCAAGAGTGTAAACCGGTACTTATGACGTCGGAGACCACCAACCCCCAGACCCCAGCAGATACACCGGATCCGGACGGGGGCTCGGCGGCTCCCTCGCCCCTCGGAGACTATGCCCAGGCGGCGAAGCGCGCGCGGAACGGGGTGCCGTTGTCGGTGCTGGATCTCGTCGGGGTGTCCGAGGACGGGCGGCATGCGCTGTCCGCGTCGATGGAGGCCGCCGCGGCCGCCGAGCGGGCCGGATACTTTCGCTACTGGTTCGCTGAGCACCACAACACCGAGGGAGTGGCGAGCTCGGCGACCTCGATCATCATCGCGATGGCAGCGCGCGCCACATCGACGATCCGAGTGGGTTCGGGCGGCATCATGCTCCCGAACCACGCGCCGCTGCAGGTCGCCGAGGATTTCGGCACGGTCGCGCAGATCGAGCCGGGCCGCATCGATCTCGGCCTCGGCCGCGCCCCCGGCACCGATCAGATGACCTCGCAGCTGATCAACCATTTCTCGCCCGAGCCAAAGCTCTTCGCGCAGGCGATCTACGACATGCAGGGCTGGTTCTCCGGGCGCGGCACCGGCCACTCGACGCCGGTCCGCTCGGTCGCCTCCGCAGGAACCGATGTGCCGATCTGGGTGCTCGGGTCCACCGTCAACGGCGCCTCCATCGCGGGCCAGCTCGGCCTCCCCTTCTCCGTGGCCAGCCACTTCCAGCCCGAGGGTTTCGAGGAGGCGATCAAGACCTACCGCGACACCTTTTCCACTGAGTCGCCGACGGCGCGGATCGATGCACCGCACGTGATGGTCGCCGTCAACGTGCTCGCCGCGGAGAACTCGGAGGAGGCATGGCGCCAGTTCACCACTACCCAGCGCATGTTCCTGGGGATCCGCCGCGGCCGCCAGACCAAGCTCGCCAAGCCGCTGCCAGATATCTCCGACGTCGCCACTCCGATGGAGGTCGCGATGCTCGATTCGGTGCTGCGCGTGCGCGCGGTGGGCACCCCGGACGAGGTCGTCGCCTCGCTTGACGAGATCGCCGAGCGCACGGGAGCGGACGAGATCATCACCACGACCTACGCGCACGATCCGGCGGTGCGCATCCGTTCGATGGAGCTGCTCGCCGAGCGCTGGAACTCCCCGAGCTAATTGAGCAGCATGTAGGTCGAGACCACGAAGATCACGAGCGCGGCGACGCCCAGACCGAGGCCGATGTTGGATCGCTGCATGTTCGGCGGGACCGTGACCGGCGTGTTCGGAACGCGGGTGAGCCCGGCGAACACGATCGCGATCAGCCCGGCGACCATGCCGATGATGTTGAGCAGCGGCATCCAGCTCAGCACGATCGCGATCACCCCGAAGATCAGCGCCTTGGTGCCGAGATCCATCTCCTTCTGGCCGCCCGCGCGCTTCCTACGCGCCGATCGATCCCAGCGCGAATCGTCACCGTCCCCGTCGGGCAGGGGCGAGCGATAGCGGGGTCCGAATCCGAAGAGTGCCACGCCTTCACCGTATCCAATCGCCGCAGCAGTAGCCGCTCACCTGCGCGCGAGCCGCGGCCCGAGCACGTGCTCGAGGACCTGCGCCACCCCGTCCAGATCATGTCGCGGCGCCACGTAACGAGACCGCTGGATGACGTCGGTGTGTCCGTTCGCCATGGCGACCGAGGCCTCGGCGTAGTCCATCATCTCGAGGTCGTTGAGATAGTCGCCGAACACCATGGTCTCGTCCCTTCGCACCCCGAGCGCCGCCTGCAGGCGCTCGAGCGCGACTCCCTTGTTCACGTTCGGCGGCATCACGTCCACCCAGTGGTGTCCGGAAACCACGACGTCGGCAAGCGAATCGATACCGGCGGCGCGGAGCGCGGGTGCCACGGAATCCTCCGCCTCGCCGAAGGTGAAGATGGCGACCTTGACCGGTTCGCCCGGGATGTCGTGGAGATCGGCGACGGTGGTGAGCGCGTGGTAGTAGCGGCGCGCCTCGCGGAGGAAGTCTTCGTCTTCGCGCTCGGTGTACGCCATCTGGGGTGTGCACACGACCGCACCACAGCCGCGGCGCTCGCCGCCCTCGGGGGTACCGCTGCCGAGGTCGCGGACCACGTCGACAACGCTATCGGCGACTCCGCCCGGCAGGGGTTCGATCGCTATCTCGACGCCGTCGCGCATGACGACGGTGCCGTTCTCCGCGATGACGGTGAGACCGTCGTGGATATCGGCGAAAAGGTCCGCCAGGGTCGCGTACTGGCGACCGCTGGCGGGCACGAAAACGATCCCTGCCGAGCGCATAGCGCGAATCATCTCCCAGGTCCGGAGCGAAATCCGGCCATCGGCACCGAGGAGGGTGCCGTCCATATCGCAGACGACAAGGCGAATGGCCGAGCCATCGGGAAGGAGATCGGCAGGGGTGGGTCCGGGCAGCGCCGTCACGAAGAGTCCTTATCTCGCCGCGAGCGCCGCCCCGGACTTACTTACGGGGTTGCGCCGCGGTCGATCGAAGCGGTGAGCGGGTCGATGGAACCTGCGAGCGGAAGCCGAATGGCATCGAAGATCGCGTTCCAGGCTTCGGTGATCATATCTAGAGGCATCGTTAACGTCACTCTTCCTATAGTCGCCAGTGTCGAGACACAATCCTCCGGACACTTTTATGTGGTGTCCGACACGGAAAGTGCACTGCCACGATCAGTATATCGGGCGGCGGCTCCTAACCATTACGTTCTTTTCTCGCAGGCGCAAGGTTATTTTGTGCACATGAGGGGCCGAGTTTGTACAGAGCGCCTTATCGCTCCTGCACAACACGGTCGGAACGTCCCAGATTCGCTCAGGTGGTCGGTGATTGTTTCCTTTCCGTAATAATATGTGCGAAACGGCGCCGGTAGGGTGGGACCCATGCCCGCCTTGATCTGGTTAGCCGCAGCAGTAGGCCTCGCCTTCGCCGAGACCATCGGCGGCGACCTCATCCTGCTCATGCTCGCCGGCGGCGCACTCGGCGGTTCGGGGGCTGCTGCCCTCGGCGCTCCATTGTGGCTCCAGGGCATCGTCTTCGCCGCGGTATCACTGATGCTCATTTTCGTCGTCCGGCCGTTCGCGAAGAAACGGATGCTGGCCGGGGACCCTGCGCACACCAATGTCGATGCGCTCACCGGCCGCGAGGCGGAGGTCACCGGGGAAATCCAGAATTCCACCGGTCTCGTGTCCATCTCCGGGGACGAATGGACGGCCAAATCCCTGGTCCCAGGGGAAACCTTCCGCGTCGGCGAGAAGGTCTGGGTCCACGAGATCGAGGGAGCGACGGCCATAGTCGCCAAGAAATACATCGACTAGCCGGTAATGCACGCCACAAACCACACGATCCCCGTATAAGCGACCCATCCCACTTCCGCCCCGCCGGGCGGCGGAGACGAGAACAGGACCGAACATGGCAGCACTTGTGTTTCTGGTCATCCTGGTTGTGCTTATCGCGGCCATTGTCGCGAGCACGATCAAGCTGATCCCCCAGGCGGAAGCCGCCGTCATCGAACGGCTCGGCCGTTACCACCGCACCGTCAACGGACAGCTCACGCTGCTCATCCCTTTTATCGACCGGATTCGCGCGAAGGTCGACCTGCGTGAGCGGGTCGTCGCGTTCCCGCCCCAGTCGATGATCACCGAGGACAACCTGACGCTGTCCATCGATACCGTTGTCTACTTCCAGGTCACCGACCCGAAGGCCGCGGTGTACGAGATCAATAACTACATCGTCGCCGTCGAGCAGCTCGCCACGACGACACTGCGTAACGTCGTCGGTGGTCTCACGCTCGAACAGACCCTCACCAGCCGCGATATGATCAACAAGCAGCTGCGTGGTGTCCTTGATTCGGAGACGGGCCGCTGGGGCCTGCGCGTCGCGCGCGTCGAGCTGCGCTCAATCGATCCACCGCCGTCCATCCAGGAGTCGATGGAAAAGCAGATGAAGGCGGACCGAGAGAAGCGCGCGATGATCCTCACGGCAGAGGGCCAGCGGGAAGCGTCGATCAAGACCGCCGAGGGCGCAAAGCAGGCCGCGATTCTCGACGCGGAAGGCGCCAAGCAGTCGGCAATCCTCTCTGCTGAGGCAGAGCGGCAGTCGCTCATGCTCCGCGCGCAGGGTGAGCGCGCAGCACGTTACCTCACCGCAGAGGGCGAGGCCGCGGCCATCGCCAAGGTCAACTCGTCGATCAAGGCGTCGAAACCGAGCCCGGAGTTGCTCGCCTACCAATACGTCCAGAACCTCCCCGAGATGGCAAAGGGCGACGCGGCGACGATGTGGATGATCCCGTCGCAGTTCGGCGATTCGCTCGAGACCTTCGCACGCGCCATGGCAAAGAAGGACGAGGAGGGCGTGTTCCGATACGAGGCACCCTCTGCGCCTGTTGAGGAACCGGCGGCGGCGACCCCGCCCGAGGATTGGTTCGACACATCTACCGACCCGACGATTGTCGAGACAGTCAAGCAGGCCGAGGCCGCGGCGCGCAGTACCGAAGAGACCGACTCCGCGGCCGCGGACAAGCGTTCGCGGAAGCCGCGTCCAGAGATCTTCGACAAGGTCCCCGCAGACCAGGGAGGCTCGGCGACGAGCGGGGGCGCGGGCGATCAGCGGGCGATCACCGATCGTCAGCCGCAGGGAAACGACACCTACGGCCGTCACGCCGACCCACAGGCGGGTAATCAGCCACAGCCCAACTGGCACCAGCAGCAAGGGCAACAGCAGCAAGGGCAGCAGGGCCCGGGTCACGGTAACCAGCAGGGCGGCGGTTACTACTTCCCGCCCGGGAACACCCCGCCCCAGCGCTGAGTACAGCAACTTACGCCACCCGCATTCCGAGCGCCCCGACGGACAATGAGTTCCGCCGGGGCGCTCGTGTAATTTTTGAGTTCATGAGACCTAATCCGCTCCTTCCGTTCGACGAAGACACCATCGCGATCCTGCAATCGGCGCGCGAGGTCTTCATCGCCAACGGAGTGAAGGGGACCAACGCCGACGACATCGCCGCCGCCGCGGGAGTCGCCCGGGTGACTCTGTACCGGCGCATCGGACGCATGCAGCAGATCATGGACGCCACCAGCCTTCTGGAACTCACAGAGCTCGCCATGGACGTGGAAGAGTCCTTCGTGCCCTACGATTCCATCGAATGGGATCCGGTCCGGCACATCGAGGACATCTTCGATTACACGCTGACCTACTTCCGCGAATCCCGGTACATCGAGGCGATCATCCGTTTCGACTCCGGCCTCACCACGACGGCGATGATGGAGAATTCCCGCCAGGACTTCAATGTGATCACCGAATGGCTGTCGCGAATCCTGCGTAATACCTGGGCTTCCGACATTCATTCGCGCCAGTTGTCCGACGAGGAAATCCAGGGCCGTTCACGGGCGCTCGGCGCGATGCTCGGGCACTTCCTGCAATCGCTGGTGCTGCTTCCCGATGGCCCACCGGACCTCGATTCGTCGGAAAAGACCCGCGAGTACGCTCGCGTATACATGGCCCCGATTTTTCTCATCCGCCGCTAGGTTCGGCGTTCGACGACAACCAAGGAGTGAGGGTGAACCCTTCCGTGCCCAACGAGCAGTATCTTGCGCACCCCGACCCGTGGGGAACGACGCCCGCGGCGACGGTTGTCGCCGAGGTGGCCTCGGCCATGGAGGCTGGGCTCGGCGTCGGCACGGCAGTGGACCTCGGTTGCGGCGACGGCCGCCACTCGCGCTGGCTCGCCGGCCTGGGATGGCAGGTCGACGCGATCGACGTCGACGAGGATATTATCTCGAGCGCTCGGGAACGGGATTCGGACGACGGCCGGACCGGGCACGTCGACTGGATTGCTGGAGACGCGTTGTCGTGGTCGCCGAGCAGCCCGGTGGAGCTCGTCGTGATCGGGTTCGTGCACCTACCGTTGCAGCGGCTCCGCGAGGTGATCGCGCGCGCCGCAGGCTGGCTCGCCCCCGGCGGGCACCTGCTGTTCGTGGGGCACGCGGCCGAGAATCTGCGCCGCGGGGTGGGCGGGCCCAAGGACCCCTCGACGCTCCCGGAGCTCGGAGACCTCGCGGCCGGGGCGGCCGGTCTTCGCGTGCTCTCCCTGCGCCACGAGCTGCGGCCCGCCGGTACGGCCACGGCAGTCGACGCCGTTCTCCACGCGACGACGTGGGAGTGACTGGCCGGGGAGGATCGGCGGCTCCGACGTCATAGGCGGGTGTGTCGCGTGTTCGGCTATACGGCGTCGCCGGGAGATGGGTCCGGCGCGAGCGAGCGGGCGGCGTGGAACCTTCGGCCCACGCGCCACCACACGATAAAGCCCCAGAGCACGAAGCCGGCGTAGACGATGTAGAGCACCGCCGACGGGTAATAGCCGGCGGTGAGGAGGAGCGGCACGCCGACGATGTCGACGGCGAGCCACAGCAGCCAGAATTCTGTCCAGCCGCGCGCCATTCCGTAGGTCGCTAGCAACGAGCCCATGAAAATCCACGCGTCGGCGACCGGCCCCCACGAGCCGAGAGCTCGGAAAAGGACGCTGAGCGCCGCCGTGCCGACGAGCATCGCGACGACGAGGCCGATGCGCTCGCGCCGCGAGGCCCACTTCGGGACGACGGCCTCCTGCCCCGCGTAGTCGAGACCGAGCGCGCGTGCGCGGCGCTTGCCCAGCGACCACGTCCACCAGCCATAGACGCTGACGGCGAGGAACATGATCTGCCGGCCGGCCTGGCCGTACAGGTCCAGGTTCTGCGGGGTGTGGAAGACGCCGCCGAGGAACACCGTGAGCAGCAAGCCATTGCCCACGATGCCGACCGGCCACGCCCAGACCTGCCTGCGCATACCTCCGATAGCCGAGGCGAGGCCGAAGAGATTGCCGACGATCTCGCGCCACAGGATCGGAATCCCTGCGATGAGGAGTTGGGCGTCGAGGAGGTCGACGAGAACGCTCACTCCCCGATCACCAGCTGGTCCCCTTCGGCGCGGATCGCGACCTCATCCAGCGGCCGCTCGGCAGGCGGGTTGGTGACCGCGCCGGTAGTGGCGTCGAACTGGGAACCGTGAAGTGGACAGCGCAAGGAAGTCTCTCCGACGAGCTTGACCTTCGCGCCCTGGTGGGTGCAGGCGGCGGAGAAGGCGACGAATTCGCCGGCGGTCGGCTGCGCGACGACCACGGAGCCGCCCTCGTCGCCGGCGTCGACGATGGTGGCCCCTCCGACGGGGACATCACCGGCGGACAGCGTCGTCTCGGGGACCGAAACAGAGGTCTGGGCGGTGGATTGCGCCTCGCGCGGCGACATCGAGCCCGAGCAGGCGGCCAGCGCGCCGGGGAGGACCACCAGGCCCGGAATTCCCGCCAGCAGCGCGCGCCGCGTGCACGGCGCCGGAATCACGTCCGGCGCGGCAGTGGTCGTTCGGCGAACGTCATCGTGTTCCTTGCCCATGTCTAGAGATGCTAGTCCTCTCCCTACACTGGGCCACATGACGGTTCAACGGCTCCTCCCCCACGCGTCGACGATCTTCGCCGAGGTCTCAGACGCGGCGCGCACACATCAGGCGATCAACCTCGGGCAGGGATTTCCGGACACCGAGGGGCCCCAAT
This sequence comes from Dietzia timorensis, assembly GCF_001659785.1. Classification (NCBI taxonomy): domain Bacteria; kingdom Bacillati; phylum Actinomycetota; class Actinomycetes; order Mycobacteriales; family Dietziaceae; genus Dietzia; species Dietzia timorensis. Next base: position 3,349,069 of record NZ_CP015961.1, read on the forward strand.
CGATGTTGCAGGTGGCGGCCGACGTCATCGCCGCCGGCGGCCACAACCAATACGCGCCCGGCCGAGGCGTTCAGGAGCTGCGGAACGCCGTGTCCACGCAGATCTCCCGCGATGAGGGGCTGACCTACGATCCGGACACGGAGATCCTCGTGACGGTCGGCGCGACCGAGGGCATCGCGTCGGCGCTGCTCGGGCTCGTCGAGCCCGGCTCGGAGGTCGTCGTGATCGAACCGTATTACGATTCCTACGCAGCTTGCGTGGATCTTGCGGGGGCACGACGTCGGACGGTCCCGCTCGTTCCGGCCGGCGAGACCTTCGTCCTCGACCGCGATGCGCTGGCGGCCGCTTGTTCGAATGCGACGTCCGCCGTCATCGTAAATTCCCCGCACAATCCCACAGGGGCCGTGCTCTCCGATGGGGATCTCGAGGCGATCGCGGCGGAGTGTCGCGAGCACGACATCATCGCCATTTCCGACGAGGTCTACGAGCACCTCGTGTTCGATGGCGCCCGGCACCGGTCCATCGCGCGCTTCGAGGGCATGCGCGAGCGCACCGTGCGTGTGTCGAGCGCCGCAAAATCGCTGAGCTGCACCGGCTGGAAGATCGGCTGGATCACAGCGCCCGCGGACCTGATCGCCGGTGCAATGGCGGCCAAGCAATATCTCAGCTTCAGCTCCGGCACGCCGCTGCAAATCGCGGTCGCCCACGCGCTCGAGCACGAGCAGGCGTGGATCGGCGAATTGCGGGCGCAGCTGCAGGCGCAACGGGATCAGCTCTATGCGGCGCTCACCGGGCTCGGCATGGGGGTCTCGCACTGCGTGGGGACGTACTTCCTCGCAGCCGATGCGCGGCCTCTCGGCTACTCCGATGCGACGGAGCTATGCCGCAGAATGCCGCGCGAGATCGGCGTCGCGGCGGTGCCGTTCTCCCCGTTCGTCGACGCCGGGAGCGCCGGGGCGTGGTCGCACCTCACGCGCTTCGCGTTCTGCAAGCGCCCCGAGGTCCTCGCGGATGCCGCGGAGCGCCTGTCCACGCTGCCTATTCGCGGGTGAGCGCCTCGCCGATGGGGGTCGGGCCATCGGAGAACTCGATCGTGCGGTTCTCCGTGTCCGGCCGGTGGAGGCAAGCAGCGATGACCGCGGCGACGTTGCCACGGCTGGTCTTGCGATCCTCCCGCTTGTCCTCGCCGATGCCGATCGAATCCGTCGGCTCATCGAGCGTGAGTTTGCCGGGCCCGAGAATCGTCCACTTGAGTTCCGTTCCCCGCAGGTGCTCATCCGCCGCGGCCTTGGCCTGCGCGTACGGATAGAACGAATCGGTGGGGTCCACGCCGTGATTCGGCCCGGCGCCGTCATACGAGACGATGATGTAGCGCTCTACCCCGGCGGCCTGGGCGGCATCCATCGAGCGGATTGCCGCGTCCCGGTCGACGGCGTAGGTGCGGTCCGGGTTGCCACCCCCGGCGCCCGCGGAGAAGATCACCGCGTCGGTGCCGGTGAAGGCCTTGGTGAGAGCGGCGACGTCGGCGCTCTCAATATCGAGGACTGTCGGATCCGCCCCGACCTCCTTGACGTCGTCCGCGTGGTCGGGATTACGAATGAGTGACGTGACCGAATCGCCGTGGTCAGTGAGCAGCCGGGCGGCTCGCAGTGCGATCTTTCCGTGGCCGCCGATGATTGTGTAGTGAGACATGCCCCCGGTCTACCACTTTCGCTCGAGATGGCATCCGGCGTGAGATCACCCCGCCTTCCCACCCCGCACGCGTCGCCGGGGAAGGATTGCATGTGATTATTCACACTCGTCACTTTTGTAACATTCGGCCCTAGCTACTGGTCGATGCGAAATTACCGGACGCAACTCCACATTTGAATAAGTAAATACTCATATTGGCAGATAACAACTGTATAAACGAGTGGCGAACGAGCGCCGTGAGCTTGGATACTGGCGATCGAGACGGCACAATAGGAAACGCTGCGCACATCCACGGATATATACAAGTCGGCCCCATATGGGGAGCGAAGGAACTTTATCTTTCGGCGCGGAATCCAAGTGAATAAGTCGGGAACCACGCTGTCGGCAAGCAGATGTCGGAAGCGGGCACGGGCGCCTGTAACGGCGACTCCGTCCGCGGCTCCTACACTTTTGCCCGGCACGTGCGCGACATGACGACATACGCACGATTAGTACGACAGAACTATCAACGAGCAATTTCGATCAGAGGTTTAGCACGATGAGAAGGCTCCGCCAGCGGGCAACGTATTCAGCGGCCGTGATGACAGCTGTCGCCGCCCTTGCCCTTGGAGGCTGCACCATCCCGACGGATGGAGGCAACGGCGACAACCAGGCCGAAGAGCAGGCGACGCCCGCCACGATCAATTATTCATTCGATGAAGACGCCGCGGATGTCGAGCCGAATGGCGCCGAGATCTCCGTCGAGGACGGCACGCTCGAAGAGGTTGTGGTGGTACCGAGCCAGCCGGGCGAGTACTCGGGCCCCACCCCGGCCGCGAACGTCTCGTCGCTCGCACAGCCGGAGGATGAGGAAAGCGGCGAGGACGCCGAGTCGACGTCGACCACCGCTGAGGAGTCGGCGGATCTCATTCCCGCGGACGACCCGAATGCTGTCGCCGGAACGGTGTCGGAGGACGACACCTCGTGGACCCCCGACGGCCCGCTCGACTTCGGCCAGCACTACACCGCCCAGGTGACCTACGCGGGCGCGGACGGCGAATCGCAGTCCGAGACGCGCGATTTCACCGTCGTCAGCCCCGATTACATCGCCACCCCGACGTTGATGTCCTCGGGCGGTGGGTCGATCGAGAGCGATCGCGAATACGGCGTCGGACTGGTGATGTCCGTCCGTTTCGACCAGGCTCCGACGGACCGCAAGGCTGCCGAAGAGCGCATGAAGGTCGAGACCGACAACCCCGACGTCGAGGGCAGCTGGTACTGGATCACCCCGACCCAGGCGGACTGGCGTCCGCGCGAGTACTACCCGTCGGGCACCAACGTGTCCGTGGACATCGACGTGGCCGGCGTCGATCTCGGTGAGGGCATGTACGGCGGCGGCGAGCGCCAGACGGCGAACTTCACGATCGGCGCGAAGCGCGAGGCGATCGTCGACGACTCCGACAAGATCCTTCGCATGTACGAGAACGGCGAGCTCGTCGGCGAGCTGCCGACGTCCATGGGCAAAGGCGGCTACGAGACGCACAATGGCGTATCGATGCACTTCTGGACCCCGGAGGGCACCTACACGGTGCTCGACAAGTCCCCGAGCGTCGTGATGGATTCCGAGACCTACGGATTCCCGATCGCCAATGGCGGCTACAAGACGACGGTCGCGCACGGCGTGCGCCTGTCCAACGACGGCATCTACACGCACGCCCTCGACAACATCTGGGCCCAAGGCGTGCAGAACACCTCGCACGGCTGCCTCAACCTCTCGCCCGCCAATGCCCAGATCTACTACGACTGGGCCGTGGCCGGAGACGTGCTCCAGGTCCACAACACCGGCGGGCCCGAGCTCGAACCGTGGGCCAACGGCGACTGGAACATCCCCTGGGAGGAATGGCAGACCGGTCAGGCCGACTTCTAGTTCGCGGCCGCGCCATCGCTCGGGTGGCTTTCCAAAGTGCGGGGGCATCTACGGATGCCCCCGCACTTTTCGCAGGTAGAAAGATCCGAACTCTACGATTGTCTCCACATGGTAAAGAATGGGGAATCCGTTCGGAACATTGAGACCGCCCGGTGCATCTCAATGTTCAGATCAGCTATACCCGTCAAGCGGAACTCATTTACAGCTACCGCTGAACCTGCATTGGAGAACGTGCAGTGAACACACAACCGGAACCAACTCCGGCAGACGACAATGGGCTCGGCCTTGCCGACCTCGCTCCGGCGGAACTGCCGGCCGATTTCTGGGAGCACGCGCTCGCAGTAGCCGTCGACCCTTCCACACCACCGCCCGAGGACATCGAGGTCCCCGGCGATGCCGACCTCGCCTCGGATCCGGATCTCGCCGATGACGGCGCCGTGCCGGATCCCGCCGGCGATGACGTCGACCTGTCGGAGTTCGACGACGAGCCCTCCGCCCCGGACGACGATCCGCTCGCCGCGGATGACTCGGACGCCGCCGCCGACGATGTGAACGATATCGACTCCACGGAGCCCGAATCGGATATTCTGGCGCCACCCGAAACGCCGATCGACCAGCCGGAATTGACCGAGCCCTACCCAGATTCGGCGGACTTAGGTACCGTCGAACAAGACGAAGGGGCCTCAGGTTTAGACGATCCTTCGGCGTTCTGACGACTGACACGAAGGGGAACCGGGCGTGCAATCCACCGACACCGAGCTGCTCGAACGCGCTCGGACGGGCGATCAGAACGCGTTCGCAGAGCTCGTCGGCCGGTACCGCGGGCGCACGTGGGCCGTGTGCCTACGTATCGCTGGAAACCAGCACGACGCAGAGGATGCCCTGCAGAATGCTCTGACCGCCGCCTGGCAGAACCTCGACAAGTTCCGTGGCGATGCCAAGTTCTCCACCTGGATTCACCGCATCGCTGCGAACGCGGCGCTCGCCGTCATTCGCAAGCGCCGGGACATGCCCGACGAGAACATCGACACCGACCTCGCCTCGAGCGCACCCCGCATCGATGAGCGAGTCGTCGTGGTCGAGGCCGTCCAAGACGCGCTGACAAAGCTCCCCGAAGCCTTTCGCGAGGCGATCGTCCTGCGCGAATACGCCGAACTCACCTACTCCGATATCGCCGCGCACCAAGGTGTTCCCGTCCAGACGGTGAAGAGCCGCATCAACCGCGCGCGGACCCAGCTGCGGGAGATCCTCGAACCCGTCATGTAGCGCGGCACAACGCTACATCGCGGCGAAGCCGCTCGATTCCCACAGAGTTTCGGCCGCGGCCACATCGCCCGGGAAGAACGAGTCGAGGATGAGGTGGTTCGCCGTGTTGACCACGAGGAGCGAGAGGAACCCCTGCCCCTCCTGTATGAAGCCGAGAACGTTGCCGCTGTCCGACGTCATCTCCGTGACCTTGATTCGGCTCTCCGGGTTCGCGGCGTCGGCGCGCTGCTCGTCGACCAGTGAAATCGCTGCGACCTCATCGACGTAGGCCGGGAACGAGTATGACGACTTCTCGCCGAGTGCGCCGGCCTCGTTGTCCGCCATGCACTGGGCGCCCGGAACGGTCTTGCCCGATGGCGCGGTCTGTTCCTTGGCCTCGCACGTGGTGACGTTGCGCATCGCCTCCGGGAGAGCTGCGGTGATGCCGTCGGGCCCCTCGCCCACCGGATCGGTGACGAAGGATTCCGCGCCGCCGAATCCGCCGCTCGTGAGGAAGTAGGTGCCTCCGACGGCGACCGCGACGGCCACAACGGCCGCGCCGATTACCGCGGCCAACTTTCCTCCGCTGAGCCCGCCGCTCTTCTTCTTGCTGCCGCTCCCGGCTTGGGGGGACGCCGCCTGGTGTGGACCGGCGACATTTTGCTGTGGCCCCTGTGCGGGCCCGGAGCCGTCGAGCGCCGGGGCCGGCGCGAAACCGTGCTGGGCGAAGTTGTAGTCCTCGGACTGCGCTGGAGGCTGCATCTGCTCGACTCGCAGCGCGCCGAGGAGTGCGCCCTGGGCCACGACGGTTTTCGGGTCGTCGAGGGTGGCGACCGGCGCGAACTCGGACAGACGCGAGTGGATCAGCGGGACCTGGCTCGACCCGCCCGTGAGATACAGCGCCCGCAGGCCATTCTGCGCAACTCCGCCGTCAGACATGGCCTGCCAGGTGAGCTCGACCGCGCGCTGGATCTCCGCGCCGATGAGTCCGTCGAATTCCGCGCGGGTGAGCAGGAGCGTCTCGGCCCCCACAGACGTCGACACGGAAATCGAGGCGGAGGCTTCCTCGGAGAGAACCTCCTTTGCGGCGCGGACCGAGATATCTAGGGCGCGAAGCGACGAGGTCGACGCGCCCGAACGCAGATGTTCGGCAAGCGGTGGGTTGGAGTCGTCGAGCTGGGAGAAGACCCATTCGCGGATGAGCGCGTCGAAGTTTCGGCCGCCGATACCGTTGTCGCCGCGCGCGGCGAGAATGCGGAAGTCGCCACCCGGGACGGCCTCCAGAATGGCGATGTCGAGGGTTCCGCCGCCAAAGTCGAATACGCCGATGCGCTCGCCCGGCTGCAGGTTCGAGGTGGTCGTGTAATAAGTGGCGGCCGCGCGCGGCTCCGACACGAAAAGCAGCGAATCGGGGTCGATCCCCGCGCGGCGGGACGCCTCCTTGAGCGCGAGCAGCGCCGAATCGTCCCAGGCCTCCGGGTGCGTGAGCACCACCTTTTCCGGCGGGATATCTCCGTGCTTGCGGCAGGCCGAGCGGTAGGCGACGTGAAGCACGGCGGCGAAGAGGTCGACGACCGCGACCTCGCGGTCTCGTAGCCGCACCGTGTTACTGCCGATGGCGCGTTTGGGGAATGGCATGAACCCTGACGCGTCACCTTCCGCGCGGTTCGCCGCCGCGGCGCCCGCCGCGATCGCGCCGCTCGGCTCGGCGTACACCGCCGACGGCAACAGATTGCCGCCGTGCGTGAGCGCCACGGGCTCGACCTCACCACTCCTCGGCGACGTATGCGCTGCCGCCGTATTGGACGTGCCGAAGTCGATCGCTAGCTTCCATCCACCGGCCACTCGCGCCTCCCGCGTCGACGTATGTAATTCGGTCTCCATTGTGCCCGGCGGCCCTGCGGCCCCTCTCAGGCGGCGAGGGGCTGCGCCGCGCGGGTGCGAAAACCACGAGCGTGAACCCTCACCGGAGGTATGTCGTCCCCCACGGCCCGAAGTGTTTCGTCGCGGTACCGGACCGCAGAGCAGATCCGGCCGCGAAATCCTTAGGATCACACACCCTTTTTGGTGTAAGTGGAGCCTGCCCTCCACTCGATTAAGGGGGGCTGCGAACTTATACCCACTCGGGTGGAAAACACGTTCTCGCTGGTGGCCGTGCAAATTTGATCGGCGTATGGTTTCTACCAAAGCAAGACGGAAACAACAACCGACAAAGATGAGAGGAAGGCACATCATGGCTTCCAAGTTCCACAATCTTCTCCGCGAGCAGATCGCCAACGAGTTCGGCGCTATGCAGCAGTACGTCGCCATCGCCGTGTGGGCCGATGCCAGCGACCTCCCGCAGATCGCCTCGCAGTTCTACGCACACTCGCTCGGCGAGCGTAACCACGCGATGATGATGGTCCAGTACCTCCTCGACCGCGGCGAGTCCTACGAGGTCAGCGCCATCGAAGCCCCGCGCAACGCCTTCGAGTCGCCGCTCGACGCATACAAGGCCGCCCAGGCCCACGAGGTCAAGGTCACCGGCCAGATCGAGGCACTTTTCCATGCCGCACGCGAGGAGAACGACCCCCTCGGCGAGCAGTTCATCCTCTGGTTCCTGCGCGAGCAGGTCGAAGAGGTCGCCAACATGGACACGATGGTCACCATCGCCGAGCGTGCGGGCGACAACTGGTTCGACGTCGAGCGTCACCTCGCTCGCGAGGGCGGCGGAGCCTCCTCGAACACCGGCACCCCGCCGGCCGCTGCGGGCGGCGCGATCTAATTCGCCCCCTGGGGCGCACTCGCCCCGAGCACTGATTCCGCGATGACGGCGGAGGATCGGATCCTCCGCCGTCATCGCTATTTCTTCGGTTTTTCTCCTCGGCTTCCGGGCGCGCGCGGGTCCGGGCCGCGGAATAAATAAGTGCTCATTGTGCACACCGCGGTGCATACTGCACGTATCCGGCCGCGGGTGCCCAGCGCGTCCTCGGCGACAGCATTTTCCCGGGGAGGGGGCGGACATGGAGCGGTTGGATTCGGCGGCGCCCAGGGCGCGAGCCTTCCGCCGTGTGGGCTGCGCGTTGTTTACCGCCGCGGCCGCGTACGCCCTCGCGGGATGTTCCGTCGGACCTCCCGAAGGAGCAGGGAGCAGCGCCACGGTGAGCCCGGCGCCGGCGTCCGCCGTCATCACCATCCCGGGTGCGGCCGGAGAGCCACTCTCGCCCGGTTCTCCCATCCGCGTGGAAGCCTCCGGCGGCTTCCTCACCGACGTCTCGGTCTCACGGGACAGCGACGACGCAAGCATCTCAGGGGCCGCGGTCGAGCAGACGCAGGGGCGCACGACCGCGTGGGCGACGACCGAGCCGCTCGGCGCGAACGAATCGTTCACAGTTGACGCGGTCGCCGAGAATCCGGCCGGCACAACGACCGAGAAGCAACTGCAGGTGAGTACGGCACCCGCCGACGTTTCCGTTCCGGCCCCCTCCGCGAGCGCCGGATCCACGACCGGGGACGACCCCGACCTCTGATGTGGCGCGCGAGATATTCGCTCGCGCTCACTCTCGCTTACATTGGGCGGTACATTCGCGCAGAAAACCCGTGCACTCGCAGCATTGCAGGATCGCGGAGAACCTGAATCAGCACGTGAAAATAAATAAATCTGCGTATTCTCCCTGCGGCGCGCTCCGATCCCGCACGATTCGACGGATACGAACGTGTGCACCTCGCGACACTTGCGCACCATCGATGCGCCAGAACACTTTCCGCAGTTCAAAGCCTATTTCCTCGCCACGAACCTAGAGGGGCGTGTTGCTGGTGTGACAGTTGTGACGTATGTGGTTTTTCGCGTCCACGCCCGGATTTACACAGAATAAGGAAACTGAGTCTTCGTTTCCGGGTGTTGATTCCCGCTTGCACGGCCCCTTACGTTGGTCCCGCGAACATTTCGAGGCCCTACCCAGAGCCAAGATGAAAGGACCGCACTGTGAACACTCGTCGTAAGAGCTTTGCAATCGCCACCGGAGCGATGGCCGCCGCCACCGTGATCGGCGCAGGACCGGCCGGCGCCCAGGAGGCGCCCGCCGCCCCCGCACCCGAGCAGGCCGAACAGGCGCCCGTCGACGGCGCACTTGAGGATGCCGCCCCCGAGGCGCAGCAGGACACCCCCGCCGACGATACGACCGGCGAAGCGGCACCGGCCGAGGGCGATGCGGAAGCACCGGGTGCAGAATGCGGTCTCGACGCCGAGGCAATCGCCGAGGAGACCCCTGCGCCCGAGGACTTCGAGGGCGACTTCCCGGGCTGGACCGTTGAAAACGTCGCGAGCTCGTGCGGAAACCTCGGCGCCGTGGAGCTCTCCACCGAGGGCGCAACCGGCTCCTCGCCGACGAAGGTCGTGCTGGTCAACGCCGGCACCCCGACGAAGACCCAGCCCGAAGGCAACACGACGCTCGGCCAGCAGTTCTTCGACTTCGCCGCCGTCGTCAACGAGAAGCAGGCCCCGGAAGGCGACGACCCGAACGCCGAGGCGCCGCAAACGCAGTCCATCTACGTGTGGAACCCGCTGGCAGGCGACGTCGTCGGCGCTCCGATCCCCGCCGGCTCCAGCATCTGATTTAAGGTCTTCGCACCCACTTCTACGAGGCGTCCCAGTGTCCTCCTGGGGCGCCTTGTGGTTGTTTAGGCACACTGGTGACTGTGAGTACGACAGCTGAAAACGTTCCGGACCCCGACGGCCCTCTCCTCCCCTTCGAGGGCCGCGACGCCGACGGAGCACCGTCACCCGAGGTGCTGGAGAGCGCATTCGAGGCGGGCAGAAAGCTCAACGAGGGCTTCATGCCGTACAGATTCGCGATCCAGGAGGTCCTGACCAAGTTGCAGATCCTCCGCGACGAGATCTCGATCCGCGAGCAATACAGCCCTATCGAGCACATTTCCGACCGGGTCAAGAGCCTCGATTCGATCGTCGGAAAGCTGCGGCGACGCGGCCTACCGCTGAGCGTGACGTCCATGCACGAGAACCTCACCGATATCGCGGGCGTTCGGGTGACCTGCTCGTTCATCGGCGACACGTACCGAATGCAGCAACTGCTCGATGCGCAACCGGACATACGGACGATCGAGCTCAAGGATTACATCGCCGAACCCAAGCCCAACGGATACCGCGGCCTGCACGCGATCATGGAGACCCCTGTGCACCTGTCGACGGGGTCCGAGCCGGTCAAGGTGGAGATCCAATTCCGAACGATCGCGATGGACTTCTGGGCGAGTCTGGAACACAAGACCTTCTATAAATACGACCGCGATGTCCCCTCCCGACTGCTCGCCGAGCTTACCGAGGCGGCAGAAACCGCCAACCTCCTCGATAAGAGGATGGAGTCGATCCATCGCGAGATCCGCGGCGCAGGGACGACGAAACTCTAAGCGCCGCCGAAATATTCATACCTAACATTGGCGTAACGACGCACCGTCACACCTCCACGTGACCTCCGAAGTGCCTAGTATTTGCAACCATGGCACCTGTAACTCGTCCTTCCCGTCGGCCATGGACTCGGCTTTCCGCAGCCGCCCTTGCCGCGACGCTTGCTCTCGGTGGCTGTTCGGTCTTCAGCCCGGACAACGGATCGTCCGAGCTCGATTCCTTTATCGAGGCGTTGAACAACGAGGACGCCGGGGCTGCGGCAGTCCTGACCAGCAATCCGGAAGCCGCGCGCGCGTCCATCGAGAAATCGATTTCGGGGCTGACAACGGACGAACAGGGTCCCGACCTCGAGATCGATCGTGGCGACGGAGACCTCCCGGACGGAACGGTGTCGCTGGGAATGACGTGGAATCTCGCCCCTGACCGCGACGGCAACCCCCGCACGATCACCGGCACGGGTGCCGCCGAAATGACGAAGGTAGGCGAGGAGTGGAAGGTCGAGTGGTCCCCGGCCGTGCTCGACGACCGTTTCGGCGAGGGCGATTCGCTACTGCTGAAGAACGAGCTGGACTACTCGGGCCGCGTCCTCGCCGCCGACGGCTCGCCATCCATGGAGTGGTTGCCGGTGACCAACGTGCAGATCCCCACCTCCGCGATCGGCCCGGAGTCGCAGGCGCCCGAGCAGGTAGCCGCACTGGTCGGGCAGCAATTTCCGGAAATCACCGCACAGTCGATTCGTGACGGCGCCCAGCGCGCCATCGACGGCGCCGCGGAATCCGGCGAGGAAGAACCGGAGAACTACACGGTCGTCAGCCTCCGCGAAGAGGACATTGCGCCGATCCGGGAGCAGCTCGCTGGCACCGAGAACGTGATCCTCGACGAAGACCACAGGCTGATCAGTGTCGGGCTCCCCTCGCCCGCGATGAGTTCGGTCGAGGAGCCGCTGCGCGAACGCATGGGCGAGCGCGGAGGATGGTCCGCGGGAATCGCCTCCTCCGGCGTCATCCGCGAAGAGTTGGCGTCCGCCGCGCCCGAGCCCATCGGTGACATCACCACCACGCTCGATCCGGCTATCCAGTCCGCGGCGCAATCGGCGGTCTCCGGCAGCGGATTCGCATCGTCGATCGTCGCGATCCGGTCGTCCACGGGCGAGGTGGTCGCCGTCGCACAGAACGACTCGGCGAGCTCGCTCGGCCCGGTCGCGCTGCAGGGCCATTTCCCTCCGGGGTCGACGTTCAAGGTGGTCACGACCTCGGCGGCGCTCGGCGCCGGCGTCGTCGGAGCGAACGACACCGTCTCGTGCCCCGGCGTAGCCAGCGTCGACGGGCGCACGATCCCCAACGAGGACGAATTCGCGCTCGGCCAGGTCTCGATGGGAACCGCGTTCGCCCGCTCGTGCAACACGACTCAGGCGATGCTGTCCTCGGGGCTCACCGACACCGCGCTGCGCGATACCGCCGCCCAGCTCGGCATCGGCACGGAGATGACCATCCCGGGGCTCGACGCCTACACGGGCGAGGTGCCGGTTGCCGAGCAGGGACCGGCGCGCGTCGAGGCTTCAATCGGACAGGGCACTGTCACGGCCAGCCCCTTCGGCCTCGCGCTGATGTCGGCGTCGGTCGCCGCGGGCGGTAACCTCGTGCTCCCCACGTTCTTCCAGGGCGAGCCCGCGACCGTCCCGAACCCGCCGGCGCCGCTCGACCCGGCCGTGGCGAGCACGATTCAGGACTACATGCGCCAGGTCGTCACCTCGGGCACCGGGACGGGCGCCGGCGGAATCCCCGACCTACGGGGCAAGACCGGAACTGCGGAAACCGGGATGGGCGACCCGCACGGCTGGTTCACCGGTTACGCCGGCGACCTCGCGTTCGCGGTGCTCATGCAGGAGGCGGACAGCTCCAAGCCGGCGGTGTCGATGGCCGCGAACTTCCTTTCCCAGGCGCCGTACTAGCCCCTCTTGTACACTCGTCCAAAATGACACGCGGTGTTAATCCCGCGAGTCGAGGCGCACGAGGCGAGGTACTTTCGGCCATGGCAACACGAGTTCATTCGTTCACCGACGACGCTCTGGGCACACTCGACGCCACCGGGATCGCCGAGGCGATCGGCGCGGGCGCGATGAGCGCGGCCGAGGCCGCCGAGGCCGCGATCGCCCGGGTCGAGAGCGTCAATCCGCAGCTGGGTGCGACGGCCTTCGAGTGTTTCGACCGCGCCCGCGCGCAGACGTCCGGCTCGCTCGGGTCCGGCCCGTTCGCGGGCGTGCCGTCGATGGTCAAGGACAACACCGATATCGCCGGCCTGCCCAGCTGCCATGGTTCGGCCGCCATCCGCCCGCATCCGGCGAAGGTCGACTTTCCCTCCGGCGCGCAGTATCTCGCCCAGGGTTTCGCGCTTCTCGGCAAGACGACGCTTTGCGAGTACGGGCTCACCGCGAGCACCGAATGGGTCGACCGCGAACCCACCCGCAACCCCTGGAACACCTACTATTCCGTCGGCGCATCGTCCGGCGGGTCCGCGGCACTCGTCGCTTCGGGCGCCCTGCCGATAGCCCACGCGAATGACGGCGGAGGAAGCATCCGCATCCCCGCCGCGGCCGCCGGCCTCGTCGGATTGAAGCCGAGCCGAGAGCGTCATCTCGACCAGCCCGGTGTACGCCGGCTACCGGTGAATCTCGTCGCCGAGGGTGCGCTCACCCGTACCGTCCGGGACACCGCGCGGTTCATGGCGGGAATGGAGGCCACAGCGCCGAGCCCCGACCTGCCGCGTATCGGCAACGTCACCGGTCCCGGCGAACGGCGCCTTGAGATCGGGGTGCTGCGCACCTCCGACCTCACCACTGTCGCCCCAGAGGTCGTCGCCACCGTGGATTCCGTAGCGGAGCTTCTCGTCGCCGCCGGGCACCGCGTCAGCGAGATCGCCCCGCCCGCCGGTGTGCAGTTCTCCCGCGACTTCACGCTGTATTGGGGCCTGTCTGCGGCGCTCCTCATGCTCGAGAGCACTCTGAGCCACGGCCGGCATTTCGATCCTCGTAAGCTCGACCCGTTCACCAAGGGACTCGCCAAGCACTGGGCCAAGAACATCCACAAGACTGCGCCCGCGGTGCGACGTCTTCGCGAGATACCCGCGCTCTACGACGCGGCGTTCGAGGATCTCGACCTCATCCTCAGCCCGACGCTGAGCCACCCCACGCCGAAGCTCGGCGTCATGTCGCCGGCACTCGGCTTCGAGGAACTGTTCGATCGGCTCGAGAAGTACGTCAGCTTCACTCCGTTCAACAACGTCGGCGGCGGGCCCGCGATCTCGCTTCCTCACGGCGCGACGAGCAACGGCATGCCCGGTTCGGTGCACTTCAGCGCTGCCCGCGGGGACGAGGCCACTCTGCTGCAGATCGCGTTCGAGCTGGAGGAAGCCTCGCCGTTCCCCGACATCACCAAGGCTTCGCCTTAGGCCTCCCACCAGGGGCGCAGCGGCACCGTCCACGACTTCCCCGCCTCGTCGTCAAGATTGACGAGCAGGAACTGGTGGAGCTGGATCACGTTGGTCTCGAATCCGTACTGGCACGCGCCCATGTACAGGCCCCACAGTTTCGCCATCGGTAGGCCGACCTCCTCGACCGCCTCGTCCCAGTGGGCCTCTAGGTTCTTGCACCAATCGCGCAGCGTGAAGGCGTAGTGGGGGCGAAGGTTCTCGGAGTGGATGGTCTCGAAACCGGCGTTCTCGGCCTCGGCCGAGATGATCGACGGCCCGGCGAGCTCGCCGTCTGGGAAGATGTAGCGATCGATGAAGGCTCCGGCCTTCGTCGTGCGCGAGTTCTCGGGCCGCGTGATCGAGTGGTTGAGTAGCAGCCCGCCGGGCTTGAGCAGGCTGCGCAGCTTGCCGAAGTACGACGAGTAGTTATCGCGGCCGATATGCTCGGTGATGCCGATGGAACTGATCGCATCGAACTGCCCCTCGGGCACGTCGCGATAGTCCTGCAGCCGCACCTCGGCGAACTCGCCCAGGCCCTGCTTCTCGATCTCGGCCTGTGCCCAGCTGGCCTGCTCTTTCGATAGGGTCACGCCGATCGCGTGCACGCCGCGGCGTGCCGCGTAGCGCACCATTCCGCCCCAACCGCAACCGACGTCGAGAAGCCGGTCCCCGGCCTTCAGCCCGAGCTTGTCGAACACGAGGCGATACTTGTTTTCCTGCGCGGTCTCCAGCGAGGCCCCGGCGTTCGGGTAGCAGGCACACGTGTAGGTCATCGACTCGCCGAGTACCCACTCGTAGAATTTGTTGGACACGTCGTAGTGGTACGAGACGGCCTTCGAGTCGCGCTCCTTGGAGTGCCGCTGCAGACCCGAGAGGGCACGCCGCCACGGCGGCATGACTTCCATCTCCGGCACCGGCACGCCTGGGTTGACGTTCTTCAACCCCACCGACTTCGCGATGCGCAGCGCGGTTGCGAGGTCCGGCTTGTGCGCCATCTTCTTGCGCAGGATCTCGAGCGCGCCGAAAATATCGTGCGGCGCCGCCGGGTGCACCCCGTCGACCTCGATCGATCCGGTGAGATAGGCGCGGGCCAGACCGAGGTCGCCGGGCGCGAGGACGAACTGTTGCAGCGCCTCGGGAGAGACAAGCCGCACTACCAACGGGCAGACGGCAGGCCCGAACGAGCTGCCGTCGTAAGCCTCGATGCGCACCGGCGACGCCTCACCGTCGGCAACGGAAGAAATGATCTCGCCAATCGTCATCGGCTCGGCTCCGGTGCCGGCCTTGCGCCCCATCAACAACGCTCTACCTCCGAAAGTGCTTTATCTTTTTATCGCTATCAGTCTCGACGCGCCGGCGACGCGAATGTGCGCCGCTCGCCGCGAATCACCGTGCGCGCACGGTCTTGTCATACAACGTGGGGAACCGCCCGTCGGGGTCGAATTCCGCCTTGAGTCGGTCGGCGTGCTCCCCGCCGTAAAGCGCGGCGAAGGTCGCTTCGTCGTAGAAGGCATCGGAGTACAGGGACTTGTGTCCGCCGAGCTTCGACACCTCTTCTTCGATACGCACGTTCCACGCGTTCTCGCTCGTGCCCGGCTCGATCGGGGCCGACGACCAGAAACCGATGTTGACGTAGGTGGTTCCTGATTCGAGAGGGTACAGCGGCCACGGCCTACCCGCGCCGGGACCAGCCCCGGCCGTGGTGGCATCGCCCTTGTCGAGCAGTCGCAGCGGGCACAGCCACAGCGGCTCGATCGGCACCTCGCGCAGGAACCAGGAGATGAAATCCGGCAGCCGGTCGATGGTCACCTCGACATCCTGCACCACGCGCTCACGCGGGCCCTCGCCCTTGAGCGCGCCGATCTTATTGCCGAGGTCGTATTTGTGGTCGAGTCCGATGATTTTCCAGTAGAACGACGAGCGCAGCAGCTGCTGCGGCCAGAATTTGCGCACCTTCGGGTTCTGCGTGCCGAAGGCCCGGGAGCACCAGAACCAGTCGGTGTCCCAGCGCCACAGGTAGTCGCGGATCCGCAGCACGTCGGTGGCCACGCCGGAGGGGTGCTGCAGCGATCGATAGTAGATCGCCTGCTTGTCGCCGATGCCGTCGTAGCGCGAGGGCCGAGAGTCCGCCCCGATCTCGTCCGCGGACACCATTCGGCCGAAGCTCAGGTACATCTCGTCGCCGGAGAACACGACGCCGTCGATAAAGTCGACGCCCTCGCCGTCATAGGCCTTATTTGTGACGGCGGAGTCCAGCGCCTTCGTCAGTTCGGCGATGTCGTGGAAGCGGACGTGGCGCACTGCCACGTACTCGGCCACCGGTACGAGCGTGATCTTCAGGCGCAGCGAATACCCGAGCGAACCGTAGGAGTTGGGGAATCCGCGGTAGAGGGACTGCTCGCGCTCGCTGCCCCCGGGCCGGGCCGTGACGATCTCGCCGGTGCCGGTGAGGATATCCATTTCGAGCACCGATTCGTGCGGCAGGCCGAGCGCGAACGAGGTGGCCTCGATCCCGAGCCCGGTGACGGCGCCGCCGAGGGTGATCGTCTTGAGCTGCGGCACCACGTGCGGCATGAGACCGAACGGTAGCGTCGCGTCGACGAGATCCTCGTAGGTGCACATGCCCTGCACGTCCGCGGTGCGAGCTTCCGGGTCGACCGAGATGACCTTCGTGAGCCCCGAGGTGTCGAGCCCCGGGCCCTGCGCGGACTGGCGGGCGCGGAACAGGTTAGAGGTTTTCTTCGCCAGGCGAACGCGGCGCTCGGCCGGAATGGCGCGGAAGCTCGCGAGCATCCGCTCGACTCCCTCGGCATGTGCACTCTCCCCGACGATGAGCGTGGACTGTGCCGTGCCGGACTGCGCGAGGGATGTTGATGCCATACCGACCACAGTAGACCCGCCGCTCGCGGCGCCGCCAAGCGGAAGGGGCGTTTTTCACATCCTCGTTACCGGCGATTTCCCCATCGGTCGCCCTAGAGCTTTTCGCGGTCCAACGCCTCGGTACATAGGTCGTGCCCGACGCCGATCACGTATTCGGCGCGGTGGAAGTCGAACGCGGTGCACGTGCTCGCCGGCACCGAGATGTGGATATCCGGGGGGTTCCCGGCGAGGCGGTACCCGGTGATCACGGCCTCGACCGCGTCGAGCGCCTGCACGACGACGTCGAACATGCCCAGAGATTTCGGCAGCGTACCGTACGTCTCCGCGACCGCGCCGGGCGAGATCGCGTGGTCGAGCTCGTCGCTCACCATCTCCTCCGCGGCGTCGTAGTTCGACGTGGCGCCGGCGTCTGCGACCATCTCGGGCGAGACCTTGCCGGCGAGCCGCTTACGCACCTTCGTGCCCGCCTGGGTCTTGCCGACCTCCCAGTCCTCGAGCGCGGGCAGTAGGCGGTTGGCGATAAAGCGGGTCATCTCCCGGTCGAACATCTCCGAGGTCGCCGCCCGCAGCCGCGTCGCCCGGTCCTCGATCCGGTGCGGGGCATCGTCGGCCTTCTTCACCTTCGCCTCGATGTCCTCCTCGGCCTCGTCGGAGGACTCGTTGATCACCGAGCCGAGGGCATCTCCACGCCGACCGGTGAGCGAGACGGCGACCATGATGTCCGCGTTCGTCGCGATCAGCGGCTCGACCGGCACCGGGTTCATCACCCCGCCGTCAATAAGCAGCCGCTCCCCCACCACAGCGGGCGTGATCACCGAGGGAATCGCGAAAGAGGCGCGCATCGCCACGTCCATCGGCCCGCGCGTGAACCACACCTCGCGCCGCGAATGCATGTCCGTCGCCACGGCGGTGAACGGGATGCGGGCGTTCTCGATGCGTGCGCCGTCGAGGATCTTCGACAAGCGCTGCATCACCCGCCGTGCGCGCATCGCGCCACCGCCGGTGAGGGCCGGATCGATGAGCCGCACGACATCGCGCTGCGTCAGCGGGCGCACCCACTCCTCGAACTCGTCGAGCTTGCCCGCGGCATAAAGTCCGCCGACAACCGCACCCATCGACGACCCGGAAATCGCCACGATCTCGTGCCCCCGCGCCTCGAGCTCGCGGATCACGCCGATGTGCGCGTACCCGCGCGCACCGCCGGATCCCAGCGCCAATGCCACTCGCATTTTCGGGCGCACCTCCTCGATTCGAGCGTCTACTCCCGTGCCCTGCGCACGTCTTCCGCCCCCATTGTCCTCCACGTTCCGCCCCGCGTAACCCGTACACGCTGATTCGCATCGGGAGAACACGTAAGTTCAGGGGCATGATCGACGCCCCATCAGGCACCGCGCACCAGGCGCCCGACCACGTCATGCTCGCCCTCAACTGGGCGCTGCACGCCCTGTTCGCGGGACTGTGGCTGGTCGCGGTCGTACAGGCCTTTTCGCTGGATGACGGCGAACGGCTGTTCTCTCTCGCCGCCGCATCCTGCCTGCTCCTGGTCTACGGCCTCGGGGCGGTCCTGCCGCGCCTGGCCCGCGGACAGGGGGCGCTCCTGTGGGTCGCGGCTCTCGTTGTGCTGTGGACGCTGCTCATCGTCCACGTTCCCTCGGCGGCCTACCTCGCGTTCCCGCTGTTCTTCCTGTGCCTGCACGTGCTGCCGCTACGTTCGGGCTCGCTCGCGGTGGTCCTCGTTTGTGTGATCGCCGTGGTCACCATTGGCACCCAACAGGAGTGGACGATCGGTGGAGTCGCCGGGCCGACGGTCGCGGCGGCCGCGGCGATCGCGGTGGCCGTCGGTTATCGCTCGCTCATGGACACACGGGCCGAGCTCGCGGCGAAAGAGCGTGCGGCGGGACAGGAGGCCGAGCGGACGCGGCTGGCCGGGGAAATCCACGACACCATCGCACAGGAATTGGCGAGCATCCAGATGCTGCTGCGCGCCGTCGAGCGTTCGGCCCCCGAGCACCCGTCGATCGACGACATCCGCCTGGCCCGCGAGACGGCGGGAAATTCGCTGCACGAGGCTCGCCGGGTCGTCGCCGCCCTGCGCCCGGCGGTACTCGAGGGTACGACGCTCGCGGGTGCGCTCGAGCGCGTCGCACTGCACGCGCCCGCACTCCCGGACGGCACCCGCCCGCGCGTGCGGGTCACGGGCACCGGGGACGTCGACGGCGGGGTGCGGGTGTCCTCGGCGCTCGTGCGGATCGCACAGGAGGCGGTGTCGAACGCGGTGCGGCATGGACATGCGACGCAGATCGAGGTCTCGGCGACCCGCGCCCGCGACGGCATCGAGCTGATCGTCCGCGATAATGGAACCGGCTTCGACACCGCCCGGCTGGGCGAGGCCGAGGGTTTCGGGCTCGAGAACATGCGCCTACGTCTCGACGAGCTCGGCGGCCGGCTGAGCATCGACTCCCAGCCCGGGGTGGGAACGGTCCTGGGCGCCACCGCACCTGTACGAATGGTCGCAGGCGACGGCGACCTCGCTGCGGCCTCGAAGGAGGATTCCACGCGATGAGCACGATCCGGTTACTTCTCGCGGACGACCACGCGGTCGTCCGACGCGGCCTCGCCGCACTCGTCGGGGCCGAGGACGATCTCGAGGTCGTCGCCGAGGCGTCGACGTCGAAGGCGGCAATCGAGCGCGCCCGCATCGGCGACATCGATGTCGTCCTCATGGACCTGCGCTTCGGGGAGGTCGGAGAGCTGGGCTCTACCCCGGGCGGGGTGGAGGCGACGCGCGCGATCCGGTCCCGCGAGGACGCGCCCGCGGTGCTCGTGGTCACGGCCTACGATTCCGACCCCGAGATCCTCGGCGCCATCGAGGCCGGCGCGGTTGGTTACATGCTCAAGGATGCCGAACCCGATCAGCTCGTCGGGGCGATCCGCGCGGCGGCGCGTGGCGAATCGGCGCTGGCCCCGGCCGTGCAGGCGACGCTGATGGGTAACCTGCGCACCGGCCGTCAGGCGCATCCGGACACCGAGCTCTCGCCGCGCGAGCACGAGGTCCTCAAGGCGGTCGCGTCGGGCGAGACGAACCGGAAGATCGCGCGCGAGCTCGGCGTCTCCGAGGCGACGATCAAAACTCACCTCACTCACGTGTTCGGCAAGCTCGACGTCTCCTCGCGCACAGCCGCAGTCGCCAAGGGGCGCGAACTCGGCCTTCTCTAGCACCTCCACACACAAGGCACTCCGGCACCGACTCGCGCGGAACGAAAACCCCGAAAAGCCCTCGGGCGGGGGTCGAAATTCGTATCGTGAGCGCCATGAATACGACTCAGCTCACTCCGCCTGACGCAGGCGCGTCGCGAACGCCCTCAGCCCTTCGCCGAGGGCTCCGGACCATCGCGGCAGGCACGTGCGCACTTGCGCTCGCCGGCACCGGCGCTGCGGCGATGGCGCCGACGGCCTCCGCCCAGTCGGTGTCCGATAACGGCTTCACCCATCCCGATTTCTATGCACCCCCGGCCGAACTCCCCGGTGGGGAGACCGGACAGATCATTCGCTCCGAGCCCATGCACCTCGCGCTCGATGGACTCCCGGGACTGTGGAAGGGCGATGCGCAGCGCATCATGTACACCTCTGTGGGCGCGCGCGGCGGGGAGGTGCCCGTCACCGGCACCTACATCCGCTCCACCGCACCCGCGCCGGGCGGCGAGCGCCCGCTCGCCGTCGTCGCCCCGGGCACCCAGGGCGCCGGCGACCAGTGCGCGCCCTCCCGCAACTTCGAGACCGGCATCAACGTGGCCACGTCCCCTCCGAGCCTGTCCCCGGGCTACGAGGCGCTCGCCGCGTGGACGCTTGTCGACCGCGGCTTCGACGTGCTCGTCACCGACTACGAGGGCCTCGGCACGCCGGGGCAGCACACCTACGTCCACAGCGACGCCCAGGCCCACGCCGTGCTCGACGGAGCGCGCTCGGCGATCGCGGCGTCCGATGGCCGCCTGTCGCCCGAATCCCCGGTCGTTGTCACCGGCTATTCGCAGGGCGGAGGCGCGGCCGCCGCTGGAGCCGAAGCCGCACCCGAGTACGCGCCCGAGCTCAACCTCAAGGGCGTCAACGCCTCCGCACCGCCGCTCGATCTGCGCGCCACGCTCAAGCAGGTCGACGGCAATCTCATCGCCGGAGTCATCGGCTACGCGGTCAACTCCTTCGTCGCCGCCGAACCCGAGCTCGAGACCGTGCTCGACGAGGAGCTCAGCGACGCGGGTCGCCACATGCTCGACAAGACGGCGAACCAGTGCATCGGCGACTCGATCCTCACCTTCCCGCTGAGGTCGACCAACGAGTTCACCGCCACCGGCGAATCCCTCGACCAGATCATCGAGCGGCGCCCGGAACTGCGCGAGCTCATGGACAGTCAACGGCTGGGGCAGAAGGCACCCGCGGTCCCGGTTCGCCTGCAGGGCAACCTCAACGACGACGTCATCCCCTACGAGCCGATCAAGAATGCCGCGGCCACGTGGTGCGCCGGGGGCACGGACGTCGAGTTCGTCACCGACGGGCTCCCGCCGATCGTCCCGCGTTCGGCGATCAATCACATGACCCCGTATCTCACCAACATCAACACGGTGAACGACTACCTCGTCGATCGCGTGCTCGACCGGCCTGCACCACAGAACTGCGCGGGTTGACGAATCGCTCACGGGGCGGGAAAGCTCGATAACCATGCCGAGCTTTCCCGCCCCTTTGCGCGCCGGGCGCACCGCCGTCATCGTCCCGCTCGTCTCCGCCGAAACCGCGGGGCTGCGCTCCGAATGCGAGCAGATCGCGGCGCTGGGGCCGGGGATTGTCGACCTCGTCGAGTGGCGGGTCGATCGATTCGAACCGGCCGCCCACGAAGGCGAGATCGACGCGGCCCTCGCCGTCATCGCCGACCTGCTGCCGGGCATGCCGATCCTTGCCACATACCGCACCCCGGCGGAGGAGGGCAGACCGGAGCTGCGCCCGAATCCTCCCGCGGCCAGCCCGGACCTGCCGGACAACTACCTCGCTCTGGTTGCTCGGCTCGCCCGGGCGCAGGGTGTGGCGCTTGTTGACGTCGAGCGCTCCCATACCCTCGCCGCGGCGGCCCTCGACGCATGCCGACGCGCGGGCACGCCCGTCGTGTTATCGGAGCATCACTTCGATCGCGCGCTGCCTGCGGACGAGGTGCGTGCGGTGTTCGCCGCGATGGCGGAGGCCGGGGCGTCGGTCGCCAAGCTCGCGGTCATGCCCGCTTCGGCGTCCGACGTCACCGAGCTGATGTATGCCACCTCGCTGGCCGCGGAGGAGTCGGAGGTCCCGCTGATAGCCATCGCGATGGGAGGCCTCGGGCAGGTCACCCGAGTCGCGGCGCCCGCCTTCGGTTCGTGCGCCACGTATTGCACGGTCGCGGCGGCCTCGGCGCCCGGGCAGGTGCCGGCACGCGAGGCGCGCGAGGCGGTCGATCGTCTCGACGCCGCGCGAGACTAGCCGTAACGACGCTCGGTCTCCTTTTTCAAGCCCTTGGTCGCGGTATCGGCGGCGAGCTTCTGCCCCTGCTTCACCACGAGACCGGGCAGCTTGAGCTTGAGCTCGACGGTGAGGTCGAACTCGACGTGCGTCGTCCCGTCGCCATTATCGGTGAGCTGGTAACGGCACTCCTGAGCCTTTTGTGCGGAGCTCTCCTCGGCGAGGGTCCACGAGAGTTCGCCCTCGTACCACTCGTAGTCGAGGACCATCGTGTCCTTGACGCCGAACTGGGAGATGACCTCTCGCACCTTGAGAGGCCACCCCTCCTCGTCCTTGTCGAGAATCTCCGCGGACGTGTGGGCCGTCGACCACGTGGGCAACGACTCGACGTCGGCGAGGACCTCCATCACTTCGGGCACCGAGGCCGCGATATCGATTTCCTTCTTCACTGAAACAGCCATAACCGGCAATTATAGTGAGGCAACTCACATCTATGCCCGAGAACCCGCGCATTGCCCCCAAGAGGGCTTTAGGCGACGACGCCGGTGATGGGGATCCTGCCGCCCACTGCCTGGCGGAAGTTGAGCACGCCGCGGTTCAGGTGGAAGTCGTTGGTGACAACAACGGCCGCGGTGGCACCGCGCTCTTCGAGGATTCGATTGGAGAATTGCGCGTTCTGCACGGTGCTCCCCGAGCGATCCTCCTGGGTGATCCGGCCCGGGAACACACCGGCGCCCACGAGCCAGTCGTTCATCGCGCGCGCCTCGGTGACACCATTCTGCGGCACGCCGCCGGTGACGATGATCGGCGCGGTCGGGTACTGGTTGGCGAGCCGCAGCGCGGCCTGCAGGCGCTGCTCGAGGACCGGACGAATCGATCCGTCCTCGTAGAGGCCGGCGCCGAGCACCACGATGTACGTGGTGAACGGGTTGACGCTGAGGACGGCCGGACTGTCCGAACTGAAGTGCTCGTATTGACCACACCGTTCGAGCATGTCCGCGGGCGCGTATTGGCACGCCAGGGAGAGGCCGCCGTTGAATAGGGCGTTGTCCGAGGGCATTTCCAGCGACTGCGCAGTCGCCGTCGTCGCGCCGGTGAAGACCATGCCGGCGGCGGCAACGGTGGCCGCAGCGGCACGGAGCAGGGGACGCCGCCGCGAAGGGCGGGTCTCGGAGATGTTGACCATGGACAGCAAGCCTTCCGATATCCGGGGCGGCGCAATCCCCGGCTGTGACAAATGTGACTAGAGTTGTCTATACGCGTGCGCCACGCTACCTGGCTACATCGCCGCTGCCAATCGTTTTGTGACCAACTTGTCGCCGATTCTTAATAATTCGTGGGTGAGCTGCGACACCGCCTCCTTGTTTCGGGTACAACGAAGGTATGGCTACTACTGCACTCAAGGGCAATCCCGTCAACACCGTCGGCGACCTCCCGGCCAGCGGAACCGCTGCTCCCGCTTTCGAGCTCGTGGGCTCTGACCTGTCGGTTCTGTACAGCTCGGACCTCTCCGGCAAGCGCGTCGTGCTCAACATCTTCCCGTCCGTGGACACAGGCGTCTGCGCGGCCTCGGTGCGCAAGTTCAACGAGCTCGCCGCCGGTCTCGACAACACCGAGGTCGTCTGCGTCTCCGCGGACCTCCCGTTCGCAGCCGCTCGTTTCTGTGGCGCCGAAGGCATCGAGAACGTGCGTACGGGCTCGACGTTCCGCTCCTCGTTCGGCACCGATTACGGCACCTCGCTCGTCGACGGCCCGATGGCCGGACTCAACGCTCGTGCCGTCGTGGTCTACGACGAGGACGGCACGGTCGTCCACAGCCAGCTCGTTCCCGAGATCACCGAGGAGCCGGACTACGATTCGGCCATCGCCTCGCTCAAGTAGCACACCCGATATCCAAGAAGCGGCCCACCGAGAAGGTGGGCCGCTTCTTCTTGTTCGTCGACGTTCGTTCCGGCCGCTCGGCGGCTCGTACTCCTACCGCTGCATCCCGGCGTAGGTGTTCGGGTCGTGTCCGATCTGGTTCTGGCCCTCCAGCGCGGAGATCGCCGCGATTTCCTCGGCAGAAAGCTCGAACGGCGGAGTGGTGTCGGCGACTGCGAAGTTCTCCGCGAGCCGCTCGGGATTCGCAGACTTGGGAATCACCGACACCCCCTGCTGCAATGCCCAGGCGAGCACCACCTGCGAGGCGGGAACGCCATGCGCGGAGGCCGCCGCGGCCACGGGCTCCGCGCCGAAATCCGCTCCCCGCGACAAGGGCGAGTACGCCTCCACTGCCACGCCGAGCTCCGCGCAGCTGGCGACGGTGTCCGGGTTGTGCCACGAGGGGTGGAACTCGATCTGATCGACGGCCGGCGCCTCCCCGGTCTCCGACACGAGGCGATCAAGGTGAGGGGCGAGGAAATTCGCCACACCGACGTCACGAATAAGTCCTTCGTCCCGAGCGCGGGCGAGTTCTGCGTAGGCAGAAAGATACAGGTCGTGATCCGGTAGCGGCCAGTGGATCATGTACAGGTCGAGATAGTCGGTGCGCAGCGCCTCGAGGGAGCGCTCCAGCGCGCCGCGCCACTCACCCTCGGCGTGGTCGGCGTTGCGCAGCTTGGACGTGAGGAAAAGCTCCGCGCGGTCGACCCCGGACCCGTCCAGCACGCCGCCGAGGAAGGGCTCGTTGTGGTACGCGGTGGCGGTGTCGATATGGCGATAGCCCAGTTCAAGCGCCGTTTCGAGCGCGGCGCGGTCCGCGGCGAGCGAATCCGAGCCCTCGGCGCCCAGCTTGTACGTGCCGAGCCCGAGCATCGGCATCTGCGCCCCCGAGCGGAGCGCTATCGACCTCGTCGCCACGTCGCTCACCTCGCGATGCTCTGGTCCATGTCCTCGGCAGGAATGACGTCGGGCTCGCCCACCCGTACGACCTTCGCGGGCACCCCGGCGACCGTCGTAAACGGGGGCACGTCGAAAAGCACGACCGAGCCGGCAGCGACCTTCGCGTTGTCGCCGATCGAGATGTTGCCGATGATGTTGCTGCCCGCGGACAGCAGCACACCATTGCCCACCTTGGGGTGGCGGTCGCCGTCCTCCTTACCTGTTCCGCCGAGAGTCACGCCCTGGAGAATCGACACACAATCACCCATGACGGCGGTCTCGCCGATAACGATGCCCGTGGCGTGATCGGCCAGGATCCCCGACCCGACGCGCGCGGCCGGATGGATGTCCATGGCGAATACCTCGGACACCCGGGATTGGAGGAACGAGGCGGCCATCACGCGGCCGGCGTTCCACATCTCGTGCGCGACCCGGTGGATCTGGAAACCGAGAAACCCCTTGGCGAAGAGGTACGGCACGAGGTGGTTCGGGTACGCGGGGTTACGCTCGAACGAGACCTGCAGGTCCGCCGCGACCGCGTCCATGAGCGGCGGGTGCGCTGCGAGCACCGCGTGGATCTCCTTGGTGAGGACGTGGCGGGGGATCTCCGGCGTCGCGATCCTCGCCGCGGCCAGTCTCGCGAGCGACTCCGCGAAGGTGTCGCACCCGTCGATCAGGTCGAGAACGAGCCCCGCAACGAGCGGCTCGTCCCTGGACATACGGGCGTCTTCGGACAGCTGGTCCCACACCCGGGTGGCCGTCGACGGGTCGGCGGTGCACACGGATGCAGAGGCGTTGGCGTCGTGATGCGTGCTAGTCACTTCGCCCACAATACTTCAGATCAGCGTGAATCTATGCCCCGAGAGTTCCGCGGATCGACTCCCAGGCCGCCGGCATCTGCCCCGCGAACGTCCACCAGTTGTGCATGCCCTGCGGGACCAGCGTGAACTCGTGGTCGATGTCCTCGCGGTCGAGCGCGCGGTGGAATCGGTTGGTGCAGACGTTGACCGCCTGCTCGAGAAAGAGCCCCTGGGTGTAGTGCAGCGGGTTGTAGTCGTAGGTGGCGAGCTCGTTCGGGGCCGCCGCCCCCGTGGCCGAGGAGAAGAAAACCTTCGTCCCCCGCAGTTTGTCGGAATTGATCGTGGGGTCGTGTGCCTCCCACGTCTCGTTCGGGTACTCGCCCCACATGTTGTCGATGTCGCCCGAACGCGAGGCGACGGTGAAATCGGCGAGGATCTTGCCCAGCCCCTTGGTCTCGTAGCAGCCGGAGATGCCGGCAACCGCGTCGTATTTCCCGGGGTGACGTGCGGCCATCGACATCGCAGCGGAAGCACCCATGGACACGCCGCCGATGCCGGTCTTTCCACTGTGTTTCAGGTCGATCTCGTCGCCGGCGAGTACCTTGGGAAGATCCTGGGTGATGAATGTTTCCCACTTGTTGATACCGAGGGCGTCGTCCTCCTGTTCCCAGTCCGCCCACATGGCGCCCGGCCCCTGGGTCGGGACGATGACGTTGACGCCCGCGTCCTTGAACGTGTCGAAAACCCCGCGCTGGGCGAAGCCGCTCGGATCGGACGCGCCGACGCCGTCGAGAAGGTACAGGTTCGGCGCCTCGCCGCCTCCCGCCGCCCGGTACACCTCGACCTTGATCTTGCGCTTCATAGGGCCATAGGCGATCTCCCACTGCTCGTAGCGCTCATCGCTGCGCAGCTTGTCGATCGAGCCCTGGATCACCGGGTCGCCGTAGTTCCCGTCGAGCGCCTCGTTGCGGTCGATCTGCCGGACCACGTGGATATCGTCGTCCGCGAGAGAAGGATCCGAATCGGGCATCTTCCCGGCTTCCGGCCCGAGGATCGCCGGGGAGATACCGACCGCGGCGATCGAGCCGATGCCGGTCGAGCCGGCAAACAGCGGATGGCCAGAGGAGCCGAGGATCTGGGTAGAGGTGTCCGGCCCCGCCGAACCGAGCGAATCCGACACCGACGCGGTGAATCCGTCCTCGCCCGACAGCGAGCCCTGGAGCTGATCCAGTGAATCAGACACCTGCGCCCCGGCGGGTGCGGCCGTGAAGACCAGCGCCGGGGCGATAACGGCGCACGTCAGTGCGCGAAAAAAGGTGGACGGGGACGGGCGAAGCGCCATAGAGATACTCCTCGTTCGGCCGCCCGACGGTTAGGAAGTCGAACTAAGAGGCGGCTGCAACGTATCTTATGGCAATATAACTATCCCTGAACAGATCCCAAGTCCGGCAGCTCCGGAAGCTGCGGCAGCGGCGGGAGGGAGAAGCCCCCGCTGGTGCCCCACTGGCCATAGTTGACCGAGTACACGCGGTTGACGTCGGAGGAAATCCCGCCGATGTTCGGGTAATGCCCGGGGATCTGGTACATCGTGGCGAGCGGGTGGATGATGCCGTTCGAGCCCCAGCCGTGCTGCCAGTAGTAGGTGCCGAGATTCTGCCCGCGGCACCAGTCGATCGTCGGGGCGTTGCAGTACACGCCGAGCACCAGGCCCGCGCCGCGAAGCAGCTGGTCCCAGCGGCGCAGGTATGGCGCGATCTGGTTGTCGAATTCCCAGCGGCTGGGGTTGTCGTCGATGGCGACGTACATGGCGGAACCAGCGGGTCCGCCCGCACCGTAGTGGATGCCGATGCCGATGGGGGCGTGGTGGTTGGCTGCGCCTTCGCCGCCGCGCCAGTCCGCGGTGGCGTCCTTGCCGTACTGGTAGCACGACGTCACCGTCAGGCCGTTGGCGCGGAAGTCATCTGCCTCGGGGCGAGCGAGCGGCTTGCCCAGCATCCACTCGGCGCCGGGACGGCGATTCGAGCAGTAGCGGATGGCGCCCATGTGGCCCGCTCCGCGCACGGCGCCGGCGGACGGGACGCCCGCCGAGTAGTCGATGATCGTACCGAGCTGCGGGCTGGACCCGGCGTTGGTGATGGGACCGCCACCCGGAAGGAGCCCGGAGAGCTCCGGCAGACCCGGAACCGAGGACTGCGCGTTGGCGGACGGCGCCAGGCCCGCGGCGACGGCACCCGCTGCTGCGGCCCCGATGCCCGTGCGGCGAAGGAAGGATCGGCGATCCAGGCTCATGCGTACTCCATAAGTGATTTAGCCGTGCGCGCAACCACGCGCGCCAATGAACGTAACGATTGTGTCACAAGTGGGACTCGAATGCAGCATGGCAGTGGTGAGAATTTTCCTCGTATGCAGGACGAACCCCTCGATATGACCGGCTTGGCGCGCGCAGCAGGCCCCTCGCCAGTAACATCACGTGCGACCGACAAGCCCCCAAGGCGCGAAAGAAGGACCGATGCCCACGGATTCCCCTCATTCGAATGCCCCCACCGGAAGGCACCATGTGGTCGTCGTGGGCTCCGGCTTCGGCGGGCTTTCGGCGGTGCAGTCCCTCGCCGATGCCGATGTCGACGTGACGATGGTGTCCGCAGTGGGCTACCACCTGTTCCAGCCGCTGCTCTACCAGGTGGCCACGGGCATGCTCTCGGTCGGACAGATCGCCCCGCTCACGCGAATGGTGCTGGAAAAGCAGAAGAACGCGCGTCCCCTGCTCGGCGTGGTGACCCACATCGATCTCGAGTCGCGTTCGCTCATGCTCGAATCGCCCGGCATCGATGGCGGTCAGATCCAGATTCCGCTGTCCTACGATTCGCTCATCATCGCCGCCGGCGCAAACCAGTCGTATTTCGGCAATGAGCATTTCGCGCAGTTCGCTCCCGGGCTCAAGACCATCGACCATGCCCTCGAGATCCGCAGCCGCATCGTCAACGCCTTCGAACGCGCCGAGACGTGCACCGATCCGGTGGAGCGGCGGCGGCTGCTCACCTTCGTGGTCGTCGGCGGCGGCCCGACCGGCGTGGAGATGGCCGGCCAGATCGGCGAGCTCGCGAATGAGACGTTCGTAGGCGCCTATCGCAACATCAACCCCGCCGACGCGCGCGTGATCCTCGTCGACTCGGGCAAGGAAGTGCTCTCCTCCTTCGGTCCGCAACTGGGCAAACACGCCCGCAAGACTCTGAACAAACTCGGCGTCGAGGTGATGTCCGAGACGCGAGTGGTCGACATCGATCGCCACGTCGTCACGGTCAAGGAGAAGAAGACCGGCGAGACGCGCAAGATCCCCGCGTCCTGCAAGGTCTGGGGCGCCGGGGTCGAGGCGTCCCCGCTGGCACGGCACGTCGCCGAGGCCTCGGGCGCCGAGGTCGACCGCGCCGGCCGCGTGCACGTGCAGCCGGACCTCACCCTTCCCGGACATCCCGAGGTCTTCTGTGTCGGCGACATGGCCGCGGTCGAGGGCGTTCCCGGCCTCGCCCAAGGCGCCATCCAAGGCGGCGAGTATGCCGGTAGGCGCATCGCGGCGCTGATTGACGGCGAGGAGACGGTGTCTGAAAGGGAGCCGTTCGTCTACTCCGATCTTGGCTCGATGGCCACCGTCGCCAAGTATTCCGCGGTGGCGGACCTGTTCGGCAAGGTCCGCGTCTACGGAATCGTCGGGTGGGCGATGTGGCTGTGGGTGCACCTCATGGGGCTCGTCGGCTTCTCGAACCGCTTCCTCGTCGCGGCTTCGTGGGCCTTCCAGCTGTTCGGCAAGGAACGGCCACTCATGGCGATCACGAACCAGATGCTGCGCGGGCGCGAGGCCGTGCAGGAGAAGAAGCGGCTCGGCGAGGTGCAGTAGCGCCACCGGGCGCGGCTGGTCGGCTACGCGCCGGCGAGGCGGATGCGCTCGAGGGAGAAGCGCGTCGCGAGCCAGGAGCAGAAGAGCTCGAGACCGTTCGGGTTCTGTGCACCGACGGGCGCATCCGTGCGCTGAAGCGACACCTTGTGTTTGCCGATCATCGAATGCGCGTGGACCGAGAGGATTTCGGTTTCCCCGCCGTCATACAACGACCAATCCTTGCGCAGAAGCGAGGACGGCGTGAAATCGAAGTCGGTGCCGTACCAGGTGAGCGAACTGGTGCGGCCGAAGAGCAGCGGCCGGGAGAACTCGCCTACGACCTGCCCGTACTCGTCGTAGGCGAGGTAGAGGCGGCGCCCGCGGTACGCACAGCGGAATGTCCAGCGTGTACCGTCGAGCCCCTCGGCATCGACGTCGAATCCAAGCCGGGATTCGCGCGTGAGAACTCCGCTCCCGGCCAGCACCAGCCGATGCCCGTTGTAGGAGCGGAGCCCCCGCTTGCCGGTCATAGCCCTGCCGCCTCCAGCGCCGCCGAGATTCTGTCCTTATGGGACGAAGGGCCCTGCAACAACGGCATGCGCAGATGGTCCGATTCGATGACCCCCTGCATCTTCAGCGCCGCCTTGACCTGGATCGCCCCTTGCGAGGTGTGCATGAT
Organism: Dietzia timorensis; assembly: GCF_001659785.1. NCBI lineage: Bacteria > Bacillati > Actinomycetota > Actinomycetes > Mycobacteriales > Dietziaceae > Dietzia > Dietzia timorensis. The sequence goes on from NZ_CP015961.1 coordinate 3,379,348, forward strand.
GGCGTCGACCAGCGGCACGAGACGGCGGTGGATATCGCGCGCCTGCGACAGGTTTCCGGAGTCGATCGCGTCGATCATCTCGCGGTACTGGTTCCCGGCCAGGTGCCCGACCACCGACACCACGCCCGATGCGCCCTGCGCGAGGTGCGCGAGGTTGAGTTCGTCCTCGCCGGAGTACCACAAGAGGTCCGTCTCCGACTGCAGGCGGGTCGCCTCGAAGAGGTCGCCCTTGGCGTCCTTGACCGCCTTGACCGCCTCGATTTTCGCTAGTTCGCGGATCGTGTCCGAGGTGAGCGCGGTCCCGGTGCGCCCCGGGATGTCATAGGCCATGACCGGCAGGCCGCCGCCCGCCTCGGCGATCTGGCGGAAGTGTTCGATGATCCCGGCCTGGGTCGGCTTGTTGTAATACGGAGTGACGACGAGGAGGCTGTGCGCCCCGCGGGCGGCCATCTCCCGAGCCGCGCGGGCGGAGTGCTCGGTGTCGTTCGTGCCGCAGCCGGCCATGACCTTGACCCTGTCGCCGACGGCCTTGACAACGGCCTCGACGCAGTCGTAATCCTCGTCGTCGGTGGTGGTCGCCGACTCGCCGGTCGTGCCGTTGACCAGCAGGCCGTCGTGTCCATTGTCCGCGAGATGATGCGCGAGCTTGGTGAGCGAATCGAAATCGATCGACCCATCGTCGTGCATCGGGGTAACCATGGCGGTGACCACGCGACCAAAGGGATTCTGACTCAAGCTTCTCACCTTCTCCTGTAAACGCCGTCTTCCTGGCACTATAGCCTCCCCGGCGCAAATGCGAAGGCGACGGCGACCTAGTACATCTGCTATAAAGAATTCTTACAACTTCATCCCACACGCGCGCGCAACCGGCGCAGCGCTTTCATTTTCGCACGTCGCGAGAAAGGCCCATTTTGCTTACTGCCTGGATTCTGCTCCTGGCATTTCTTCTCCTGGTCGCGGCCAACGCGCTCTTCGTCGCGGTGGAATTCTCCTTCCTCACCGTCGACCGCGAGGCCGTCCGATCCGCCGCCGCGAATGGCGACAAGATCGCCCTCGTCGCCGAGCGTTCGCTCAAGAAGACCTCGACCAACCTGTCCGGTGCGCAGCTCGGCATCACCGTCACCAGCCTTATCGCCGGCTTCATCGCCAGCCCCGGCATCGGCGCGCTCCTCACCGAATTCCTCGGCTGGACCGGCGTTCCACGCGCCGCTTCGGTCGGCATCGCCACCACCGCGGCATTCATCATCGCAACATTCACCCAGATGGTGTTCGGCGAGCTCATCCCGAAGAACTGGGCGCTTGCCGCGTCCATGAAGGTCGTGCGGATCTCCGTGATCCCGCAGGCGATCTTCATGTGGACCTTCGGCTGGCTCGTGTGGCTGCTCAATTCGACCGCCAACGCCGTACTGCGGGCGTTCGGATTCAACCCGAGTGAGGAGCCGCCGAACACGCGCAGCGGCGCCGAGCTGCTCAGCTCGGTCAACCGTTCCAGCCGCGTCGGCGCGCTCGACTCACATACTGCGGAGCTCGTCGCGCAGACCCTCGAATTCGGTAACCGCACCGCGGCCGACGCGATGCTCCCACGTCCGCTGGTGACCTTCGTCGACTCGGCCAGCGCGGCCGAGCTGCTGCACCTGACCGCGACGACCGGCCACGCCCGCTTCCCCGTGATCGGCGACGACGTCGACGACATCCGCGGCATCGTGCACTACCGGCAGGCGCTCGAACTCGATCCGTCCGCACGCGAGGACACCTCCGTGGAATCGCTCGCCCGCCAGGTCCCCATCGTTTCCGAGTCGATGACTCTCGACCCGCTCATGCGCGTGCTGCGCGAATCGGAATGGGAAATGGCGGTCGTCGTCGACGAGTACGGCGGCACCGCCGGAATCGTCACCCTCGAGGATCTCCTCGAGGAACTCGTCGGCGAGATCGACGACGAGCAGGACCAGCGCACCACGATGCACACCGAACGTCCCGACGGCGCGATCGTCGTCTCCGGACTGCTGCGGCCCGACGAGCTCGGCGGGATCCTCGACATGGATCTGCCCGATCCGGACGAGACCGCGACGCTCACCGGGCTGCTGTCCGAGCGCCTCGACCGCCTCCCGCGCGTCGGGGACGTGGTGGTCGTCGACACCTTCGACACCGCCAACCGCGATTCCGACGACCTGCCGACCCCCGCGCGCGTGCGCCTCGAGGTCGAGGAGGTCGCCAACAACCGTGTCGAGAGCCTGTCCGTCACCACCGTCCCCCAAGAAGATTCCGATGACGCCGGAGGCCGCCTTGCCGAGGACCGCGAGAACGCGGGCGCCTCGGAAAATACGGACTCCGACGTCATACACGGTGCGCCAGCGCGCGACGCGAGTGAGGAGGCCGGGCGATGAGTGACATGACCGCACTGGGCGTGCTCGTCCTGTTGTTGGTGGGCAACGCCTACTTCGTCGCGGCCGAGTTCGCCATGGTGGCCGCTCGCCGCGACCACGTCGAGCCGGCGGCGGCGAACGGCAGTACATTCGCGCGTATGTCGCTGCGCTCGATCGATGAGCTGTCGAACTCGCTGGCGACGACGCAGCTGGGAATCACCGCGTGCTCGCTGCTCATCGGTGCCGTCGGTGAGCCGGCGCTCGCGCACCTCATCGAGGGGCCGCTGGAGTCATGGGGAGTGCCGTCGGGGCTGCTGCACCCGATCGCGCTCGTCATCGCGCTTCTCATCGTGACGTTTCTGCACATGGTGTTCGGCGAGATGGTGCCGAAGAGCATGTCGATCGCGCGGCCGGGACCCGCGGCGCTGCTGCTCGGCCCGCTTCTGCGGGTGATTACGATCGTGTTCCGCCCGGTCGTGTGGCTGATGAACACCTCGGCCAACGCCTTCGTTCGGCACGTACTGCGCGAGACACCGACCGACGACGCGGGGTCGACGTTCACCGTCGAACAGTTGCGCGCGGCAGTGCACCGCTCGAACGAGACCGGCTCGCTCGACCAGGACGAGACGGCGCTCATCACGGGAGCGATCGAGTTCCAGTCCCGCGTGGCCAGCGATGCGATGACCCCGCTGGATCGGGTGGTGTCCGTGCCGGGCACCGACACGGTCGCGCGGGTGCACCGCACGTGCGTGGAGTCCGGCTTCTCGCGGCTACCGGTGCGGGGACACGACGAGGAGTTCGTCGGCTACGTGCACGTGAAGGATCTGCTGGAGGGGCATGACCTCGCCGAGGCCATTCCCGCTACGGAAATCCGCCGCATGGGCGCCTTCGACGCGGATACCCCACTGCGCGAGGTGATGGAGCGGATGCGCCGCGACCTGACGCACGTGGCGTCGGTGTGTAATCCGGAGACGGGCGAGATCGAGGGAATCACCTCGCTCGCCGATGTGCTCCGCGATATCGCCGGGCAGTCACACGCGGTGAGCGAGAGCTGACCGGCTTCCGCTGGAACCGAAACCGGCCCCTCACTGCCCGCGCGGGCAGTGAGGGGCCGGTTTATTCAGACGCTCAGCCGAATTTCGCCTGGCGGGGGTCGGTGTCGAGCAGTCGACCCATCGTCTGGTCGATGAAAACGGCGAATGTGGTCCTGGAGGCTCGACGGCCGAAACCGACGACGCGGGTAACAGTGGACGCTGCCACCGTTGCTCTCGCTGCGATCATTTCGCGCTCCTTCGTGCATCATCGTTCGCGGCCCCACGGATTTCGGGGCCAGCTGAATGGATGTCCAGGACGCTAATGCGCGGAAGTCCGCTGCGCAAACACCCGGTGTCGAAACGTAATGACGCTCACTACCTGCAAAAACATAAAAACGCCCGTTGTTAATTTCTCAGCAACGGGCGTTTTTGCAGGTGGACGTTTGTCCAGTTCGTGAGTTCTGGTCTTATTTCTCGGTCAGGGCTGGCTCGGGAATGGTGGACGCATCAGCTACCCCCGATCCCCCCGCATCGGCCGAGGAACCCTTCCCGTCCGCGCGGGTGCGGCGCCACGCCCCCACCCCGAGCACCACGGTGAGCACGGCGACGGCGGCAAGAACGATGCCCACAATCGCGCCGTGGACCTCGAAGATGTCGGAGAACTTGAACAGGTTGGTGATCACGAGCAAGCCGCCGACGAACGTGCCGAGCACGATCGGGCTGATGCGGGTGACCAGCCACGCGGCGATCGGAGCGGCGAGCACGCCACCGGCCAGAAGCCCGAGGACGATCCAGCCCATCTCGGCGAGCTGGTCGGAAAGGCCGAGAAGGAAGCCGATCGACGCGGCGAGAGAGACGAGAAACTCGGAGGCGGAGACCGAACCGATGACACGGCGCGGGGTGGTCTTGCCGGAAGACAACAGCGTAGAGGTCGTGATCGGACCCCAGCCGCCACCGCCGGAGGCGTCGACAAATCCGCCGACCACGCCGAGGGGCACGAGAAAGCCCGTCTTCTGCCGCTGCTCCTGATCCAGCGCGAGGGCAGGCGCCTTGCCGAGACCGAAACCGAAGCGGATCAGCAGGTAGACACCGATGACAAGGAGGATCGCCGTGGTCCACGGGGTTGCCGATTCCGTGGACAGCCGGGAGAGAAAGGTGGCACCGGCGAACGCACCGATGGCGCCGGGCACGCCGAGGCGTACGACGATCTTCCAATCGACGTTCTGGAACTTCCAGTGGCTCAGCCCGCTGGCGAGAGTGGTGCCGACCTCCGCGAGGTGCACGGCGAAGCTCGCTTGCGCGGCGGCGATGCCGGAGAACAGCAACAGCGTCGTCGCCGTCACGCCGAAGGCCATGCCCAGGGCCCCGTCGACGAGTTGGGCCCCCAGCCCGACGAGGATAAAGACGATCAAGGTTCTCATGTCTTCGGCGACTTTCCGTTGGAGTGTGAAATCCGTTGCACCCCGCTTCGGCGGGACGGACGTTCACCAAATCTAGACAGATCTGTCTATTCGGTCCAACGTTCGATTCACCTTGAACCGAACCCTTCAGCCAATTCGGCCAACGCCCTCACCAGGCGCGTTTCCCTTAGCTTTCGGCCGAACCTCTCACATCGCGAGCCTCACTTCTCGCCGCTGCCCCTGTCGCCGGCGGAACGTTCCGCGGCACCGAAATGAGCGTATTTGGCGTCGATGTCGGCTTCGGGGTCTGCCACCTCTACCCTTGCCCCTTCGTCGCGTGCCGCACGTATCCGTTTCCACGCACGCAAGCCGAGCACTACGGTGACGACGACGATCGCGACCTGCAGAACCCCGATCAGAGTCGGGTTGACCTCCATCGTCTGCGACATCCGCAGCAAGTTGAGGAAGACGAGCAGCCCACCGACGAAGGTGCCGAGAACTACGGCATTTACCCTTGCCACAAGCCACGCGGCGAACGGCGCGGCGATTACGCCGCCAATGAGGAGACCGAGGACGATGAGGCCCATTTCGCGCAGCTGGTCACCCATCCCGAATAGGAAACCCAACGATGCCGCGATGGACACGAGGAACTCCGATGCGGACACCGAACCGATGACGCGGCGGGGGGTGGTCTTGCCCGTCGTCATCAGCGTGGTGACCGTCAGAGGCCCCCAACCGCCGCCGCCCGTGGCCGACAGGAATCCCCCGAGGGTGCCGACCGGGGCGAGGAAGCCGCCGGAGTGCTGCTTTTCCTCGGCGATGTTGAGCACGGGCGGCTTGCCGAGCCCGAGACCGAAGCGGAACAGCAGATAGAAGCCGAGCACGAGCAGGATTGTGGTCATGATCGGCTGCGCGGCCTCGGTCGAGATATTCGACAGTAGTGTCGCGCCGACGAAAGCGCCGACGGTGCCGGGGATACCGAGCTTCGCGACGATTTTCCAGTCGACGTTGTTGAACTTCCAGTGACTCACGCCCGCCGCGAAGGTCGTCCCCACCTGCGCCAGGTTCACGGCGAAGCTTGCCTGCGCTGCGGACGCGCCTGCGATGAGCGCCATCGTCGTCGCGGTGATTCCATAGGCCATGCCCAACGAGCCGTCGACGAGCTGTGCACCGAACCCGACGAGCAGGAAGACGATCAATGTACGCAACGCACACCCCTTCTACGGCGCGGAGAGTGCCGCAGAGAAAGGAATGCACCCGGCGTCAGTTAGTCGCCCGCTCCACTGGGGCTATCTGACGCCGGGTGCATCCATTACTCCTTACGCAGGCTCCACTTAGGTTCTTGACGAACCTCAATGTAGACAGATCTGTCTATTTTGCGCAAGACGAGGGTAGCCGCCTAACTCTTTTCGCCGGACGTACCCCCTGCTCCTTCCCCATCACCTGCGCGCGCGGAGACGGATTCCGAACCCGGGCCGCTGCCCGGTCCGGACGCTTCGCCCTGTTCGTCCTCGTCGATACCGAAGAACGAGTTGAACTTGGCCTCGGTGTGGGCCTCGTCGTCGTCCTCTTCCGGTGGGATGTAGTTCGTCGCGCCGATCGGTTCGGGAGTCGGACCGTGCTCGTTCTCCTCCCACTCCTCGGGTGTGTAGGCGCGTTCCCATTGCCTCGTGACGACGGGGTTGCGGTCGCCGAGGTCATCCCGGATGCCCTTCGTCAACGAGAACATCATGACGTAACCCATGATGAAGAAGGGCAGGCCGACGACCGTGATCACCTTCTGCAGGGTTTCGAGACCGCCTTCGCCGGTGAACGCGAGGAGCGAGATGGTCGTCAAACCCATGAGCGCGCCCCAGGTGATGCGCTGGTACGCGGGCGAGAGATCGTCGCGCCCCGACGCCATCATGTCGACGACGAGCGCGGCCGAGTCGACCGACGTCGTGAAGAAGATGACCACCAGGAGAACGGCCAGGCCCGAGATCAGCGTCGCGGCCGGATAGTGGCTGAGGAACGCGAACAGCGCGCCTGGGATATCGCCGTCGTCGACAACCCTGGACACCAGGCCTCCGCCCTGGTTGAGCTCGATATCGAACGAGGCGTTGCCGAAGATGCCGAACCACAGAATCGAGAAACCCACGGGAAGCGCGAGGACACCGAAGACGAACTCGCGAACCGTGCGGCCCCGCGAGATCTTCGCGATGAAAATGCCCACGAACGGCGACCACGTGATGGTCCACGCCCAGTAGAAGACGGTCCACGTATTCTGCCAGTCGGCGAGGTCGTCGTTGGCGGGGAAGGCGTTATTCCAGAAGGCGAGCTCGGGGAGCATCGACGCATACGTGCCGAAGGCCTCCGTGGTCGACTTGAGCAAGAACAAGGTCGGCCCGGCCGCAACGATGAAGATGAGCAGGCCGATCGCCATGGCGATGTTGAGGTTCGACAGAACCTTGATTCCCTTTTCCAGTCCGAGGCCGACGGATATACAGGCCAAAGTGCTGACCACGACGATGATGAGCACCTGGATCCAGGACTCCTCCGGGATCCCCAGGAGGTCGGACAGGCCCGCATTGATCTGGATCGTGCCCAGGCCCACCGAGGTAGCGACACCGAACACGGTGCCCACCAGCGCGACAACGTCGATCGTCTTGCCGATTGGCCCATAGACCTTCGAACCCAGAATCGGGGAGAAGATCGACGACACTCGCGGCGGCATTTTCCGCTTGTAGATGAAGTATGCGAAAGCCAGCGACGGCAACGCGAAAATGGTCCACGTATGGAGACCGAAGTGGTACAGCGTGAATCCGAGCGCTTCCTGCGCCGCGGACGGCGTTCCCGGCTCGACATTCCCGCGCGGCGGGGTCGCGAAGTGCGAGACCGGTTCGGCCACACCCCAGAACATGAGGATCGAGCCGATCCCGGCGGCGAAGAGCATGGCGAACCATGCGGGCGTGGAGTGTTCCGGCCGCTCGTCGTCACTGCCGAGTCGCACGTGCCCGAACCGGCTGATACCGATCCAGATGAGAAAAATGAGGAAGATCGTGACACCGGAGATGTAGAACCACCCCAGGTAGGTCATGATCCAATTCGACGCGGTATCGAAAACGGAATCGACCCAGTCCCCGAAGAAAAATGTGGTCGCCACGAACGCGATGATCGCGGCGACGGAAACGAAGAATACTGCCGGGTCCGTTTTCAGCCGCAGTTTATTCGCAAGCTTTTCGAGCATGAGCGTCCTAGGTCGCAGCACCCCGGAACTCCGACGGGCAGAGTGGTCGTCTGTAGGTCGTCTGCGCCGACCCGGGCAGCGAAACCACTGCCCGGGTGGGGCGAGAACTCTTGCTACCCGCCGGGATGTCGGCCGGCGCCTCCACCCAGGATCGGCAATGTAAACGCCCCTAGGAAGCGTTTTAGGCGTACCGATAACGAACCGTTAGTGAATTCGTAGCTAAATGTTATTTTAGCCCGTGCAAAGGCCATTCCCCAGGGCTGACTACGGGTTTCACCCTGCGCGTCGGGTTAGTAGGTGAAGTCCTGCACGACCCACACGCGTCCGTTATTCACTGCGACACCGACTCCGAGGCCGCGGTATGCGGGGTCCTCGAGATTGATCTTGTGTCCGGGCGAGTTCTCCCACAGGCGAACGAAGCAGGCCGCGTCGCACGGATCGGAGCTGGCGGCAATGTTCTCGCCCATGCCCTGATCGAGCGCGCCCTGGTTGTGCGCGACCCCTCCGACCCGCGACAGGTGCGCGGCGTGCGCACTTGCGACATCTGCCGCGTGCTGGTTCCAGGCGAGCGGACGCAGCCCACGCTGGGTCCGGTAGTTGTTGGTCGCGTCGAACACCGAGCGGGACATGGCCGCCGGGTCGGTGGCGTGGCCTCCCCCGGTACCCGGGACCGACACCGGCACGCCGCCCGAACCTGCGGCGATGTTGGCGGCGATATCCGCCGGGCGGCCAATCCCCGGAATGGATGGCATGCCGCCGAGCGCGTTGAGGACGGCCGTGACGACCTGGTCGTGAATATCGCGCTGGATCTGCTGTGGATCCGGAAGCGCCAAATCCGCAGAGCCCTGCGCATCGGCGGTGGGCGTGACCATGAGTAGCGGGGTCGCGGCCGCGACCGTTCCCGCGACCATGCGTCCGAGCGGGCGACGCGCGCCGCTTGCAGCCTTGGTCGAAGTCTTCGCATGCCCGTCGGGCGTATTCGTTGTGCCGTGTGTCATCTAACTAAGTCCCCAATTATCTGTGTGGTTTGGTAACGCCGTTATTTCACGCTCTGTAACCATACCGAGACTTTGCGTTCGACACACCTCAGTGCGGGATTTCTTCGGGTCCCTTCATCTCCACTTTCGGCTCCGCCGCAGGTTGACGGCGGACTTTCGCAGAATTGCGGTCGCCTTCCGACCAGGACAGCGCAGCGGCGGCCCCGAGGACGCCAAGGACTGTGCCGACGACGAAGCCGCCGAAATTGGCGGCCGGAAGCGCCACGAGGGCGAGCGCGCCGCCCATCCAGCCGGCAAGCACCCGGGTGTTCGGCTGGGCGTACATCGATGCCGCGCACCCGATCATCCCGATGCCGGTGAGCAGCGCGCCCGGCGCGGTCGAGCTCGTCAGCGCGATACCGAGCCGCGCGAAGGAATCCTGCAACAGAAAGGTCGCGAGCACGACCACTCCGGCGAGAAAGAGAAGAATGATGGCAAGCCAGGGACGCTCGATTTTCCCGCGCCTCGACGTCAACAAGAACCCGGCCCCCGCTGTGCCTCGAGGCGGATTCCCCCAGTGGTGAGCTTGTCTGCGGTGAGCCCGAGTACGTCGACCTCGAGCGTCGGGGAATCAAGCACGTTGCCGACCACGGCGATGCCGCCGGAATTGGTCCGCTCGTCCGGGGATGTGAGCCCGGCGCCGATCTGCGCGCCATCGAGCGTGAGCGCGCCCGAGATATCCGTAGCGTCGATAACGAGGTTCTGCGCCTTGAGACCGCCCTCGCCGGCGAGGTGTCCGACCAGCGTAACCTCGCCGATGATCGGCACGTCGACAGTGCTGAGCAGGACGCAGGCATTGGCGATGGTCGCGTCGCCGAGGCGGACCATCGCAGAGGGTGCCTGATCGTCACCGAAGGGCCCGTGAGCGGGGATGATCTCTGCGCTGGTGGCGCGGAGGCCCTCGAGGTTCGCCGTCGCGAGCGCGGAACCAGTAGAAATATTTATCCCGTTCTGCGCGGTGGCGACACCGGCAACCCCGGAGGCGAGCAGGCCCACAGTCGACAGCACGACGAACCGTCCACGACGTGTATAGCCCACTTGGCCCCCTCTATTCGCACTTGCACAACCGCCTTGCCGCGGTTCCACAAGTGTTGGACACGAGGGCCCAATTTGTCAATATTGTGTCCACTACCTCTGTAGTGACGTGCGTCTCTATCGCGAGCCCGGGTTCTTACGCTGGCGCATCTTGTCGAGGTAGCGGGTGCCCTTGAACTCCGGGTGGAGCAGGTTCTGCGGGGAGAGGATGTCGTCGAGCTCTTCCTCGTCGAGCAACCCCATCTCGAGCACGACCTCGCGAACCCCTCGTCCCGAGCGAGCGCACTCCTTGCCGACGAGGTCGCCGTTGTGGTGGCCGATGATGGGGTTGAGGTAGGTGACGATGCCGATCGAGTTCATCACGAAGTTGCGGGCGATCTCCTCGTTCGCGGTGATCCCGGCGACGCACTTCTCGGCGAGCGTGTAGCAGGCATTGGTGAGAAGGTCGATCGACTCGAACATCGATTGCGCGATCGCCGGCTCCATGACGTTGAGCTGCAGCTGCCCGGCCTCGGCCGCCGCCGACACCGTGACGTCGTTGCCGATGACCTTGAAGCACACCTGGTTGACAACCTCGGGGATCACCGGGTTGACCTTCGCCGGCATGATCGACGAACCGGCCTGCATCTCGGGCAGATTGATCTCGTTGAGCCCCGCGCGCGGCCCCGACGACAGCAGACGCAGGTCGTTGCAGATCTTCGAGATCTTCACCGCCGTGCGCTTGAGCGCCGCGTGCACGAGCACGTAGTCGCCGGTGTCCTGGGTCGCCTCGATGAGATCCTCGGCACCCGAGACCGGCAGGCCCGTGACCTCTTTGAGGTGCTCGATCACCGACTCCTGGTAGTGCGGCGGCGTATTCACACCGGTACCGATAGCGGTCGCCCCGAGGTTGAGCGCGAGCAGCGTCTTCGCCGAACTGGCGAGCACGCTCATCTCCTCGTCGAGGTTGACGGCGTACGCCCCTAACTCCTGGCCCAGCGACATCGGCACCGCGTCCTGCAGCTGCGTGCGGCCCATCTTGAGCACGTCGCGGAACGCCTCGGCCTTGTCGTAGAACGCCTCGCGCAGGGCGATGAGCGCCTTCTCGTAGCGCTCGAGCGCGGCCCACAGTGCAAGCCGAAACCCCGAGGGGTAGGCATCGTTCGTCGACTGCGAGCGATTCACATCATCGTTGGGGCTGATGACGTCGTAGCGCCCCTTCTCCACGCCCATGTGCTCGAGGGCGAGGTTCGCGATCACCTCGTTGGTGTTCATGTTGATCGAGGTGCCCGCCCCACCCTGGAACTGGCACGAGGGGAACTGGTCCATGCAGCGCCCCTCGTCGAGCACCTGGTCGCACGCCCACACGATCGCCTCGCACTTTTCCTCGGTGAGCACACCCATGTCGCGGTTCGCGAGCGCGGTCGCCTTCTTCACCTGCACCATTCCGCGAATAAAATCCGGGATGTCGTTGATCGTCAGTTTCGAGATCGGAAAATTCTCGATCGCGCGCGCCGTGTGCACCCCGTAATAGGCCTCCGCCGGGACCGCCTTCTCGCCGAGGAGGTCCTCCTCGACGCGGGTCGCACCCGCGGCTTTCGTAGTCGAATTTGCACTGGCGGTGAGGTTTTCGCTCATATCTCCTGGTCCGCTTCCCGGTCTAAAAAAGGATCACTTCTTTATGACGGCGCAGTGGCGCGATTTCGGGGCCACCGGCGTGTTCCCCACCAGGCTAGGACGAATCGCGACGCGGAGCGTGAAATTGAGGAAACCCTCCGTTTTCGCGTCGCCCCTCTACCGTTGTCGAGCTGCGCTATGCGGCCGGTCGGTTCCAGATGTTCGCGCATTCGACGCACACGGACTCGGGGATGATCCCCGTCTTCTGCAGCTGGGCGAATATCCAGCAGCCGAGGCAGAAACCGAGCGCGGACTCGGCCAGCGCGGCAAGGGTGAGCGCGCCGAGCACGATGCGCGCGGCGAGCCCGAAGTCGGCGAGGAACAGCGCGAACGCGATAAACGAGAACGTGAAGCCGATCGTCTGGGCGAACCGCTTCGGCGGACCGGGCACCAGCTTCGGCTCGCGCGCGACCCGAGGTGCCAACACATGCACGGACAGCCTGCCGAACGGGGAGTACCGCGGCCCGCCGGCGACACGCAGCGCGAACCCGACCGCCATCACCGCGGCGAGCCACGTCGCCACCGGTTGCGGGCTCGCGATAGTCACGACAGCAAGCGCCACGACGAGCGCGGCCGTGCAGCGCGCCGCATAGTCGTTGACCGGGTTCGGGAACTCGAACGCCCCCTTCAGCGCACCGCCGCGCCCGGAATCCTCGTCGAGGCTCACGTAATTCATCTGTCCCACTCCTAGCGCCCGCGCACCTGCGCGAATTCTAAGAACCGTAATACTAGACAGATCTGTCTATCGCAAGATTTCGACTCTCCCCGCGCCCAAATCCGCGAAGCAATTAGAGTCGACACCGCACCACTTTTCCGCACTGCAATTCAGTGCGATTCTCCGCAGCCAACACGCCGACACCAAGGAGCCCTCCGCCGATGGACGCCACGGGATCGCTTTCGCTCCTCGTCGGCGTTGCCGTGCTTTCGTTGGTCACTGGGATTCTGGTCCCGCAGATCCACGCGGGCGACTTGAGCCGAAACAGCCTTGTCGGCATGCGCACGAAGGCCACGCTGTCCTCGGACGAGGCGTGGGAGGTCGGCCACCGCGCATCACTTCGCTATCTCGTGTTCGCGTGCATCGCGGGCATTGTTGCCATCATCGCCGCACTCGGCACGTTCGTGTTCGCGGACGTCTCCTCCGGCGCCGGGGAGATCACTCTCGCCGCGATTCCCATCACAGCCTTCACGGGGCAGATTGTCGCGATCATCGCCGGAGGCGTGGCCGCCGATCGCGCGGCCAAAACGGTCTAGGCCGCGCCGACCAAAGCCGGCTGCGACCCCCGCCTACTTCTTCGGCGTCACCCAGATGGTGATCGTCGCGCGCACGGACTCCTTGCCCTCGGCGTCGGAGAAGGTCACCGGCACGGGAATCTCCACCCCGCTGGTAATGGCCGAGAAGTCCGGAATCTCGTCGAGTTCCGCCGTCGCCGTCAGGCCACCGGAGGTGATCTTCAGGTACTCCGTCGTCATCCCCTTGGGCAGCCACCGGTGCGTCGAAGGCACGGTCGCCTCGGCGACCATCCCCATCGCCATCTCGGCGAGGTTGCACGCGGCGATCGCGTGGAAGGTACCGATGTGGTTCTGGATCCCCCACCACTTCGGCGCCGTGACGACCGCCTTGCCCGGACGCATCTCGACAACGTGCGGAAGAACGGTGCCGAAATACGGCGCCTTGAGCGCGACGCCGAGGCTGAACAGGCGGGTACCCAGCGGCTTCGCCGAGAGTTTGTTCCACAGCTGCATGGTCGGGGTGGGCTTGGTGCTCTGCGCGGCAGGAGAGTTCATACCCCTTACCCTACTCGCCGGTAGGGAGTTAGCGAAGGCATCGCCCAGGATGGCGAAAGCCCGGGCGCCGCGCTCTCCACGGTTCCCGGGCATTTTCGCCTTATGACGTCGGACCTACGTCTCCGGCATGGGGATCGGCGGCGCGGGCGCCTCGGTCACACCGGTGTGCCCGGTGCGCAGGTATTCGAGCACCGCGGAGTCAACGGTCTCGTTACCCTTGGCGAACTGGCCGTGGTCGCCCCCGCCGACTGTGATCACGTGTGCGCGCATCTGGTTCGCAAGTACCATGCCCGGCTGATAAGGAGTCTGCGGGTCACCGAGGCCTTGGAGCTGCAGTGGCTTCGTCTCCAATGCATCGCCGGAGAGCGCCGGGAGCTTCGTCGTCGCCGGGAATCCCGCGCACGCGGCGCCGGAGTCGTACATCGCTCCGTACATGTCGTAGACGTCGCCGGAGACGAAGGACGTCCAGAGGAATTCCGGGTAGCTCAGCGGGTTCGGCGGCACCTGGTTCTCGTTGCACAGGACTATTTGCTGCATAAAGATCGGCTGCAACGCGTCCGCCATCGGGGTATCGAGATCTGGAATCTCTTCCGTTTCGGCGCCGGCGCCCAATCCTTCGGCGATCGCCTCGGCGAGGTAAGGCCACGACGCCGACTGCGGCACCGAATTACGGGTCTGATTGAGCACCATCGAATTCGCCTGCTGGGCGGTACCCGGGTTCATCAGGGTTCCGACGAGGTTCTCGAGCTGGACCCGCGCGGGATTGGTGAGGTTGGTGCCGTCGATGTACTGCTGCGCGAGCGCGGTGAACGCCGGCGGCACGTCGCCGACCTGAGCCGGCGGCGGGGCGACCGACGGGTTGACGCCGACTTCTTCGACAATGAGGTCCGACCACCGCTGGTACACCTTCAGCGCCGTATCGCCGAGATGATAGGTCTCGTCGTTCTGCGCGATCCACTCGAACATGTCATGTGTGCGCTTCTTGTACCCCGGGTCCTGCGCGTTGAGTAGTCCGTTCCACACGTGGTTCGGGCTCACACCCGAGTCCAGCACGAGCTTGTCGGTCTGAGCCGGGAAAAGCGAGGCGTAAGTCGAACCGAGGAGCGTGCCGTAGGAGAGACCGAAGATGTCGATCTTCTCCTCGCCGAGAGCCTTGCGCACCTCTTCCCAGTCGCGGGCGGTGTTCTCGGTGTTGACGTGCTCGGTGTAGCCGGGGGTGTTTTGTTCGCACGCGGCGCGTAGTGCGCCGCCCCCATGGGTCACCGACGTAACCGGGTCGATGAGTTCCGCGCCGGTGCAATCCACGGGAGTCGAATCGGGAAGCCCGCGCGGCTGGACGCCGATCAGATCGAACTCATTGCGAAGCTCCTGCGGCCAGGTGAACAGGCCGTCGTCGAAGTACGAGAGCACGTCGCCGTTGGGCCCGCCGGAGTTACCGAACAGGGCGCCCCTGCGCTGCGAGGGATCCGCGGCAGGATGCTTGACGACGGAGATGTCGATCTTCTCGCCTTCGGGATTGTCGTAATCCATGGGCACCTTGAGCGTCGCGCACACGGCGGTCGGCGTGGTCACGCGCTCGGGACATGGTCCCCAATTCAGCGCCTGCGCGGGAGCCTCGGCCGCGGGGGCCTCCTGGGCAATCGCGGCCGGAGCCAGCGCCGCCGACGAGCCGAAAGCGAGTACCGCGGCCGCTGCCAGGGAAGACACCGACCGGACACCGCGGCCCCCGAATCGATTGCTTCGTAGGTTCGGGGGCGCTGAACTCATTGGCGGGCCTTTCACATCTGCGTTCACGGTAATCTTCGGCGTCGGTTATCCAGAACTTATTGTCCCTTAACCGGTTCCGCCTCGCCACGATGTAACTCGATTGTTAGGTCCGAACACAATGCGAGAAGGCCCTGCCCCTCGCGAGTGAGAGGCAGGGCCTTCGCCCGAACTCTGCCGCCCTAGAGCCGGCTTGCCAGCAGCTTCGCGAATGCCGCAGGATCGGACAGTTCGCCACCCTCGGCGAGCACGGCGACGCCGGCGAGCAGCTTCGCGGTCTCGGCGAGCTCGGCACGTGCCGCCTGGTCCTCGTTGCTCGTCGCCGCGAATTCGCTACGCAGCTTCTCCACCGCGGAATGCTTCGGGTTGAGCTCGAGGATCCGCTTCGAGGTGGGCACCTCCATGCCGTTCGCCCGGTACATGCGCTCGAGCTGCGGGGTCATGTCGAAAGTGTCGCCGACCATGCAGGCGGGCGAGTCGACGAGTCGGTGGGACAGACGCACCTGCTTGACCTCGTCCTCGAGCGCCCCGCCGAGCCACTCGAGCAGGTCCGAGAAGTCCTCGTCGGCCTTCTTCTCCTCTTCCTCGGACTTCGCATCCGGCGCCGTGCCGACCTTGTCGAGGTCGACATCGCCCTTCGCGATCGAGCGCAGCGGCTTGCCCTCGAAGTCCGTGGCCGCGTCTACCCACACCTCGTCGACCGGGTCGGTGAGCAGTAGCACCTCCACGCCGCGCGCGCGGAACGCCTCGAGGTGCGGGGAGTTCTCCACCGCGGCACGCGAGGCGCCGGTGATGTAGTAGATCTCCGTCTGCCCCTCGGCCATGCGCTCGACGTACTCGGCCAGCGTCGTGCGCGGGTTCTCGCCCTCGCCCGCCTCGCGCGTCGACTCGAGTTCGGTGAACTTGAAGATCTGCTCGCGGTTTGCGTCGTCGGCGATGAGGCCTTCCTTGACGACGGCGCCGAAATGCTGCCAGAACTCGTCGAACTTCTCGCGCTCGTTCTCGCGCATCGCGTTGACGGCCTGCAGCACCTTGCGGACGATGCGCTTGCGGATCGCCGTGATCTGCCGGTCCTGCTGCAGGATCTCCCGCGAGACGTTGAGGGACAGGTCTGCCGCATCGACGACGCCCTTGACGAAGCGGAGGTACTGGGGGATCAGCGCTTCGGCGTCATCCATGATGAACACTCGACGGACGTAGAGCTGAACGCCTCGGCGATGGTCCGGGGAGAACAAATCGAACGGCGGCTGCGAGGGGATAAACAGCAGCGCCTGGTACTCGAAAGTGCCCTCGGCGGAGATCGTCAGCGTCTCGGCCGGCTCGTCCCACGCGTGCGAGACGTGGCGGTAGAACTCGGTGTACTCCTCGTCGGTCACCTCGGACTTGGGACGCGTCCACAGCGCCTTCTGCGAGTTGAGCGTCTCCTCCTTCGTCTTCGGACCCTCATCTATGACGTCGGAGTCGGCGCTCTCGTCGTCGCCGGAGTCCTCGCCCGCCTCATCGGCGGAATTATCGGGAACCGCCATCCGAATCGGCCACGCGATGAAGTCCGAGTACGTCCGCACCACGCGGCGCAGGGTGTGCTCGGCGACGTAGTCGGGGAGGTCGGTATCGCCGCCGGTGGGCTTGAGGTCGAGCGCGATCGCGGTGCCCTGCATCGGGACCTCCCCGTCGAAACCGAGCGAGGCCGCCTCGGCGACCGGGACCGTCGCGATGTCGTAGGTGTCCTCGCCGGACGAGCGCCACAGCGTGATCTCGTCCTCGCCCGCCTTGCGGGTCACGAGTGTAACGGTGTCGGCGACCATGAAGGTCGAGTAGAAGCCGATGCCGAACTGGCCGATGAGGTCGGCCGAGGCCTGCTCGGACAATTCCCCGTCCTTCGCGGCGGCACGGGCGGCGGCGAGCTGCTCGCGCATCGCGGCCGTGCCGGACTTGGCGAGCGTGCCGATGAGGTCGATAACCTCTTCGCGCGACATGCCGATGCCGTTGTCGGTGACAGTCAGCCGGCGCGCGGAATCGGACTCTCCGCCGTCAGCGATGAGCTCGATGTGCAGGTCGGAGGTGTCCACTCCGGGGAGCTCTTCTGTGAGCGCGGCGAGGCGCAGCTTGTCGAGCGCGTCCGAGGCGTTCGAGATGAGCTCGCGGAGGAAGGTGTCCGGGTTCGAGTACACCGAGTGGATCATCAGGTCCAGAAGCTGCCGGGTCTCGGCCTGGAATTCGCGCTTTTCCTGGCCGCCAGTGGTGGTGCTCAATGAGGTCCCCTTTCGCGTGGTGCGGGTAGGTATTTTCTTTCCGTGGAAATAGTTATACCCGCGCCGGCCCGCTTCCTCTTCCAGGAGGTATGCGGTCCGGCGCGGGTATCACCGCGCTCGGGTTTAACTGCGGTTACGGCGCGGGTGCGGGCTCGCCGAGATCCTGTCCCATTTCCGCGCCGGGCAGCGGTGCGCCCTCGGCGGGAGGTGCGCCTTCCGGCGCCGGGGCGGGCGCGCCTTCCTCGGGCATGCCCTCGGGTGCAACCCCGCCGGCCTCGGGAGCCGGGACGAACTCGGGCTCGGGTGCCGGGGCTTCGGGAGCCTCGCCCGCGGCCGGATCTTCGGCCGGTGCCGGCTCGGGTGCCGGAACGACCTCGGACGACTCAACAGGCGCCGTGGTCTCGGTGTCCTCGGCGGGCTCGTCGGAGTCGTCGCCTCCGGAGATCAGCGCCCACGCGATCAGGGCGATCGCGATGATCGCGACAACGCCGATGATGATGCCGATGATCTTCCCGTTGGACGACCCGCCCGGGGCGCCCGCGGCGGCTTGGCCCTGCGCCTCTTCGCCGCGGTGGACATCCTGCTGGTACGGCGGCTCGTAGCCGGCCTCGTGTCGCGTGCCGTGGTGGGTCACGTCGTTGCCATGGACCGGCTGCGGGTAGCCGGCCGGGAACGCGGTGGTTGGCGCACTGTCCCCGTATCCCTGGTGCGGGAGCTGCTCGTGATCCGGCCCCTGCGGGATCTGGGTGGTCTGCGCATCAGGGTCACCCGGATATCCGCCCTGCTGCTGACCGGGCTGGCCCTGCTGGCCGTACTGCTGCGGATTGCCGTACCCGGAACCGCCTTGCCCTTGCGGCTGCTGGCCCTGCCCCCAGGACTGCTGCCCGGGACCGGCCGCGTGCTGCGGGCTGTGGTTTCCGCCCTGCGGAACCTGCGGGGTCTGTTGGCCCGGTCCGGCCGCGTGCTGCGGGCCGTGCGAACCGTTGCCCACATTGCCGGGCTGCCCCTGCGAGCCGCCTGGGTACCCGGCGCCAGACGGCGTCGCTCCCTCACCGCGGTAAGTGGCATCTTCGGGGTAATACCCGTCAGTCCCTTCACCGTTCGGGTTCGACCCGAACGGGTTCCCGTTGTCGTTCGGGGGCTTCGTCATTCGATCCTCCACGTACTTTTAGGGATTTTCCTTACTTGTAGAGTAACTGCACTTCAATGAATCGGAGTCCAGGTTGCCCTCATTCGACGCAACAACCTCGCCGTCGACGAGGATCTCACACGAAGCATTGAAATCGGCATCGCCGTAATCGACCGGATAGACGATCACCGAGGTGTACGAGTATCCCGTTTCACCCGTAGTGCTCTGACCCGTCCATTCGGTACCCACGTTCTGAGGCCCGTTGGGGGCGTCGTCCGGGCCGGTGAACGAAACTTCGACGTCCTTATCAGCACGAACGTTGACGGTGATCTCCTTGTTGGGCGCGCTCTCGGTCGACACCTCGCCCGCACCCGACGCGCCCGCAGTGGAACTCTCGGTGGCGCTCGGCGCCGCGCTTGTCGTCTCGGATCCCGCAGTCGACTCGGCTTCGCCACTCGGCGAGGCCTGGCTCGTTTCCGTCGCCGGGCCCGTCTCCTCATCATCTCCCCCGCGGGTCAGGAAATACGTCGCGGCCGCCGCGATGAGCACGAGCACCACGATAATCCCGGCAATAGCCAGCAGAGGTCCCTTGTTTCCGCCGCCGGAATTGTCCCCGCCGTCGGCAGGTCCGAAGCTGCCATAGCCCCCTGGGCCGTTCGGGCCACCGGGCCCTCCGTTCCCATTGGGCCCACCGGGCGCGTTGCCGCCCGTGTTGCCACCCTGTCCGGCTCCGCCGTAGGCACCGGGGTACGCACCCGCTCCCGCGCCGCCATAGCCCTGGCCGCCCTGACCACCCTGTCCGTAAGGATTCTGCGCGCCCGAGCCCTGGCCGTACGGGTTCGCTCCGCCCGAGCCCTGCCCGTACCTACCCTGGCCGTTCTGCCCCTGCCCGTACGGATTCGACCCATAAGGCTGCGAGTTCCCCTGACCCGACGGTCCCGAGGCCGGCGGGTATCCGCCGCTGCCATTGTGCGCCCCGCCGTAGGGGTTGGCGTCTCCGTACGGTTTCGGCGTCTCGCCGGATCCGTAGTTCGGCCCGCTGCCGGGGTAGGGCGATCCATTGGGCGGTTGGGACATTTTTCTCTACCTCTTCGTGTCGTGTTCTATGCGCTACATCTCGTTCGTGGGACGTTCTCGCATTCCCGCTTTCGCGGCTTGTCCGCGCATGCGCGGCAACGTCTCATCTGTATCGTGCCCTGCGCATGCCCGCGAGGCCACCGTTTTCTCGGCTTCCTCACACTTTTTTCTGAGTCTCACACAGGCAAAAAAGTTCCCGCCCCTCCCGATCGACGCGCGCAGCGTCCATGTCGGGAGGGGCGGGATCTTCGCCCTGCAGCGTTCAGTTATGTATGACGGCGGAGCCCCTTAGACTCCCAGGCGTCCCTTGAGCGCGCCGAACTGTCCGTAGACCTCCTCGGGCACGCGGTCGCCGAGGAACTGTAGCCATTCGGCGATGCCCGGGATTTCCTCGCGCCACTCGTCCTCATTGACGGCGAGGGCCTTGTCGACCTCTTCTGCGGAGACATCAAGTCCCTCGATGTCGATCTGCGAGGAATCCGGGACCACACCGATCGCGGTGTCCTGGCCCTCGGCCTTGCCCTCGATGCGCTCGACGATCCACTTGAGTACGCGGGTGTTCTCGCCGAACCCGGGCCAGATGATCTTGTTGTTCTCGTCGCGGCGGAACCAGTTGACGAGGAAGATCTTCGGCAGCTTGTCTGCATCGGCCTTCTCGCCGATGTTGATCCAGTGCTGGAGGTAGTCACCGACGTTGTAGCCGATGAACGGCAGCATGGCCATCGGGTCGCGGCGGACCTGGCCGACGATGCCCTCTGCGGCTGCAGTGCGCTCGGAGGACAGCGTCGCACCGATATATACGCCGTGCTCCCAGTCGTAGGACTCCGCGACCAGCGGGACCGTGGTCTTGCGGCGGCCGCCGAACAGGATCGCCGAGATCGGCACGCCCTCCGGGTTGTCCCACTCGGGAGCGAGCGATGGGCACTGGTCCATCGGAGTGCAGTAGCGGGAGTTCGGGTGTGCGGCCTTGTCGTCCGAGGCCGGGGTCCACTCGTTGCCACGCCAGTCGGTGAGGTGGCCGGGCTCGCCCTCGAGCCCTTCCCACCACACGTCGCCGTCGTCGGTCTTGGCGACATTGGTGAACACGGTGTTGCCCTTTTCGATGGTGTACATCGCGTTGGGGTTGGACGAGTAGTTCGTTCCCGGAGCGACACCGAAGAAGCCGGCCTCGGGGTTGACGGCGTAGAGGCGGCCGTCCTTACCGAAGCGCATCCAGGCAATGTCGTCGCCGCACGTCTCGGCCTTCCAGCCGGGCAGAGTCGTCTGGATCATCGCGAGGTTGGTCTTACCGGCCGCGGACGGGAACGCGGCTGCGACGTAGTACACCTTGCCCTCGGGGCTGGTGAGCTTGAGAATGAGCATGTGCTCGGCGAGCCAGCCCTCGTCATGCGCCATCGCCGAGGCAATACGCAGCGCGTAGCACTTCTTGCCGAGCAGAGCGTTGCCGCCGTAACCCGAGCCGTAGGACCAGATCTCGCGGTCCTCGGGGAAGTGCGTGATGTACTTGGTCTCGCTGCACGGCCACGGCGAATCCTTCTCCCCCTCGGCCAGCGGCGCGCCCACCGAATGCAGGGCCTTGACGTACTCGCCGTTGTCGCCGATCTTCTCGAGCGCCTCGGTGCCCATGCGCGTCATGATGCGCATCGACGTGACGACGTATTCGGAGTCGGTGATCTCGACACCGAGCTTGGGGTCCTCGGCGTCGAGAGGGCCCATGCAGAACGGGACGACGTACATCGTGCGACCCGCCATAGAGCCGCGGTACAGCTCCGTCATCTCGGCGCGCATTTCGGCCGGGTGGACCCAGTTGTTCGTAGGTCCGGCATCTTCCTCGGTCTTGGAACAGATGAAGGTGCGCGATTCCACGCGGGCGACATCCGCCGGGTCCGAGAGAGCGAGGAAGGAGTTCGGCTTCTTTTCCTCGTTGAGCTTGACGGCGGCGCCAGACGAGACGAGCTGCTCGGTAAGTCGGTCCCATTCCTCCTGGGACCCGTCAACCCACACCACGCGCTTAGGCGTGGTGAGATCAGCGATCTCCTTCACCCAAGCGATGAGTTCCTCATGCTTTGTCGGGGCGTCGGAAATTCCCGGCACGGTGCTTGTCATGTCGCTAGCGCTCCTTATGTACCTTGATGTACCTGTTACGTCATGAAATCCACATGAGGTTCGGCGTAAACGTAGGCATCACTGTTCCACATACCAGGATACGGAACGCGATCATCCTACGGAAACACGGGAGAAGACGCCTTACGAGGCGCCGCCCGGCGGAACTCCGAAGTTCCCGCGCGATATACCCATTCTCACTGTGCCCGAAAGCAAAGTTCGGAACGTTCACAACGTGTACCCGCGGAGCTTACGGCGAATAGTCCGCCGCACCTCCAGCGTGTTCCAGTACGACGATAAACCACCCATCTGCGGACGGCGAACCACGCGTTCGTGATCCGTGACACACAATGGTGGGCATGGACATAGCTGGAAATTCGGAAAGGACCGACGATGGCAACGCGAAGCGACGCGGCCGGATAGGTCTGTGGAGCGCATCCCTCGGCGGCGTCGAGATTCCGCAACTCCGTGACATAGTCGCCGAACTCGACTCGCAGGGCTGGGAGTCACTGTGGTTCGGCGAGGCGATCGGCCGCGAGGCATTCGCGCAGGCACAGATCCTTCTCGAGGCGACCGAGCGCATGCGCATCGGCACGGGCATCGCCAACATCTGGGCCCGGGACGCCCACGCGAGCGCCTCGATCGGCCGCACCTACGAGGCGCTCTACCCCGGCCGATTCGTTCTGGGGCTCGGCGTTTCCCACGCGCCGCTCGTGCAGCGCCGCTCACACGACTACAACAAACCCCTCGCCGCTATGCGCGATTATGTAAGCGCAATCAACTCTACGCGCCCCGAAGCCGCCGGCGAGGAGACACTTCCCGACATCGTGCTCGCCGCTCTCGGCCCGAAGATGCTCGAACTCGCCGGGACGGAAACGTCCGGCGCGCATCCCTATCTCACGACTCCGGAACACACCGCCCGCGCGAGGGAGATCCTCGGTGGCGACGCCGATAGCGGCCCGCTGCTCGTGGTCGAGCAGGGCGCGGTTATCGCGCCGTCCGCCGTCACAGATGTAGAGGAATGGAGGCGTAGGGCGCACGACCACCTGGAGATGTATACCGGACTGCCGAACTATCGGAACTCGTGGAAACGGCTGGGCTTCGACGATTCGGACTTCGTCCGTGGTGGGTCGGAGCGGCTCGCCGAGGCGCTTATCCCGCGAGGAATCGAGGCGACGATTGCCGCAGTCGACGCGCATTTCGAGGCCGGCGCCTCCCATGTGCTGGTCCAGGTTCTCGGGCCGAGCGTGCTCGAACCTCCGGTTGAGGATTGGCGGCTGCTCGCCGAGGCGCTGAGGTAGCTTCATCGAGATTTTTTCCGGCGTGCCCTGCGAAATTGTGGCGCAGCTCGCAGCCGGAAATTAACGTGGCGGTATGGACCTCAATAATGCAAGCGCAATCGTCACCGGAGGTGCCTCGGGTATCGGCGCCGCCGTTGCTCGACAGCTCTCCGACAAGGGCGCGACCGTGGTCGTCGCCGACCTCAACGCCGAAAAGGGCGAGGCTCTCGCCAAGGAAATCGGCGGCATGTTCGTCTCCGTCGACGTGACCAAGACCGATCAGGTTCAGGCGGCGGTCGACGCAGCTCGCGAGGCCGGCCCGCTTCGCGTGCTCGTCAACTCGGCCGGCATCGGCTCCGCGGCACGCACAATCGGACGCGATGGCACCATCGATTCGGCGCACGACCTGGACATCTGGAAAAAGGTCATCGAGATCAACCTCGTCGGCAGCTTCGACGCGATCCGCCGGGCCGCGACCGTGATGAGCCAGAACGATCCCTCCGACACCGGCGAGAAGGGCGCGATCGTGTCGATGGCGTCGGTCGCCGCGTTCGATGGCCAGATCGGCCAGTCCGCATACTCGGCGTCGAAGGGCGGCATCGTCGGCATGACGCTGCCGATCGCCCGCGACCTGTCCGCCGCCGGGATCCGCGTGAACGCCGTCGCACCGGGCCTGATCGACACGCCGATCTACGGCGAGGGTGAGGCCTCGGAGAAGTTCAAGGCGAACCTCGGACAGAACGTGCTGTTCCCGAAGCGCCTCGGCGAGGCCAGTGAGCTCGCCTCGATGGTGATCGAGCTGATCACCAACCCGTATATGAACGGCGAGGTCGTCCGCGTCGACGGTGGCATCCGGATGCCACCGAAGTAGTAGCCACGTAAACAATCTGATTCGAACGAGCCTTAACGGGCGGGAACATTTCTTTCCCGCCCGTTATCTATGTTCAGGAACCACAATCTATGCAAAGGTTGAATCTGCCCAGACTGCCGATGGCGTAGATATACGACACGACTAAAGAGGTTGAAATGACTTACGACCCGAATCAGTACGGGAATAACCCGTACAACCCTGGCGGAAATGACGGGGGCCAAAACCCCGGTTACGGTGACCAGAACTTCGGCGGCCAGCAGAATCCCGGTTACGGCGGCCAGCCCGGCTATGGCCAGCAAGGCTACGGTGGCCAGGGCTACGGCCATCAGGGATTTGGCGGCCAGCCAGGCTACGATCCCAACTCCCCGCAGCAGGATCGCCAGGTTGTCACCGTGCAGGGTCTTGACGTAGGGCAGGTCATCTCATTTGCATGGCAGGGCTTTGCGAATAACCCCGCTGGCTGGATCGTTTACGGTCTTGCGCTCGTGGCGGCAATGATCGTCGCATTCATCCCCATGGGCGGGGCAATGGTTTCAATGATCAACGACGCCAGTAATTCTGCGAGCGGAGAAATCTCTGCGACCTCCACGAGCGGCTTCCTCGGTGCATCGCTGTTCTCCACAGTTCTCATCGTCGTCCTTGCGGGAACTCTGTCCAACATGGGATACCAGGCAGCGCTCCGCTGCGCCGACGGCGAAAAACTTTCTGTCGGGGACTTTTTCAAATTGAGGAATTTCGGGAATTACATTCTGCTTCTCGTCATTTTCGGCGTGGTCTCAATGCTGCTCAACTTGATCCCGATTCTCGGCGCAATTGTGATGCTCGTGCTCGCGATCATCGTCTACTTTGCTCCGCTTGCCGCTGTCGATGGAAACTCTCTCGGATCGTCGTTCCGCATTTCTAAGGACATCGTCTCCAAAAACCTGGGACTTTGCCTCCTGTGTGCGATCGTCTTCGCGCTTCTCGGTTTCATTGGCGGAATCATCATCATCGGCTACATCATCGTCGCGCCGATGCAACAAATCGGCGCCGCATTTGTCTACCGAGCAGCGACGAGCGGTCACGCACCGCAGCAGCAAAACTTCGTTCCGCAACCTGACTATCCGCAGAACTTCTAGAACGCGGATTCAGACTCCGGGCATTGCGAGTGCCGCGAGAACCGATCGGTTCTCGCGGCACTTGCATTTAGCAGCAGCCCGCGGATCACAGGAAAAAGACGGCCAAATACGATAATTAGGTCGAAGAAACGACCACGGACAACTACCCAGACGGCCCCGGAGCCGACGAATCCTCGGATATAGGCACGAAGGGCACGATCGTGTCGACGGCGTCGGTCGCCCCGTTCGATGGGCATATCGGGTAGTCCGCATTTTCGGCGTCGACGGTGGCGGCAGGATGCCTCCGAAGTAGTAGTCACGTAACCAACCTGAATAGATAAAGCCTTTAAAGGGCGGGAACATTTCGTTCCGGCCCGTTATCTATGTGCAGGAGCCATTTTGTATGCAAAGGTTGAGTCTGCCCAGATTGCCGATGGCGTAGATATACGACACGACTAAAGAGGTTGAAATGACTTACGACCCGAACCAGTACGGGAACAACCCGTACAATCCCGGCGGAAATAACGGGGGCCAAAACCCCGGTTACGGCGACCAGAACTTCGGCGGCCAGCAGAATCCCGGTTACGGCGGCCAGCCCGGCTACGGCCAGCAAGGCTACGGTAGCCAGGGCTACGGCCAGCAGGGATTTGGCGGCCAGGGCTACGATCAGCAGGGATTTGGCGGCCAGGGCTACGATCAGCAGGGATTTGGCGGCCAGGGCTACGATCAGCAGGGGTTCGGCGGCCAGCAGGCATATGGCGCGCAGCCAGGCGGATTCGGCGGAGATCCCGGCGCTCAAGGGAGCGGCGTCGCGGTCATCCAAGGTCTTGACGTCGGCGAAGTGATCAGTCGTTCCTGGAAGGGATTCACATCCAGCGTGGGCGGCTGGATCGTTCTGGCGATCGTCGCCTTTATTGGAATGCTCGTGGCAACCATCCCCACTTCGATGGCCACGCTTAGCGCGCTGGAAGACTCAACCGGCGACACCCTGGATCCGAATGCATTTGCGGTCGATTTCGGAACGCAGTTTTTCACCTGGATTCTGACGACCTTGATCTTCTCGGTCATCGCAAATATGGCGATTCAAGCTGCGCTTCGATGCGCCAATGGCGAGTCGCTGGGCGTCGGGGACTTCTTCTCGCTGAGAAATTTCGGCAACTTCATTGCCGTGTACGTCGCTATTTCCGTTGCGAACTTCGTTCTCGGCCTTATTCCGTTCATCGGTGGCCTCTTGTCCATCGTGTTGGCGATCTTTGTCTTCTTCGCCTACTACGCGGCGGTGGACGGAAACGACTTTTCGACGTCGTTTATCAAGTCAAAGGATATTCTCCTTCGCAATCCTTCCGTGTGCCTCCTATCCGCGATTGTGTTCATCCTCCTGATCATCGTCAGTGTGATTCCTTTCGGCCTCGGGCTTCTCATCACTCTTCCCATGTACGCCATCGGCGGAGCTGTCGTTTACATTGCCGCCACACGTGGCCTCGCACAGCAGAACTTCGTAGCTCAGCCCGACTACCCGCAGAACTTCTAGATCGCGGGGAAGGCTCCAGGTTTTCCGAGTGCCGCGGGAACCCTTTGGTTCCCGCGGCACTCGTATCTAGACAGCAGCCCGCGAATTGCGGGCAGATGATGACCAAGCATGAAAGTTAGGCTGAAGGAACGACGATGACGAACTATCCAGGCGACCCCGGGGCGGGAGACCCGTACGGCGGATATGGACCGGGCAACCCGAACGAACCACAAGGTGGCTACGGCTACCAGCCGCCGTCGTTCAGCCAGGACCCCAGTGGAAACAATCCGTACGACCCCTACGGGGGAGCGTATGGCGCCCAGCCGAACTCGCCGCACGGATTCGGACAACCGAATGCCGGTAACTCGCCGTATGGCCAGCCGGGTTATGGCCAACAGCCCCACGGCGGGCCGGGATTCGGGCAGCAACCGTTCGGCCAGCAGTACGGATACGACTTTCAGCAGTTCGGAGCGATACAAGCACCGGTGCAGAGTGGTCAGACCATGGCGGTGCCAGGTCTCGACGTCGGACGAGTCATCTCCGATGCGTGGGACGGATTCGCCCAGAATGTCGGCGGCTGGATCCTCTGGTGCATCGCCTACTTCATCGGATGCTTCGCTGCGATTATCGCGTTGATCGCCGGGGCAGCCGCCATGATCGCGCCACTCGTCGACGATCCGTCCTACACCTCGGGGACGGGTTCCTACGAGACGGATTTCGACCCCTTCAATGGGTTGGCGTGGGGGGCAATGGGCTGGATCGCCCTCTTCTACCTGGTCTTCCTCGTACTCTCGGCGGTCATGCTCAACATGGTCTACGGCGCAAGCCTGAGGATCGCCGCCGGAGAGCAACTGACGATCGGGGACTTCTTCAGACTCCGAAACTTCGGCATGTACATGGCGGTCATCATTCTCGTGGGCCTCGCCTATGGCGCGTTCTTCATCTTCCCGCTGCTCGGATTTCTTCTCATCATTCCTGCCGTTCTGCTCTACTTCCTTCCCTATGCGGCCGTCGACGGCCATTCCCTCGGCGGGTGCTTCTCCGTCGCCTGGGGAGTGCTGACCAAGAACTTCGGACTCTGCGTTTTGTGCGCGATCGTTTTCGGCGTCTTGAACTTTATCGGCGGAATGGTGATCGTCGGATACCTCATCACCTTCCCGATGATGATGGTCGGTTCCGCCGTTGTTTACCACGCCGCTACCCGCGGCTACCAGCCGATTCCGAAGCCGATGCCGTACGCTCCGCGCTACTAGGACGCGGCGTTCGACGTCATGAATTATGGTGTTCGGCATACACTGGGATCCATGACGGATTCGGATAATTTGCACCGCTTGGACAAGGCCATTTCGCTCGCGCCGGTTACCGAGGGAGACACCTCGGTGCTGCGCGGGGAGACTACCCCGGAGTACTGGAACATGGTCGGCCCTTTCGGTGGTTCGACGGCGGCGACGCTGCTGCGCGCCGTGCTCATGCAGCCGGACGTGCACGGCGAGCCGGTGTCGCTGACGGTCAACTACGCCGGCCCGCTCGGGGAAGGCGAGTTCGAGATTTCAGTGAAGGCCGAGCGAACGAACCGCTCGAACCAGCACTGGACGATCACCCAAACCCAGGGCGATCAGATCATGACGACGGCCAGCGCCGTGACCGCCGTCCGCAAGGACACCTGGACAGACGTAGAGGCGGAGCCGCCAAGCGCCGCGGCACCCGAAGAGATCGAGTCGGCTGACCCGTTCCCCGGCATCAACTGGGTCGGATCGTACGACCAGCGGTTCGTCGAGGGTGCGATCCCGAACGAGAGTTCCGGCGAGCAGGACACCTCCCGCTCGACGATGTGGGTGCGCGACAATCCGCCGCGTCCTGCCGACTTCTACTCGGTGGCCGCGAAATCCGACACGCTCTACCCGCGCGCGTTCCTGCGCAAGGGAACGTACCTGCCTGCCGGAACCGTGACCATCACGATCCACTTTCTTGCTGACGCCGCCGAACTGGATTCTCTCGGCGACGACTTCGTGCTCGCCACCGGCTACGCGCGGCGATTCGGGCGCAGCTACTACGACCAGACCTCGGAGATCTGGTCCCGCGATGGAAAACTGCTCGCGACCGCTCACCAGATGGTGTACTTCAAGATCTAGAAGTTCCCCGCCGGAGGAAGCGAGAAGCACGTGCCGCTTAGCATCGAACAACGCCTGGCCACCGAGCGAGATATTTGCGCGCTCAAACACAACTATCTGCGCGCGTGCGACGCGAAGGACGCAGACACCTTCCGGGCGTCGTTCGTCGCCTCGGGCGGCAAGCTTAACTATGGGCCGCTGGGGAAAACCGATCCCGACGGGATGGCCGAGATCTTTCGGCAGATCGCTCTCGCCGAGCACCCCGATGGCGGACCTGTAGTCCTCGACATGCACCACGCGTTCATGCCGACGATTACCGTGACCGAGCCCGCCGAGGGCGCAGAGCCGACGCACGCGACGGGCACGTGGACACTGCAGTTCCGGCAGGTCGATCGACTTTCGGGGACCGAGTACCTGGCCACCGGCGAGTACCGCGACGTTTACGTGGTCGAAGAGGGTCGGTGGGTAATGTCCGAATGTGATTTCACCGTGGCGTGGTCGATCAAACGCCCGCTGGGAGACGCGGAGATCGATTTCGACTCCGCCGCGTTCGGCGAGGACGCATGCTAGGAGATACGAGTGTCTGACGCACCACTGCTCATCGAGCGCTCTGAACACGTAGAACAGTGGACGCTCAACCGCCCGGACGCACGAAACGCGATCTCCGATGCCGGGATGGTGGACGCCATCGTGAACGCGGTCGCCGCCGTCAACGGCGATATGGATGTGCGCTCCGTGGTGCTCACCGGCGCCGGATCGGCGTTCTCGGCTGGCGGCAACATCAAGGACATGCGCGACAAGCGCGGGATGTTTGGCGGATCTCCAGCCGAGATCCGCGCCGGATACCGCGAGGGGATCCAGCGAATTCCACGCGCCCTCTACCACTGTGAAGTGCCCGTGGTCGCGGCGGTTAACGGGCCTGCGGTGGGCGCAGGCTGCGATCTCGCGCTGATGTGCGATTTGCGCATCGCCTCGTCCACCGCCTTTTTCGCAGAGAGTTTCGTGCAGCTCGGCATCATCCCCGGTGACGGCGGGGCGTGGCTGCTCACCAAGGCGATTGGCCCGGCGCGCGCAGCGGAAATGGCACTCACCGGGGATCGCGTGGGCGCCGAGCAGGCAGCGGCGTGGGGCCTGGTGAACGACGTCGCCGCACCGGAGGAGTTACTCGCCGAAGCGCACGCTCTCGCCGGCCGAGTGGCGAAGAATCCGCCCGGCGCGGTCCGCATGGCCAAGAAGCTACTGCGTGAGTCGCAGCACCAATCGCTCGAATCGCTACTGGAGATGAGCGCGTCGATGCAGGCCCTCGCCCACTCGACGTCGGATCACGCCGAGGCGCTCGCGGCATTCACCGAGAAGCGGCCCGGGAATTTCTCGGGGCGCTTGTAGCACTGCGCCGAGGTCGCCTGCGGCCTCCGTCCGCAGCCCAATGGTGGACGTGCATGGAATAGTGGCGGGTAATGAGCTCCTCTTCCGAGCACGTACCCGGCCCTGCAATTCTGTGGTTTCGCCGGGACTTGCGCCTTTCCGATCATCCGGCGCTCGCCGCGGCCGCGGCAGATGCGGGCGACGCCGGCGTGCTAGCCGTGTTCGTCGTCGACCCCTCGCTCACCTCCGGCGCCGGCGCGGCGAGGCTGGAGTGCCTGCGGCGCGCGCTGCGGAACCTCGATGCCGAGCTCGGCGGCAATTTGCTCTTGGTCCGCGGCGCTCCGAGCGAGCAGATCCCCCGGCTCGCCCGGCATCTCGGCGCGCAGCGTGTGCACGTCACCGGTGAACCCACGCCGGCCGGGCGGAGGCGCGACTCCGACGTCAACAAGCGATTGGCCGAGGACGGCGCCGAACTCGTGGCCACGGGAACGCCTTATGCGGTGAGCCCCGGGCGGGTACTCACCGGGGATCGCGCGCCATACAAGGTCTTCACGCCGTTCCGCCGCGCCTGGTACGAGCACGGTTGGCCGGCGCCCGCAGATACCGGTCCCGGCACCGCGAAATGGCTCGACCCCGCGACCGTGCCTGGCGGCGTGCGCCTGGGCGAGGCGCTCGGCGCCACGGCACCGGAGGGAATGGAGATCCCGGACGTCGGAGAGCGCGCCGCCCAGGCCTCCTGGGCTTCGTTTTATGACGCAGGCCTCGCCGCGTACTCACGCGAACGCGACCGCCCCGACCTCGACTCGACGAGCCGGATGAGCGTGCAGCTCAAGTTCGGGACCATCCATCCGCGGACGATGCTCGCCGATCTGGCGACACTCGGTCCGAGCGACGACCTCGACGCGGACCTCTCGGCGTCCCGCGACGCATTCGCCTCCGAACTCGCCTGGCGCGAGTTCTACGCCGATGTCCTCTACAACCGTCCAGATACGGCGCACGGGAACGTCTACCGGGTGTGGGATGACTATCCGTGGGCACAAGGCGCGGAGGCGGACGCGGACTTCGAGGCGTGGGCGAGCGGACGGACCGGATATCCGATCGTCGACGCCGGGATGCGGCAGCTCCATGCGCAGGGGTGGATGCACAACAGGCTTCGCATGGTGACCGCGTCGTTCCTCACCAAGGACCTGCATATCGACTGGCGGCGCGGCGCGAAGCACTTCATGGATGTGCTGATCGACGGAGACATCGCCTCCAACCAGCACGGCTGGCAGTGGACTGCGGGCACCGGAACCGACGCGTCGCCATTTTTCCGGATCTTCAATCCCATCACCCAGGGCAAGCGCTTCGACCCGGAGGGCGATTACGTCCGCCGCTGGATTCCCGAGCTGCGAGATATCGCTGGGCCTGCGGTGCATGGCCCGTTCCCCGACGGCGTGGGCGACTACCCGCCGCCGCTCGTCGACCACCAGGAGCAGCGGCAGATCGCCCTGGCGCATTACGCCGAACACATCAAGGGCCGCTAGGCCAGGGCGGCACGGACTTCGCCGCTACTGGCCACCGCCGATCAACCGCGCCGGATTGTCGTACAGCACTTTCCGCGTCCACTCATCGCCGAGCCCGAAACTGTCAATCGCCTCGAGCTGATGCACGAACGGATACGGGATATTCGGAAAGTCCGAGCCGAGAACCACCTTGTCGCCGAGACCTGCGAGCCGCCCGCGCTCGGCCGCCGGGAACGGATGCATTCGTTCGGTGAAGTCGGTGAACACCATCGTCGTATCCAGGTACACATTCTCGTACCGCTCGGCGAAATCGATAAACGCCGCGTATTCGGGCATCCCCATGTGCGCCGCGACGAGGGCGAGTTTCGGGAACCGCCGCAGCACATCGGCGATCGGCTCGGGCCCGGTATGGTTCCCCGGCTCGGGTCCAGAACCAGCATGTATGACGACGGGCAGCCGCGAATCGGAGAGTACGCCCCACACCGGATCGAGTAATCGGTCGGCGGGATCGTAGCCCCCGACCTGCACGTGGGCCTTGAAGATCTGCGCGCCGGAATCGATCGCGGCCGCGACGTAGTCTCCGGCGCCATCCTCGGGATAGAAGGTCGCCGAATGCGCGCAGTCCGGGGTCCGGGCGGCGAAGTCCGTGGCCCACTCGTTGAGCCACTGCGCCATCTGCGGCTTATGGGGATAGAGAAGGGAAGTGAAGCGGAGAACGCCGAGCTCTCGCAGGCGCTCGACCCGCTCGGCCTCGCCGAATCGGTATGCCACCGGCCAGGGCACCCCGGTGAGACGCTCGGCGTGGTCGAAATAGTTCCACACCTTGTCGAGCACGTTCTGTGGCATGAAGTGAGTGTGGACGTCGATCACGCCGGGGATGCCGAGGCGCTCGCACAATGCGCGGACACGGCCCACCTCGTCGGCGGGGAGCTCGACGCCGGCCGGCGCGCGTTCGTTGTCTGCCGAATTAGAGGACATCACCTCTCCAAGTCTCCCAGTTTCCCGCAGCGGCGTCACCGTTTTCGCGCGCCCGGTGCACGCCTGCCGTTGCTAGTGTCTAGGAATGCCTGCAGGTGAGATCCGCGAAGACTTCGCCGTGCTCGTGGCGCTGGGCGAACGCCTCGGGGACCCGGACCGCGTAGTGGACGTCGGTGCCACGCCGTCATCCTATATATTCGCCGTTAACAGTAGAGCGCGGAACATAGGCCCTACCCAGGAAGAGTTGCTAGGGTTCCGGGGTGTTTTATGACGACGTAGGCAGCGGCTTCGCCAGGCGGTACCGACCGCTGGTGGTCTTCGCGCTGCTCGCGTACGGATTCGTCTTGCTCGTGGCGACGATCCTCAAGCGGTACCTGACCATCGGCAGCCTGTGGCGGCCGAACGAGGTGCACGTCCGCACGCTCGAGCTCGTGCCGTTCGACGACTTCTTCCAGGACAAGTGGATCGGCGGCATCGCGATCGACACGATCGGCAACGTCGCCCTTTTCGTGCCGTTCGGAATTCTGGCCTACATTCTGCTCGTGCGCCGGTCCGCAGCGGTTCGGCGCACCGCGCTCGTGGGCTTCGTCGTGAGCCTGACCATCGAGATCTCGCAATACATCTTCGCGCTCGGCTACACCGACGTCGACGACCTGATCCTCAACACCCTCGGCGCCTTCGTCGGCGCGCTGCTGGCCAGGGCCTTCGGCCCGCGGTGGTTCGGGCTGTGGACCGGGCTCACGCTCGTGACGTGCATCGTGTTCATCGCGGCGACCGTCGCGCTGCAGGCCAGCGACTCCGTCGGCGCGACGTAACGCGCATAATCGGGGAATGGGAATCCTCACCCCGCTGGCCGTCCGCATCGGTTCCATCTCGTGGATGCCGCGCCTGCTGCCGCAGATAGTCACCGTCGACCGCACGATTCAGCGGCTCAGCGGACACCGGCTCACGCTGCTCGACATCGCAGGCCTGCCCAACGTCACCCTGGTCGTGAAGGGCCGCAAGAGCGGAATCGAACGCGAGACGCAGTTGCTCGCCGCGCCGACCGAGGACGGCTGGCTGGTTGCGGGCTCCTACTTCGGGAGCGCCGCGATGCCGCAGTGGGTGGGCAACGTGCGCGCGGCGGATGAAGCCACGGTTCGCCACCACGGCACGGATACGCTGTGCGGCGCCGTCGAACTCACCGGCGCCGCCCGCTCCGCGGCTTGGGATCGGCTACTCGAGGTGTGGCCGAACTTCGACCTCTACGAGCGTCGAACCGATCGCACCATCCCGGTGTTCGCACTTCAGCCGCGCGGGCGGGCCTAGCGGGTCAGCTCTCGAGCTCGATCCCTTCGGAGGCGGCGATGTCCCCTGCGAGGGCGACATCCTCCGGGTCGAAAAGCACGAGCGCGATCGCTGCGACCGGCGCGGGCGCGCCCGCGAAGCCGCGTAGGGCGCGTCGCACGGCATCGTCTTTCGGCCAACCGTAGACGCCGGCCGATACCAGCGGAAACGCGACCGATTTCGCCCCCAGTTCCGCCGCCACGCGGAGGCTCTCGGCGTAGCAGGAATCGAGAAGTCCGGCGTCATCGCGTCCATATACCGGACCCACGGTGTGCACGACCCACGTTGCGGGCAGGCTACCGGCGCCGGTGGCCACGGCCTGACCTGTGGGAAGGCCATCGGGGAACGAGGTGCGCCGCAGCTCGCGGCATTCGGCGAGGATCGCGGGGCCTCCCGCGCGGTGGATCGCGCCGTCCACTCCCCCGCCGCCGAGCAGCGAGGAGTTTGCCGCGTTGACGATCGCGTCGGCGCGGAACTCGGTGATATCGCCGGACAGGACTCGGATGCTCATGGCGCCACGGTACGCGCCTTCCTCTAGCGATTTCGAGCAGTTATGCGCGCGTGCTCAGCGCGATCCGTGCCGCGCGGTGTCCCTGCGTGCCGCCGATGGCGAGCCCGATGAGCAGGAGCGCGACCGCGAGAATCGCCGCCACTATCACGCCGATCTCGCTGAGCCCGATCACCGCGATCGGCAGAATCATCGCGAGCAGGCCGGCCACCGCGCCGATCGTGATCGCGGGCCCGCCCGCCGAATGCGCCACGTACCAGGCCTTATCGTTGGCGAGCGTAAGGTCGGTGCGGATCCCGACGAGCTTGTTGCGGCGCAGCGAGCCGTTCGCCGCGAGGTAGCCGACAACTGCGACGGACAGGTTCGACAGCGCCACCAGCGCGAGTACGAATATCGCCCAGATCTCCATTGCGGACCGTCTCCTCCTAGCGCGAACGGATCCTCATTCCATCTTTATTGTCCCAGCTTTATGACGTCGGACGTACCCGATCGCCCGGCCCACCTCCATTTGCGCGTGCCGCGGGATCCCTCCGCTACAGGCGACGGTCGGTGAGCCAGCCCGGCAGAATCCCGCCGTGCACCGGGGCCACGGGCAGGCAGCGGATCTTGTGGCCGGCACCCGGATCGAGCGCGTCGAGCACGTAGTCGACCGCGCGCGGATCCGAGGGCAGGGCGGCGTGGTCGACGAAGTCGAGCATGCACCCCTGCTGCAACACGATGTTCCGGACCGAATACTCGCCACCCTGCGGCGGCTCGACCAGCGAGGTCGTGTGGGGCCAGACGAACTCGTCGAAACGCGTCGCGACGTTCGTGTACTCGACGCCCCGCGCGTAGGGAGTGCCGTCTGGATCCCAGAGATCATTGAGAAACTTCGAACCGCGCACGAGGCTTTCACCTGCGAGGAATGCCCCGGCGACGAGCTGACGGAGCCGCATCGACGTCAGCATGCGTTCGAGCCTTGCCGAGCCGACGCCGTGCCACGGAGACGCGAGGCTGACTACCTTGCGTACCTTGCCCGGGCGAGCGTGCTTGGCGATCGCCCCGGCGACAACGCAGCCTTGTGAATGTCCGACGAGGTCGACCTGTTCGGCTCCGGTCGATGCGAGCACCTTGTCGACGAATCCGGCGACCTCGGGGACGGAGTTCTCCGCGATATCTCGCAGCCCGCCGAGTTCGGACATCGGGAACTTGGCGTCCGGCAGCGCGCCGTAGGTGATGGTGAACACGGAGAATCCGCGATTGATCAGGTACGGCGCGAGCGTGTACCAGTTCGTCGTGCCGCTGCCGGCGGTGCCGTGGATGAGCACGACCGGGACGGGGCGTTCCTCGGACGGCCTCTCGTTCCACTTATTGACGCCGGGCAGCTGGTGCCCCGGAAAACGAATCGCGAACTCGGCGCCGGCCAGGAAGCTGTACGACACGTGCGGCTTGCGCGCGGAGGAGGGCACGAGGGATTCCTTGGGGTCGTCGGGCTCGGGGGTACTCGCGCCACATTCAACCCGACATTGCCGCCCAATATGTCCACTTGGCTCGGAGATTCGCGAACTCGCCGACCACTGCGGTCGCTGGGCCGAGCGCGCTGACACTACTCCCGGCCGCCGCTGATCCACTCGGGGTTGGGGACGATGTTGCGGCCGCCGCTCACCGCGGCTGCGATGCCGTCGAGCGCCTCGATCTGCGTCGCCGTGAGGTGGACGTCGACGCAGCCGAGGTTCTCGATCATCCGCGAAGACTTCCGCGAGCCCGGGATGGGCACGACCGAGAGCCCGTACTGCTCTCCCTTCGCGCGCAGCCATGCCAGAGCGACCTGCGCGTGCGAGGCACCTGTTTCAGCGGCGACGTCGGCGAGCGCGGTGAGCGCCTTCTGATTAGCGTCCCAGCCTTCGCCCATGCGCGCCGTCTGACTGCGGAAATCGCTCGCCACCTGCTCCTTCGTGAGCGTGCCGGTGAGGAATCCGCGTCCGAGCGGGCTGTAGGGGACGAAGCCGACTCCGAGTTCCGCACACGCAGGAACGACGTGGTCCTCGACGTCTCGGGACCACAGGCTCCACTCACTCTGTACTGCGGTGATCGGGCTGGTGGCGTGGGCGCGACGAAGCTCGTCCGACGTCACTTCTGAAAGGCCGAGGTGGCGGACTTTGCCTGCCTCCACGAGCTTGGCCATCGCGCCGACGGTCTCTTCGATGGGGACGTTCGGGTCGGGGCGGTGCAGGTAGTAGAGGTCGATCGTGTCGACGCCGAGCCGGCGCAGCGATGCCTCCGCCGCAGAACGAACGTACTCGGGGCGGCCGTCGACGCCGCTCTTGCCCGGTTTCGCGCCCTCGTCGGCCGACAACGGGACGCCTGTGATGCCGAACTTGCTCGCAAGTTGCACGTCGGTGCGCCGCTTCGCGAGGAGCGGGGCGAGCATCTCCTCGTTCGTGCCGGCCGGGCCTTCGGTTCCGGGACGCGGCTCGCCGTAGACGTCGGCGGTGTCGATAAAGGTGATGCCGGCGTCGATCGCCTCGTCGAGCGTGGCGCGGGCATCGTGGTCGCTGAGTCCTCCGCCGTATACGTGGGACAGCGCCATGCCGCCGAAGCCGATCGGGGACACCTTGAACTCGGCGTTGGAGGAGAGGCGGATCTTATTTGGCATGGGGTTCGCGTTCACTTGTTCTCCCTGAAGAGGTTGTCTAGATCGGGAAGGAAATCGTCGCTGTTCGGGGCGGCTGCGGTATCGCATTGGCCGTCGAGGGTGCCGCCGTAGGTGGCGATTTTGTAGTCGGTTGCCGCCAGCGCCGCGCGCAATTCGCGCAGCTGCCCGGCGATGCGTTCGCGGTGGGTGTGCATGAGAGCCAGCCGCGCCGGGATCGTGTCCTCGCCCTCGTCGACGAGATCGATGTAGTGACCGAGCGTGCTCATCGGCATCCCGGAGGCCCGCATCCTTCGCAGGAACTCCAGGCGACGCAGCTCCTTGTCGCCGTAGGCACGGTTGCCCGCGGAATCCCGAGGTACCGCGATGAGGCCCGCGCGTTCGTAGTAGCGGATCGTGTGGGCGCTGAGCCCGAGGAGCTCGGCGGCCTGCGCGACGGTGAGTTTTTCCTGCGCAGCGCCGGTTCCGAACTCGGGTGCGAGCTTGGCTGTCTCGGTCATGGGCACGACTGTATGCCTTCGAGTGCGCTCAAAGGCAAGGGGTTTTTCGCCTCGAACTTCGTCGATTCTGGTTCAGCGGAATGCGCGATTCTCGAAAACATGTGTATTTATTCAACAGTTTCACACGAAAGGCGGAATTGCACTGTTCAAACGCATACAACGGGTGTACTTTCTTTTTATCTCACTGGTGGCAACTCCAGTTTCCTTTGACCAAATGGAGTAATTCATGTCTCGCCTCACTCGGCTTTGCGCTCTATTTTTTGTCGGCGCCTTCGTTGCAACGACCCCAACCGCGACTGCGGCGGATGTTCAAGTGGGGTCGTCGACCATCGCCGTACCGGATTTCGTGCCTCCGAATTTTGAACTTGCTCCCGTTGTCGTACCGCGCCCGTTCCTATCCTCTGAAGCCGACCTTCCGCCGCTGCCCTACCCCTTTCAATGGGAAGCGAAATACGATCGGTACTCCGGCGATACCGTCGTCCTCGACTGCGTGAACTCTCCGCAGCGCCTCCCCAGTGAAATCATCATTCATTGCGCGGACGGGACATTTCGCATCCAGGACATCCAATGGACCTCCTGGACAGATGACTCCGCGCTTGGGAATGGACAAAAATTTGAAGTCGAATGTGTTCCACACTGTTTCAATGGGCGAGTGCATCGTGGCGGGGTGCTGGTCAAACTCCATGACGTGCGTCAGGTCCATGGCAACCAGACATTCACCCATATGGAAATCAATGAGGGCGGAAACCTAAGGAACCTTCGTATCGCGCCGATCTAGGTCGGAAGCCCGCAAGCGAGCCATGCAATCTCCCTCTAAGCCACCGAGGGCCACGGATTCACCGTGCACCCCTGCAGCCCGAGCGTCTGCTGTTGCATGAGCGGCGCTGGCGAACCCGGCGCGGGGCAATACTCGTGGGCATGCCCCAACGCGTGCCCGACCTCGTGGTTGATCACGTACTGCCGGTACACCGTGAGGTCGTCGAAATCCTCGGTCGCGCCGAGCCACCGGTTCGCGTTGAGCGCGACCTGATTGCCCTCCCGGCACGAGGTGTAGCCGTTCGTCGTCAGCCCCGAACAGATCTGGTCCGTGGTCTGCGGGCTCGCGACGCTCACCAGCGCATCGGCCTGCGACTCATCACTGACAAGCTCGAACGCCACGCCGTCGAGGTCCTGCCATCCGCGCTCGTCGCGCAGCGTCGCCATCACGAAATCGGCGGTGTCGTCGATCTCGACCGGCAGTCCCTTCTCCACGCGCACCGCGATCGCGAACGGCGCCCCGTCGCCCTGCGGCGCCGACGCCTCCAGCGCATATTCCCACTCGCCCGTGCCCTCGTAGGGCACCTCGGTCGGGGTCGGCGTGGGGGTCTCGCTCGAGCTCGTGGTGGACGCCCCGCTGGATGACGTCGGACGTGCGATCTCCCCCGTGGCCTCCGCACCCGACTGCGCGGCCGCCTGCGCGGTTGCCTCCTTCGACGTCATACCGCCGCCGGTTCCCTCTGCGCCGCCGTCCGCGCTGCACCCGGCGGCCGCGCCCGCGACGGCTGCGGCCAGCGCGCCGGCGGCGAGGAATCGGCGGGCGACTGCGGCGGAGTGCGCGGAGCGAGAAATCACTACCGCAGAATACCTGCGATCATGAATGGACAGCACGCCCGCCGGCGCCGCCAAAAACCGTCGGCGCCGCCCGCGCACGAGAGGACCACCGATGGCCGAGAAGATCGACTTCAAGAAGTCCCTCGACTCCTACCAGGCCCGCAAGGGCACGTTCCGACTGCTCGACGTGCCGGAGCAGCACTATCTCATGGTCGACGGCCACGGCGATCCCAACGCCTCGCCCGGCTTCGCCGAGGCCATCGAGACGCTCTATCCGGTCGCGTACGGGCTCAAGTTCGCGAGCAAGAACGACCTCGGCCGCGACTACGTCGTCCCTCCGCTCGAGGGGCTGTGGTGGGCCGAGGACATGGCGTCGTTCACCACCGCGCGCGATAAAACGCGCTGGTCCTGGACGCTCATGCTCCTCGTACCCGAGTGGTTGGGCGCAGCCGACGTCGACGCCGCATGCGCCGGCGCCCGCGCGAAGGCGGACGCGAAGTCCACCGCCCCGCCGCCGCGGCTGGACGAGCTTCGGCTGCAATCCCTCGCCGAGGGGCGCTGCGCCCAGACGCTGCATGTCGGCCCCTTTGACGCCGAAGGTCCCGTTCTCACCGAGATGCACACCTCGTTCATCCCGGACCAGGGTCTGGCGCTCGCCGGCACCCACCACGAGATCTACCTCAGCGACGTTCGAAAGACCGCGCCCGAGAAGCTGCGGACCATCCTGCGCCAACCGGTGCGCCCGGCCTGATGTCGCCGGCCGGATCCCTGCGCGCCGACGGTTCTCGCACCGCCTGCGCTGACCCGTCCGGCTACTTGACTGCAGTTTGTACGTCTCAACGCCAATTATTCGCGGGGTTAAGTGGTTCAAACTGCAGCTAAGTCGTTGGGGAAGCAGGAAAACTGGCCGGTCCCCGGGCGCCGCACCTACCCGAGGAACGCCTTGTCCGAAAGGGTCGCGCCCTTGATGTTCGCGAACTCCTGCAACAGGTCTCGCACCGTGAGTTTCGCTTTCTTCTCCGCATCCGCGGTGTAGACGATCCGGCCCTCGTGCATCATCACCAGCCGGTTGCCGAGGCGGATCGCCTGTTCCATGTTGTGCGTGACCATGAGCGTCGTGAGTCCGCCCTGGGAAACGATCTTCTCGGTCAGCGTGCTCACGAGCTCCGCACGCTGCGGATCGAGCGCGGCCGTGTGCTCGTCGAGCAACATGATTTTCGGCGCCGTGAAACCCGCCATGAGCAGGGACAACGCCTGCCGCTGCCCACCGGAAAGGAGCCCCACCTTCGACGTCATACGATCCTCTAGGCCCAGCTCCAACGAGGCGAGCTCCTCGCGGAAGTTCGCCCGCCGCTTCGCGTTGAGGCTCCGCCCGAGACCGCGGCGCTTGCCGCGGCGCAGCGCGAGGGACAGGTTCTCCTCGATGGTGAGGTTCGGGGCGGTTCCGGCGAGCGGATCCTGGAACACGCGGCCGACGTAACGGGCTCGGGAGTGTTCACCCAACTTGTTGACGGCGGAGCCGGCGATCTCGATGCGGCCCGAGTCCACGGCGAGCCTTCCCGAGACCGCGTTGAGAAGCGTCGATTTGCCGGCGCCGTTCGAGCCGATAACGGTGACGAAATCGCCCTCGTCCAGCGTGAGTTCGACGCCCGACAGCGCCTTGCGTTCGTTGACCGTGCCGGGGAAGAAGGTCTTCGAGACCTTGTCGACGGTAAGCATGCGACTACGCCTCCTTCGCGGGTTGCGGACCGGCGTCGACCAACGCGGCGGCGGCCGGGGAGCCGACCCCGGAGTTACGGCGGAAGCGCCCTTGGAGCAGCTTCCACCGCGGAAGCAGCAGGGCGAGGACGACGAGGATCGCGGTCACCGCCTTCATGTCGTTCGGGTCGAGGCCGACGTTGAGCGCGGCGGCGATGATGAGGCGGTACAACACCGCGCCGACGACGACTGCGAAGACGGCAACCCACAGGTAGCGCTGTCCGAAGATCGCCTGTCCCATGATCACCGAGGCGAGGCCCACGAGGATCAAACCGATGCCCATCGAGATGTCCGCGAAGCCCTGATACTGCGCGACGAGCGCGCCGCACATACCGACAAGACCGTTGGACAGCGCGAGCGTGAAGGTCTTGGTGAAGTCGGTGGAGACTCCGAACGAGGTGATCATCGGGCCGTTGTCGCCCGTCGCGCGCAGCGACAGGCCGAGGTCGGTGGACAGGAACCACACGATAACCAGTCCGAGCACGACGATAATCGCCGCGAGGATGCCGACGCTCGCCCAGGTGCCGAGGAGTTTCGCCTCGCGCAGCGGGGTGATCACCGTGTCGGTGCGCAGCAGCGGGAGGTTTGCCTTGTCCATGATCCGCAGGTTGACCGACCACAGCGCGATCATCGTGAGGATGCCGGCGAGTAGGCCGTCGATCTTGCCCTTGGTGTGGAGCAGACCGGTGACGATGCCTGCGCAGAATCCGGTGACGAACCCCGCCGCCGTCGCGAGGAAGGGATTCCAGCCGTGGATGATCGCAACGGCCGCGGTGGCCGCTCCGGTGGTGAAACTGCCGTCGACCGTGAGGTCGGGGAAGTTGAGCACTCGGAATGTGAGGTACACCCCGATGGCCATGACCCCGTAGATCAGGCCGAGCTCGACGGCGCCGATCATACGGTTTCGGCCTCGGCGAGGATGTTCTCCGGGATCTCGATGCCCTGGTTCTTCGCCGCCTCCTCGTTGACGACGTAGGTGAACTCGGTGGCCTTTTCGACCGGCATTTCGGCCGGATCCTCGCCGTCGCGGAGGATACGCAGCGCCATCTCGCCGGTCTGGCGGCCGAGCTCGGTGTAGTCGATGCCGATGGTCGCGGCCGCGCCACCCTCAACGGTTCCTGCCTCGGCGCCGATGACCGGGATCTTCTTCTCCTCGGCGACCTGCACGAGGGAGGCGATGCCGGAGACGACCATGTTGTCGGTGGGGACGTAGATCGCGTCGACGTCGCCGAGCGCCTCGACGGCCTGTTGTATCTCGTTCACCGACGTCACCGTCTGGGTTTCGATCTCGAGGTCGAGCCCCTTGGCCGCCTCGGTGGCCGCGTCCACCTGGACCTGGGAATTGACCTCGCCGGAGGCGTAGACGATGCCCACGTTCTTCGCCTCGGGGACAAGGTCTTTGAGTAACTCGAGCTGCTGGTCGATCGGCGCCTCGTCGGAGGTGCCGGTGACGTTGCTGCCGGGGGCGTCCATCGACTCGACGAGCTCGGCCGAGACCGGATCGGTGACGGCGGTGAACAGGACCGGGATGTCGATGAGGTTCTGCACCGTCGCCTGCGCCGCCGGTGTCGCGACCGCGAGCGCGAGGTCGAGATCGGCGTTCGCGAACTGCTGGGCGATGGTGAGGGCGGTGGGCTGCTCGCCGTTCGCGTTCTGCTCGTCCCATTCGACCTCGGCGCCCGCGTCGGCGAAGGCCTGCTTGAAGCCGGCGGTGGCCTCGTCGAGCGCCGGGTGCTGGACCAGCTGGTTGATGCCGATCTTGTACGACTCACTTCCGTCGCCCGAGCCGCCGCCCTCGCTGGAGCAGCCGGTGAGTGCGACGACAGAGGCCAGCGCCACGCCGGTGAGAATCTTGGAACGCGAAGAGAACATGGAATGCCTTCAATTCGGTCGATGCGCGGCGGAGGTTCCTGCGCGAAGATTTATTTACTTGGGGGCTGAATTTACTGCGTCCGTCTGCGAAATGTGACTGAATGCACGGTTAATCTCCTTCGAAATTTGCCCCCGGGGCGGGCCAGGCGCGGAGCTCAGGGACGACGGAGATTAACCGCGGCGATGAGGAAAGCGGCGGGAATGAGGAGAAATGGCAAGCCGATAAAGCTGTGTATCCCGGCGCCAATGAGGGCCAGTGCGTAGATGACGCAGGCCACTCCGGCGACCACCGGCCCGATCCACTGGCAAAGCAGCAACGCCAGCGCGCCGAACAACAAGATCAGAACAAT
The DNA here is from genome assembly GCF_001659785.1 of Dietzia timorensis. Lineage (NCBI taxonomy): Bacteria > Bacillati > Actinomycetota > Actinomycetes > Mycobacteriales > Dietziaceae > Dietzia > Dietzia timorensis. Next base: position 3,422,462 of record NZ_CP015961.1, read on the forward strand.
GACGATTGTCTCTTGCGACGGCTCGACGGCATACGGCCCTGGGTCCGCCGACTGCTTGAGCAAAAAGAATAAGACCAGGCCCGAGAGCACCACCATCGCTCCGCCGTACCACGCCGCGATACTCCGCGCCACGCGTTCGCGCTCGACCACGGGGACTTGTCGAAAATGTCCACGCAACAGGAAAAACAGCGCGACGAGCCCGGTGGCCGACATGATGTTGAGCACCGGAAACAGATAAGCGATCCCGTCCGGGCACGAGAGCGAATCCGCGTCCGCAGACCTCACCACCGTGCAGCCGACATGCAAATTCTGGATCACCAATGCTGCGACAATGCCCAGAAATCCGCCGAACGTCACCGCGCACACCGCAGATTTCGCCGCCGCCGCAACAAGGCGTGCACCGGATTTCATGAGGCGATAATAACCGCTCGCAAAAACCTATTGACTCAAATATTTCGGGCTGTAGGATTGTCGACAATCGTCACGTTCGCGTCGGTTTGTACCCCTGTAGCGAGGAAGGCGGTCTCTCATGACGACTGGCCACACCAACGCCCGTTTCGGCACCTGCGCATTCTCGGCGGCCGAGCTCGCGGAACAGTTCCGCGCCGGTTCGCTCTCGCCCATCGAGGTGGCGGACGAGGTGCTCGCAGCGATCGACGCCGTCAACCCACAGATCAACGCGTTCTGCTTCGTCGACCCCGAGGCCACGCGGCATGCGGCGAAGGAATCCGAGCGGCGCTACCGCGACGGCGCCACGCTCGGCCCGCTCGACGGGGTGCCCGCATCGATCAAGGACGTGTTCTTGTCCAAGGGCCAGCCCACCTTCCGCGGTTCCAGGCTCCTCGCCGAAGCCGAGGGCGCGAACGACTACGCGAAGAACACCGCAGACGCTCCGGCCACGGCCGCGACGAAGGAAGCCGGCTGCGTCATCGTCGGCAAGAACACCACGCCCGAGTTCGCATGGAAAGGCGTCACCGATTCGCCGCTCATGGGTCCGACGCGCAACCCCTACGACACGAATCTCACCCCGGGCGGATCGAGCGGCGGCTCCTCAGCCGCGGTCGCGGCGGGCCTCGGCCCGCTGTCGGTGGGCACCGACGCCGGCGGCTCGGTGCGCATCCCCGCCTCGTTCACCGGCACGGTCGCTCTCAAACCCACCTACGGCGTGGTGCCGATGTTCCCGAACAGCCCGTTCGGCACCCTCGCCCACGCGGGCCCCATGACCCGCACGGTCCTCGACGCCTCCCTGTACATGGACGCGCTCATCCGGCCGGACGGGCGCGACTGGTCCGGCATGCCGCCGTCGGCGACGAGTCCCGCGAAGGACGGATACGAAGCCGCGGCGCGCGAGGGCATGACTGCAGACAAGCCCCTCGCGGGCGTGCGCATCGCCTTCAGCCCGGACCTCGGATTCGTGCGCAACGACCCGGAGGTCGAGCGGGATGTGGCGTCCGCCGTCAGACTTCTCGAAGACCTCGGCGCGCAGGTGGAGCAGCCCGAACTGGGACTCACCGACCCCGTCGACGCGTTCCATGTTCTGTGGTTCGCGGGCGCCGAGGCGGTGCTACGCCCGTACGCGCCGGGCGGGGATGTGAGGGCGCTGTTCGACCGGATCGACCCGAGCCTGGCCGACGCCCTGCAACGCTACAACGGATTCTCGGCGCAGGATTTCCTCGACGCGACCGCCGTGCGGATGGCGCTCGGCAATAAAATGGGCGCGCTGCACGACACCTACGACCTGCTCGTCACGCCGACGATGCCGATCCCGCCGTTCGAGGTCGGTGCCGATGTGCCGCCGAATTGGCACAGCCCGGATTGGACCTCGTGGACGCCGTACACCTATCTTTTCAACATGACTCAGCAACCAGCGCTGTCCATTCCGTGCGGGGCGACGTCCGCGGGGCTGCCCACGGGAATCCAGATCGTCACCAAGCGTTTCGACGACCGCGCGGTGATGCGTGCCGGCGCGGCGCTGGAAAAGGCGCTTGGCAACGTCGTCCCGCGACCGCGCGTGCACGCGTGCTCGGCGGGCGGGGCGTGATCCACGTGGCCGACGACTCCCCCGGAGACCTCGGCGGTTCGCTCGAGCCGGTTGTGCAGGAATCGACTCCCGCGCTGATCGCCCGCTCGCTGCGCCGCGCGATCTCCTCGGGCGAGTTCCCGCCGGGCACGCAGCTCGGCGAGGCCGCTCTCGCCCGCCAGCTCGGGGTCAGCCGGGGCCCACTGCGCGAGGCGATGCAGCGGCTCACGCAGGAAGGCCTGCTCGTCTCGCACCGCAATCGCGGCCTCTTCGTCCCGGATCTGACGCCGGAGGCCGTGTCAGATATGTACTTGCTGCGTCGCGCGATCGAGCGTTCGGCGATCCAGCGGGTGCTCCAGCTCGGCGTCCAGGCCGAGGCCGCCGACGCCCTTGATGCGGTAGTCGACCAAATGGCCGGCATTTCCGAGGGCACGGATTCGCCGGAGATGGTCGCCGCTGACCTCGATTTCCACCATGAGCTCGTCGAGGCGGCGCGCAGCGATCGTCTCTCGCGCGTGCACGAGACGGTGATCGTCGAAACCTCCATGTGCCTGCGCGCGATGCAGTCGACGTATGGCCCCGGCGAGGACCGGGTTGCAGAGCACCGCGAACTCGCTGCGGCGATCCGTGCGGGGGACCTCGAGCGCGCCTGGGCTGCGCTCGACGAGCACATGCGCGATGGCCTCGCCCGCCTGGAGTCCTAGCGCCGCTCGGCTACATGTTGTTGTCGTCGGCGCAGTCGTTGAACAGGCACGCCACGATCGAGCCACCGTAGATCGACAAGACCCAGGGGTTGGCGGAAAGCTCTCCGGAGTGGGTGATGATGGAATCGAGAACGTCCATCTGAATCGAGCCCTCGAGGGGGTTGGGGGCCGGGGCTTGAGCGTTCGCGGGCGACGCCGTTGCCGCCATCGCAAATGCGGCGGCTCCGGCCACCGCCGCCGATCGTGCCCACATTGACTTGCGCATTCCGAACTCCTCGATAGATTGCATTGCATGTGTCCTGAGACTCACTTTGTCTATCGCCCGCCAGAGATTGCTGTTAACAATATGGGCGTGTCCAACAACTTTGCATTTCGTGAAATCAGATATATATGGCATCAGATGACTAGCCTGGGGCCATGAGTACACGTGAACGTTTCGATGAACTCCGCAGCGCCGTTGCGCCGACTCCCGCGCAGCTAGACGAGCTGTGGTCCGATCTCGAGGTCGCGACGGTCGAGGACATGCTCGGACACTGGGCAGGCGGCGACTTCGCCATGGAGCATCCGGCCTCGGCGCTGCTCGAGAAAATCAAGTGGCACGGAAAATGGTTCGACGGCCCACTCGACGTGAGCCCCATCGTCGTGCGTTCCGACGACGGCGGGATCGAGGCCAACGCGGCGGCGGCCGGTGGCGGCGCCGCGAGCGTGTGGTCGGTCGAGTTCCGGGGCGAATCCACGGCCACGATGGTTTACGACGCGATGGGCGTGTTCGACCATTTCAAGAAGGTCGACGGCGACACGGTGGTCGGCATCATGAACGGCAAGTTAGAGCCCGTGTTCGGTACGAACGATCTCTACTACTTCTGGCTTGAACGCGAAAAATAAGGGAGTGCGCGCATTCGCTGCGCGCACTCCCTCGGCATTGCGGCGGGCGTGAGCTTAGGTCACGTTGCAGTTGGACATCGACGCAAAGCAGAGACTTCCGAGAACGATGGACCCGGGAACGAGCAACGATGTCTGAAAGAACTGCTCCGGATCGTTGACCAATTGATTGATCGGAGTGTTCTCGAGCGAACCGAGGTTCGAGGTCGGAATCGACCCGGACGCTTCGGGGGCTTCCTGGGCGCCGGCGACACCGGTGGCGCCCGAAATGGCGATAGTCGCGGCACCGGTCACGGCGGCCACGCGGGTGAGGATGCTCTTCTTCATGGGTGGAATCCCTTCTTATGGCTCGTCTCGGCTCGCGTTGGAGCCGCACTCACACTATCGACTGCCCACAGCACGCTGTTAACCCTTTCGGGCCGAATTTACGTGCAGTTCACCGGCTCTCGACACGCCAGCGACTCGCTTGCAGCCGCCATACCTGTACTATCGCACCGGGATCGCAACGTACTTCGACTCGACGAATTCTTCGATTCCGGTGAGCCCGCCCTCACGACCGAGCCCGGATTGCTTGATCCCACCGAACGGCGCCGCAGGATTCGACACGAGCCCCGTGTTGAACCCGACCATCCCCGCCTCGAGCTTCTCCGAGATCGTAAAGCCGCGGTCCACGGACTCGGTCATCACGTACGACACGAGCCCGAACTCGGTGCCGTTGGCGAGCTCGATCGCCTCGGAATCGCTATCGAACGGGATGAGCGCGGCGACGGGACCGAAGACCTCGGTGCTCATCAGCTCCGACTCCGGCGAGACTCCGGACAGCACGGTCGGCGGGTAGAAGTAGCCGGCGCCGGACGGGCGCTCGCCGCCGCACAGCACCTGCGCGCCGCGCTCGATGGCGTCGCCGACGAGCTTCTCCACCTTGTCGACGGCCTTGCCCTCGACCAGCGGTCCGACATCGGTGCCGTCTTGCGCGCCATCGCCGACCTTGAGCCCCGACATGCGCTCGGTGACCTTCCGAGAAAATTCCTCGATGACGTCGCGGTGCACGAGAATCCGGTTGGCCGCCGTGCACGCCTCGCCCATGTTGCGCATCTTCGCCGCCATCGCCGCATCGACGGCGACATCGAGGTTCGCGTCCTCGCACACGATGAACGGCGCGTTCCCGCCGAGCTCCATCGAGGTACGCAACACCCCTCGAGCGCACTGCTCGAGCAGCAGCTTCCCGACAGGTGTAGAGCCGGTAAACGACAGCTTGCGCGCCTTGCCCGAATCGATCCACGGCTCGACGACCGAACCCGGCGACGTCGTACACACCATCGACAGCACGCCGTCGGGGAGGCCGGCCTCGCGCAGCAGGTCGACCATGTAGAGCGAGGTCAGAGGCGTGAGGTTGGCGGGCTTGTAGACCATCGTGCAGCCGGCGGCGATCGCCGGGCCGAGCTTTCGGGTGATCATCGCCAGTGGGAAGTTCCACGGCGTGATGAGGATGCAGGGGCCGACCGGCTCCTTGGTGACGATGAAGCGGGTCTTGCCGTCCGGGCTCTTGCGCGCGTCGCCCGAAATGCGCACCGCCTCCTCTGCGAACCAGCGGAAGAACTCGGCGCCGTAGTTCACCTCGCCCTTCGCCTCCGCGAGAGGCTTGCCCATCTCCGTGGTCATGAGCAGCGCGATTTCGTCGGCCCGGGAGACCATCAGTTCGTAGGCGCGGCGCAGGATCTCCGACCGTTCGCGCGAGGGGGTCGCCGCCCACTCGGCCTGAGTGGCCGCGGCGACGTCGATCGCCTCGAGAGCGTCGGCTTCTCCGCCGTCAGCAAGCGTGGCGATGACCTCGCCGGTGGCGGGGTTCTCCACGTCGAACGTGGCGGACGATTTTGCGTCGCGCCACTGTCCCGAGATGTGGATTCCGGTGCCGAGTCCTTCGATGATGTCGGCGACTTTGCGGGTCATTGCTGGCCTCCTGGGGGTCGATTCGCGTGGGTGGTCGTGGGCGCCGCGGGTGTGCCGGCGGGATCCGGGTCGAGCAGTTCGAGCAGGTGGGCGCCTCGGCGCCCGGCGCCGCCCGCGGCCCGGGTCGTGGGGTCTGTCGCGGACAAGTGGGCGACTTGGGCGTGGCAGGAGAACCCGTCCGTGAGGATAGGCGCGTCCGAGTGCTCGCGCAGCGCGGGCGCGAGCGCCTGCTCGGCGACCGCATCGGCGACCTCCTCGTGACCTGCGGTGAAGCCGAAGTCCCCCGCGATCCCGCAGCAGCCGGTCGCCTCGACCACGCTCCCCACACCCAGGGCTGAGAGCGTCTGGCGCTGCACCCTGTTGCCGAAGGTCGCGTATTCGTGGCAATGCGTTTGCACGATGACGGCGGACGGCGCGTCCCCACCCGGCCACGCCGGCGCCTTCCCGTCCGCGGCCAGGGTGCCGATGTGGCCCGCAGCCGAGCGCACGCGTGCGGCGACGCGGCGCGCGCGCTCGGCCTCGGTGCCGTCGATGCCGTCGTTCAACTCGCTCACCAGGCGCGGAAGCTCTTCGTGGAGGGTTGCAGCGCAGCTCGGTTCGACGACGACGATGGGCACCTCGGCCCCGCCTTCGCCGCGCACGCCGTCGAGGAATTCCGCGGTCTTGCGCAGGGTGCGCCGTGCCGCGCCGAGCCGGCCGGTGGTGACGTGGGTGAGCCCGCAGCAATGCTCGGCGCTGCACGCGACCGAGGAGTGCGTCCCGCCGAGCACGCGCGCGGCCGCGCCGGCGACCTGCGGCCGCAGCCCGCGGGTAAACGAGTCGATAAACAACACTACTTCCGTCGAGTTGCGCAGCGCGGCGGGCGCGGACTTTGGATCCTTGGCATGCCACACCGTGTCCGGTACACGGCCCATCTCCGCGCGCACATCGGCGGCGCGAGCGAATTCGGGCAACGTCCGGTTCTTTCCGAGCCCGCCTGCACGCGCGCCGAGCTGCCCGAGCCGCGTCCGCAGCACGCGGTTGAGGAGCCCGGCGAGATAAGGGGTCACCTTGAGCCACAGTGGCAGCAACCCGAGCGAGTAGTGCGCGAGCGGGCGCAGGCGCCGCGCGTAGTGGCGCGAGAGGAACTCGGACTTGAATGTCGCCATGTCCACGCCGGTCGGACAGTCCGAGGAGCACGCCTTGCATGACAGGCACAGCTCGAGCGACTCGGCTACCTCTGTCGAGGACCACTCCGCCTCGATGCGCTCGCCGCGCACGAACTCCTGTAACACCCGGGCGCGCCCGCGCGTGGAGTCCTTCTCGTCGCCGGTGGCGCGGAACGACGGACACATCACCCCACCCGAGCTGGTCCGGCAGCGGCCGACGCCGATGCACGCCTGCACCGGATGCTGCCCGTCGCCCGAGGTGAGCAGGCCGAGGTCGCGGTGGCCAATGCCGGCGAGGGCGAGGTCGGCGTCCATGGGCCGCGTCTCGCGCAGCCCGCCGGGCGCGAGCAGCTCGGCCGGGTCCCAGATCTGCACGAACCGCTCGAACGCGCCCAGCATCTCCGGTGAATACATGATCGGCAGCAGCTCCGAGCGCGCCCGCCCGTCGCCGTGCTCCCCGGACAGCGACCCCTCGTACTTGACCGCCAGGTGCGCGGCGTCCGTGCAGAACGCGCGGAACACTCCGCGCCCGTCTTCCGAGCGCAGGTCGAAATTGATGCGGATGTGCATGCATCCCGCGCCGAAATGTCCGTACATGACGCCGGTCAGTCCGTGGCTGCCCAGGAGTTCGCGGAATTCGCCCAGGTATCCGGCGAGAAGCTCCGGCCGCACCGCCGAATCCTCCCAGCCCGGCCACGTGGAGAACGTCGCGCCGGTCTCCGGATCGGTGAGGGTGGAGCTGAGCCCGGCGCCGTCCTCCCGGACGCGCCACAGGTCCGCCCGCTCGCCAGGGTCGTCGATGCGGCGCAGGTCCAGCACGTGGCCATCGGAGCGAAGATCGTCCGAGAGCAGGTCGGCATTGGGGAAGCCTCCTCCGGCGTCATCCGCTGCACCTTCGCCGTCCGCCGGCTCCTCGAACTCGATAAAAAGCCAGGCGTGGCCTTCGGGGAGGTCGGCGACGGCGTCCGGGCCGCGGCGCACGCGCATCGTCTGGACGATGATCTCGTCGATCCCCTCGATCGCCGTGGGGCGGTGGCGCAGCAACAGCGGGACGTCGCGCGCGGCGTCGACGACGTCGGCGTATCCGGCGACGATGAGCGAGGTGCGCTGGGATTTCGGGACGATCGTCACGGTCGCCGACGTGATGACGGCGCAGGTCCCCTCGCTCCCGACGAGGGCGCGCGCGACATCGAATCCCTCCTCGGGCAGCAGGTGGCGCAGGTGGTAGCCCGACACCTGGCGCGGGATGCGGCCGAGCTCGACGCGGATCGCGGCGAGGTGATCGGAGGCGAGCTCGCGGAGCTCGCGCTCGAGGTGTTCGGCGCGGGCGCGAGCGGGCCCGTCATCCGGGTCGGTGGCGCGGACCCCGGAGCGCGTCGCGGTGAGGCGAAGCCCGTCGGAGGTGACCAGGCGCAGTTCGACGACGTGGTCGGCGGTGCGGCCGTGGCGCACCGAGTGGTTGCCGCACGCATCGTTGCCGATGGCGCCGCCGAGGCACGCGCGGGACTGGCTCGACGGGTCCGGCGCGAAGGTGAGACGCGAATCGGTCGCGGAGTGGACGGCGGCGCGGATGTGGGTGAGCACGGCGCCGGTTTCCGCGGTCGCGGTACCGGCGGCCTCGTCCACGGACAGCACACGATTCATGTGGCGTGAGAGATCGAGAATGAGGCCAGTGCCGATGGCATTGCCGGCCATCGAGGTTCCGCCGCCGCGGGCTGTCGCCGGGACGCCGAGCCGGTGGCACACCGCGAGCGCCGCGGCGACCTCGTCCTCGGTGCGCGGGAAGAGCACGGCCATCGGCACGACGCGGTAGTTCGAGGCGTCGAAGGTGTACTCGGCCACGCGCCGCGCCGAATACTCCGGATCGAGCCCGGCCGAGCGCAGCGCAGCGACGAGCTCGTCCACGGAGGCCGCGGACCGCGCCGGCTCCGCGGCGGGCGGTGCGGGCGCGGCGGAGGGCGGGTTGGTCATATGACTAGGCTCCCACCACCGCGCGTACGGCGCGGGCGAACCGCTCGGTCCCGGTCTTGACCTCCTCCGACGTCACAACCAATGGGGGGATGATGCGCACTACGTTGCCCGTGGGACCGCACGTGAGCGTGAGGAGGTCCTCGTCGATGCACGCCTGCTGTACGGCGCCGGCCAGCCGCGCGGCCTCGGCCGCCTCCTCGCTGCCGGCGTTCGCCGTGGGGTTGCCGAACTCGATGCCGAGCATGAGCCCGGTGCCGCGGATGTCGCAGATCTCGCTGACGCCGTCCAGCTCCGAGCGCAGACCCGCGAGGAGCTCCTCGCCGCGCACGCGGGAGTTCTCCACGAGCCCCTCGCGCTCGATGACCCCGAGGGTCGCAACGCCCGCGGCCGCGGCGACCGCGTTGCCGCCGTACGTACCGCCCTGCGAGCCGGGCCAGGCCTTGTTCATGAGGTCGCGGGAGGCGGCCATCGCGGAGATCGGGAAGCCCGAGGCGATGCCCTTCGCGGTGATGAGCACGTCGGGGCGAAGCCCCTCGGTGTGCTGGTGGCCCCAGAACTTGCCGGTGCGGCCGCAGCCGGCCTGCACCTCGTCGAGCACGAGCAGCGCGCCGTGGCGCTCGGTGCGCTCGCGCAGCCCGGCGAGGTAGCGCTGCGGCACGGCCATGTAGCCGCCGTCGCCGAGGAACGGCTCGACGAGGACCGCCGCCAGCTCGTTCGGCGCGACGCGGGTGGCGAGGAGGAAGTCGAATTCTTTGAGGGCATAGTCGACCGCCTCGTCCTCCGTCATACCCAGGCGGAGGGCATGGGGGAATGACGTCGTGGCCACGCCGGACATCAAGGGACCGAAGCCTGCGGAGAACTTCGTCCCGGCGGTCGTCAGCGACGCGGCGGCGACGGTGCGGCCGTGGAACCCGCCCTGGACGGTGACGATGTACGGGCGGCCCGTGGCCATCCGGGCCAGGCGCACGGCGGACTCGACGGCCTCGGAGCCGGAGTTCGCGTAGAACACCGAGTCGAGCCCTTCGGGGAGGAACTCGCCGAGCTTATCGGTGAGCTCGAGCAGCGGCTGGTGCATGACCGTCGTGTACTGGGCGTGGATGATCTTCCCGCACTGCTCGCGTGCCGCGGCGACGACGTCGGGGTGGCAGTGCCCGGTGCTCGTGACTCCGATGCCGGTGGTGAAGTCGAGGTAGTCGCGTCCGTCGGTGCCGTGGATCCACGATCCGGAGGCGTGGTCGACGACAACAGGGGTGGCCTGCTTGAGGAGTGGCGATAGCGATGCGTTGCTCATAACGGAAAGTCTGTAGGCCGAAACCAGAATTGTCAACGGTAGGATTGTAGACAATCTTACGAATTTCGTTTCCATTCCCGTCGGGGGTCTATACGGTGGGAGGCATGAGCGAGAATTCGAGCACTTCCGGGCAGGCCACCCCCATCGTCGTCATGTTGTCCGCGGACGGGGTCGCGCCGCCGAGCAACCTCAGCGCGATCCGGCAGGTCGCCGAGGTCCGCGAGGCCACCGCAGAGACGCTCGCAGGCGCCCTTCCCGGCGCCGACGTGTTGTTCGTGTGGGACATCTTCTCCGGCGCGCTCGCCGCGGCGTGGGACGCGGCCGATTCGCTGCGCTGGGTGCACGTCGCGGCGGCGGGCGTGGACAAGATCCTCTTCGACGGGCTGCGCTCCTCGGACGTACTGCTCACCAACGCGCGCGGCACCTTCGACGAGCCGATCGCCGAATACGTTCTCGCGTGCGTGTTCGCGAACGACAAGTTGCTCCACGAGTCCGAGGCGTTCCAACGCGCCGAGCAGTGGCGCTGGCGCGAGACCCGCAAGGTCGCCGGGCGGCACGCGCTCGTCGTCGGCACGGGCGCGATCGGCCGCGCGATCGCCCGCAAGCTCCGCGCCGTGGGCCTCGACGTGCGCGGCGCGGGCCGGACCGTGCGCGAGTCCGACCCCGATTTCGGCGAGGTCGTCGACTCCGGCGCCCTCGCCGACCACCTCGCGGGCGTCGACCATCTCGTCATGGTCGCCCCGCTCACCGACGCCACGCGAGGGATGCTCGGCGCGGACGAGCTAGCGGCGCTGCCGGACGGCGCGCACGTCGTCAATGTCGGCCGCGGCCCGCTTATCGACCAACCGGCTCTGACGTCGGAGATCGCATCCGGCAGGATCACCGCGCATCTCGACGTTCTCGTCGAAGAGCCGCTGCCCGCAGGAGATCCGCTGTGGGAGCTGCCCGGCGCGCACATCAGCGCACACCTGTCGGGCGATGTCGTCGGCTGGCGCGACACGCTGGCCGCGCAGTTCCTGGGCAAGCTTCGCGACTACGCCTCCGGCACGGAGCCGGGCCCGGCCGTCGATAAGGAGCGCGGGTACGTCCCGGGCCCGTGATTTCGGCACCTCCGCCGTCATGGGCGATGGGCTGTGGATGCGGGGTGCGCGCACCCCAGACGCGCGAAAACCGCCTGACCGTGTGCGACGCCGGAATTGGTTCCGGCGCGTGAGCACAGGCCAGGCGGTTTTCTTCGCGAAATGAACCGCCCGCGGGTCTCGCGGGATGGAGGGTATTACTCCTCCGCACCGCCGCTGAGCGAGGAGGTGTCCAGCGAACCGGACTCGTCGCCCGAGCCCTGCTCTGCGGAGCCCTGGTCGCCCGAGCCCTCGCCGGAGCCCGAGAGGGAGCTGTCCTCGGAACCGGCTTCGAGCCCGGCTTCCGAACCGGCCTGCGACGCGGTGGCCGAGGCGGTCTCGGGGCCTTCGCTCGATGCGGCCGTCAGCCCGGCCTCGAGGCCGGCAGCCGAACCGGCGGCGAGTGCGTTCTCGGCAGAGCCGGAGCCCTCTTCGCCCTCTTCGCCCTGGTACTGGGCGACATCCTGGGCCTCGCCCTCGGCATCGTCGGCCGGGGTCTCGGCGTCGTCGGCCGGAGCCTCTTCGCTGATGCCCTCGAGGGAGCCCTCGGGAAGGAAGCCGGACAGCGAGCCGAGCAGGCCGGCGTCGTCGCCCTCTTCAGGAGCTTCCTCACCCTCGTCGTCTGCCGGGGCCTCTTCGCTGATGCCGGCGAGCGAGCCGGTGGACTCCTCGGCGTCGTCACCCTGGTCGGCGTCGTCCTCTGCCGGGGCGTCCTCGCTGATGCCGGCGAGCGAACCGTCGGTGGCGGTCGCGTCGTCCTCGGCCGGAGCCTGCTCTGCCGCAGCGGCGGGGGCAACGTCCTCGGGTGCGTCCGCGGCCTGTGCGAAGGCCGGGGCGAAGAGCGCGACACCAATGCCGAGCGCGCCGGCGCCTGCAGCGGCGGCAACGGTGCGGTTGGTCGTGGTGCGGTGCTTACCGGTGGTCTTGTTCAGATCTGCCATGGAAGTCCTCCAATCAGATGACTCTTGGGCATCTTTGGTTTGGCGTGGCGCCGATCGGTACTCGGTCGATCGGGCACGGTTCCGACCATAAGGGCACTTTCGCGTCCGGTTCGAAATAGGTTTGTTGCAATTCTTTAATATTCCGGGCTTCGATCCGGCGCGAGTCTTTCTGGCCAAGACGCTCGGCGTGTGCCGCATAACAGCAAGGATTTGGGCGCCCAAACCCCGATTTGGACGGCGATCCAGATCACATCTTCCTAAACGAGAAATCGGAAACTTGCGCGATTTTATGTGACCCAACTCACACAAAATGGGCTTGCCAAGATTTGGGAGCGCTCCAGAATCCGGCTCCCGCCACCCCTCCAGAGCCTCGGCCGTCCGACCCCGGGGCACACCTCCGCCGGACTCCAACGCCGCACAAAATCGCAGGCATCAGCGATGGGCTGGGTTCAGCCCCTGGTTGCCGGTTGCGGGGCCGTGAGCCCGACCTTCACCGCGGCACGAGCCATCGTCTCGACGAATTCCCGCAGCGAAGGGCGCTCGGCGTCGCGCACGCGGTAGGAAATGGACAAATTACGTACGAGTTCGTCCTCCAACGACACGAGTGCGATCCCCTCCGGTCGCACGAACGCGCCGAGGTCCGACACGAGAGTCACACCGAGCCCGGCTGCCACGAGAGCGAGCGCCGTCGTCTGCTCACCGACGACGTGGCGGACATCGGGTTCGAACCCCGCCTCGCGGCAGGCCAGCCGAACGGCTCGGCCGAAGTGCGAGCGAGAATCAGACAGTATCCACTCGCGTCCCGCGAGGGAGGACAGCGCGACGGGCCCATCGGTCGCCTCTGCTGCGGGTACAGCGGCATACAGTTTCTCCACCGCGATCGGCCGTCGCTCGAGCTGCTGCGTGCGCGGCATGGGGTAGTTCGAGTAGTCGATCACGAAGGACAGGTCGAGCGTGCCGTCACGCACGGCCTCCGAGGTTGCCTCCGGCGCGAGTTCCACCGAGCGCACCTCGATCCCCGGAGAACTCTCGGCCAGCATCGCCAACCCCGTCGGAAGCAGCCCCGTGGCAACCGAAGCCCACACGCCGGCGCGCAGAGTGGCGCGCATTCCGTCACGCAGGGATTCGATCGCGTTCCCCGCGTTCTCCACCGCGTCGAGGATCGACTCCGAGTGATCGGCCAGAAGCTCTCCCGACTCGGTGAGCACGATGCGCCGTCCGCGCCTCTCGAACAGCGTCGAGCCAGTTTCCTTTTCTAGCAGCGAGAGCTGCTGCGACACCGCGGACGTCGTGTAGTGCAGCGCCTCGGCGACCGCGGTGACCGTGCCCCGGTATCGCAATTCGCGGAGAAGCTTGAGCCTATGCAGCGAGACCTCCATACACCCGAGATTAGGCCGCTCGCGGCGTGCCTGCCTGCGAATCCGCGCGATAGTCAAGAAAAAGTGAACATTCCTCTGCAGTAACAATAAGTGGACTGCGTCACACCATCGGCGCCATCCTTGAGGCACAGGCAGAGCTCCCGACTCCGCCGTTCGAGAAGATGCGAGGAGGCGACGACAATGACGTTCACGCCGATCAATCCCATGTCGACCACACCGGAACCAACGGCCACTCCGGACGTGCTGCACGCCGCTACCCCGATGCCGGTATCGACCCCGACACGCAGGCACCACGAGCCGTACATGCGCATCCAGTGGATCGACGACGTCACCGGCGCCACCGGATATCTCGTCATCGACACCATGGTCCAGGGCATGGCCACCGGCGGTACGCGTATGCGCGCCGGGTGCACCGTGACAGAAGTAGAGGATCTCGCTCGAGGCATGTCCAATAAAACGGCCGCGTTCGACCTTCCCATCGGCGGCGCGAAGGGCGGCGTCGACTTCGACCCCAAGGATCCGCGCGCGGTGGACGTGCTCACCCGCTTCTACGAGGCCATGCGTCCGTACCTCGACCGCCACTGGGTCACCGCCGAAGACCTCGGCGTTCCGCAGAGCCTCGTCGACACCGTGTTCGCCCGCCTCGGGATGAACCAGTCCTACCACGCAGCGATCGAGCGCTCGGCCGATCCGGCCGCGACGACCGCGCGTGTTCACGCCGGCCTCGACGCTGCGACCCCGGGCGGACCGCTCGGCGACGTCATCGGCGGCTACGGCGTGGCGCAGGCCTGCCTCGCAGCGTCCAAGGTGCGCGGCTGGGCCGTACCCGAAACGACCGTCGCCATCCAGGGCGTCGGCACGATGGGCGGCGGCGCCGCGTTCTACCTGCACGAGGCCGGGATGAAGGTCGTCGCTCTGGCCGACGCAGTCGGCACGCTCTACGACCCGGCAGGCCTCGACGTTCCCGCGCTTCTCGACTCCCGCAACCGCTTCGGCGAGATCGACCGCGCCGCCGTTCCGGCCGGCGTGCAACTGCTTGACCGCGACGTCATCCTCCACACCGACTGCGACATCGTGGTCCCGGCGGCGGTGTCGTACGCGATCACCGCGGAGAACTGCCTCGGCATCAAGGCCTCTATCGTTGTCGAGGCCGCGAACGCGGCGACCACCGAAGACGCCGAGCTCGACCTCGCCACCCGCGGCGTCGTCGTTCTCCCCGACTTCATCGCCAACGCCGGCGCCGTGGCGTGGGCATGGTGGCTACTGCTCGGCTACGTGGGCGAGAATTACGAGGACTCCTTCGACCGCCTCCGCGCCCAGATGGAGTACAAGATCTCCACCCTTCTCGGTGAGTGGACGCCCACCTCGGGCCCGCTGCGCTGGGCCGCGGACGTGTCCTCGACGGTGCGCAACCCCGCACCGCTCTACATTCCGTAGCCGGCCACTCTCAGACGCCCATGACGGCGGAGTCGCTCATCCGATTCGGGTGCGCGGCTCCGTCGTGTTCGTCCGTACTTATCCGGGGAGAGCGCGGTAATAGTCGGCCATGGACGGGTAGTAGTTGTCGAAGTCGATCGCCTCGGGATCCCCGCCCGTCTCGGCGGCCACGAGTCGGTCGAGGTAGAACTCCCATCCGGGTCCGATCGCGGAGGCCTTTTCCGGATCGTCGATGACTTGCGACAGCGCGATGACGGACCCGACTTCACCCTCTCCTGCCGAGCGCACCTCGCCGAACAGCGTCCACACGTCGTCGCCCTCGCCGGCGCTCACGGCCACGCGAACCGGGGAATCGCACTCGTCGATCCGCAGCGGCATCGTGGGGCTGCCCTCCTCCGCCGTCATCGTGAGGTCGATGGTGCCCGTGGACGGATCCCCGGACCACGGACCGATCCAACGTGCGGTGCGTTCGGAGGCCGTGAGGGCGTCCCAAACCTCGCCGGTGCCGAAAGCGAGTGCGCGTTCGATAACGATTCGGCCGTCGCGGTAGTAGCCGGTGGGAGTGGGATTCATCGCCTTGTCCGATCCATCAAGGGGCCGGCGGTGTCGGCCCCTGGGGAAGAAATGATTATCTGCCGGAAACGTATTCGACCGTCGCGTTTCACGCAATGACAACGTCGTATTTGCCGGGCCGTTGCTTCCGGAGCGTCAACTGTTGTTATGAGCAATACTCGCGTGGATATCCCTGCCCTTTCGATTTCGCGCGGCACGACGAGGCGGAGCTTTCTCACGTGGACAGCCGCCGTGTCTGCCGCTGCCTTCACCCCCGCCATGCTCGGCGGGAACGCGGAGGCGCAGAGTTCGCTTCCCGCGGGTTCGCTCGCGGCCGGGAGCGTACGCCTCGACAACCCGTTCGCGCTGGGCGTCGCCTCCGGCGATCCGCTTCCGGATTCGGTGATGCTGTGGACCAGGCTCGCGCCGAAGCCACTGGAAATCGGCGGCGGCATGCCTCCGGTGGCCATCCCGGTGGACTGGGAGATCGCCACCGACGAAGCCTTCGGGAAAGTCGTCAATAGTGGCACCGCTATCGCCGACCCTGCCCATGCACATTCCGTCCACGTCGATGTCAAAGGTCTCGAAGCCTGGCGCGTGTACTACTACCGGTTCCTCGCGGCCGGCGCCGAGAGTCCGGTTGGCCGCACGCGCACCTCCGCGCCGCTGGGCGCCGATCTCGGCTCGCTCTCCTTCGTCTGGGCCTCGTGCCAGGCGTGGCACGACGGCTACTACAACGCCTACGAGGACATGGCAGAGCGCGAGAACGACGTGATCTTCTTCCTCGGCGATTACATCTACGAAAGCGAGATCAAGGACGGCGGAATCCGCGACGTGTCGGCGCTGAGCTCCGATGTGCGAGCCGAGCCGTACACTCTTGACCAGTACCGACTCCGCTACGGCCTCTACAAGAGCGAAGAGCCACTGCAGCGCGCGCACGCGTCCGCCCCGTGGATCGTCACGATGGACGACCACGAGGTCGACAACAATTGGGCTGCGGAGATCTCCCAGGATGATGACGATCCCGTGGAATTCCTGTCCCGGCGCGCGCAGGCCTTCAAGGTGTGGTGGGAGCACACCCCCACGCGTGTCACGGCACCGACCGGCCCGGACATGCAGATTTATCGGCGCACCGACTACGGCAATCTCGTGCGCTTCTCGGTTCTCGATACGCGGCAGTACCGCTCGAATCAGGTTCATGACGACAAGGACAGCCCGCAGGATTCCGAGACGGCAGATCCATCGCGGACCATCACAGGCGACGAGCAGGAGAAGTGGATTCTCGACGGCCTCGACTCGTCTCCCACCGCGTGGAAAGTGCTCGCACACCAGACGGTGATCTCCGACTTGCCCCGGGTCAAGGATGGCAAGCGCAACGTGTCGATGGACGGCTGGAGCGGCTACGAGGCTTCGCGCCACCGGATCCTCGACGGTGCCGCGGAGCGCGGAGCGAAGAACCTCGTCTCGATCGTCGGAGACATTCACCGGAACGCGTTCTCGGAGCTTCGCCGCGACTACCAGGACGCCTCCCCCGCGGTGGGGGTCGATTTCGCCGGGACGTCGATCGCTTCGGGGAAGGACGGAGCCGACAGCGACGAGGCCAACGAGGGATTCAAAACCTCGAGCGAGGCGTTCAAGTTCGGCAATGCCCAGCGCGGCTACGTCGCCGTCACCGTTGATAAGAACGAGTGGACGACCGAAGTCCGCGTCACCGACAAGAACACTGCTCCCGGGCAGAAGCTGCACCGGCGCGCGACGGTAACAGTGCCGTCGGGACGCCCCGAGCTCAACGTGCAGGAATAGGCCCGCCGTCACCGTCCAGGGCGAAAATCGTGTGCCGAACGATCGCGCCCTCAAGCGAGTCGATGAGCGCGGTGGCGGCCGCGGCGGGATCGTCGCGGCCGTCGTCGAAAAGCGCTATCGCGGCCTCGCGAGAGAACAGACAATCCGCCAGGGCGCGTCGCTGAGCGTCGCCACAGTCGGCGTCGAGCAATAGCGCCATCCGCGCTCGGCACGCCGCGCTCCTCTCCCCTAAGAGGACCCGCATATATTGCTCGATGACGTCGGAGTGCAAATCCGCCTGGCCCTCCGGAACCTGCGCCAGTAGCTCGTTGAAAGTCGCGCGTGATTGTGCGGCGATGTGATCCGCAACCGCGGCGATCAGCTCCGCTCTGGTCCGGAAGTAGTAGGACGTCGATCCACGAGCGATGCCGAGGTACGCGTCGATCCCCTGGTGAGTAATCGCGTGGCTGCCGCCCTTCGCGGCGAGAGCGATCGCCGCGTCACAGATTTCTGGACGTCGAGACCTACGTGGCATGACTCTCTCCCTTTCGGCGCAGGTTGCACATGAAACTCTAGCATTATAGAGTTTAGCTATGTGGAGGCCGACTCCTCGCCGGAACCTTGGCCTGCGACCTCGGCGTTCGCCGCCTCGGTCGCAGGTGACAATCGCCGAGCCTTGCGAGTTCACGCTCACCGAAAACCAGCGGCGCGCGCTCGAAATCATGAACGGCGTGTCCAACGTCTACATCTTCGGCCCTCCCGGCAGCGGAAAGACGACACTGCTCGATCTGCTTCACGCGGCTCGCTCATCCTCGCGACGCTGGCACTTCGGCGATTTCTTTCGCCTGCTCCACGAGCGACTCCCGGAACACGGCCGCAGCCTGCCCAAAACTCTCGCCGCACTCACCGGCGAGGCTGATCTCGTTCTGTTCGACGAGTTCCACCTGCACGATGTTGCCGATGCCGTTTACCTCGACCGTGCGTTGCAGTGGTGGAAGGCCCACGGCACGCAGGTACTAGCCACGTCGAACTATCGCCCGTCCGATTTAATGCCCAATCCCTTGCTTCACAGCGCGGCCGAGCCCGTCATCGGGCAAATAATCGAGAATTTCGAGGTCTTCTCCCTCGACGATGGCGTCGATCACCGAGGCCTCGGCTCCCGCCGACGCACCCAAGGGTTCGCCTCGGGGCAATGGACCATCGGCACGTCAGTTATGTCGGCGGCAACAAAGCGCACGATTTCCATCGGCGGCCGACGCCTCGCCGTGTCGCGCTCGGCCGGCGCAGAATCACCCGGTACGCAGCTCGCCTTTACATTTGCAGAGCTGTGCGGCCGTCCGTGGTCGACCTCCGACTACCTCATTTTGCTTCGGGGCATTGACGGAATCGCGCTCACCGACGTTCCGAGCCCTCAGGCGCTGGCACGAGAGCCGGCGCAACGATTCGCAAACCTCGTCGATGTCGTCTGCGATCGCGACATCCGGCTCGACGTGTTCGCTGCGGGCCCGCCGGACGAGCTGCGTTTTGCCCCGTCCCCTCCTCTCGATGTGGGCCGCACCTTGAGCCGGCTCGCGCTTCTTTCTCGCCAATGACGTCGGGGGCCGGTTGCGCGCGTTCCCCGGCGGCACCCGACCCTCGGAGACGACAAAGTGGCTGGCCGGAATGTTACGGCCAGCCGCTTCAGCGTTGCTTACTCATACCGGCGAGCGTACCGCCCGGCAGCTATCGTGCGCCCGACGTCATGCGGGAAGGCGTCGGAGGGTCGCATAGGAGATCGCCGAAAAGACCGCCGCGGCCGCGAGGCCCCAGAAAGCCAGTCCAAGAGCCCCGGTGTCGACGAACCAGCGGCCGACCGACGGCCACCACTCCTGCCACGTGACAAGCGCGGCAAGCCCGACCAGGGCGAACGCAAGCGCGAAGAGGAGGGCGGTGAGCACCTTCGCGCCGCCGAACCGGTACACGGTCGCCGTCCAAAACCCGAAGATGAACACGAGCATCGAGAAGACGAAGAACTCGAATCCCGCAGCGAGCGGCCCGCTGACCCACAGCGGTTCGAGGTAGCCGAAGTACGCATTGATCCCGTAGCCATCGGTGGCCTGCTCGATGAGGCCGAAGGCCACGAATAGGAGTGCCATCCCGGCCGAGCTGATCGCGGCCGCGCCGAGCGTGCCGAGGAAAAACTCGCGCCTGGTGATGGTCATCGCCTGCGAGAACGGGAATGTGTAGGCCATCGCCATGATGCCAATGACGAGGAAGTACCAGAGCGGCGCCTGCGCGCCGTAGCTGACTTTGTCACCGGACACGTCGGCGGAATTGATGATGGCATTGATGAGGAGCGAGATCAGCCACGAGCCGCCGAGAACGCACAGGGGCGTCCACACGAAGGTCCAAAGGTTGAGGAACTGCAGGCGGACGACGTTGGAGATGCGCCCTCGTGGCGCCGTCGGGGCGGAATAGATCGAGGGTTCGGCTACGGCGGTCATCGTAGGACTCCTTCGGTGTTGGCGGTGGAGATGTTCGACTCCGATGCCGCGTGGTGGTGCTGGGTTCGGCGAACGATGAGCTGCTGTAGCGAAACGGGGGCGAAGTCGACGCCCGCTTCGACGAGTTCGGCGCGCTTGTCGTCCGGCAGCGAGCCGAGGATGGTCACCGAGGTGACTCGGCCGAGGGTTTCGCGATGGATGATTTCGTATCCGGCGACTGCACCCTCGACCACGCCGGCATCGCCGACGAGATTGGTGGCCTGGCCGCGGGCATCGTCGGCGGTCTCGTCCATGACGATGCGGCCGCCATCGATGACAAGGACACGCTCAATGAGGTTGGACACCTCGTCGATGAGGTGACTCGACAGCATGATGGTGCGCGGCCACTTCGCGTACTCCTCGATAAGGCGGTCATAGAAGATCTGCCGCGCGACGGCGTCGAGGCCGAGGTAAGGCTCGTCGAAGAAGGTGATCTCGGCGCGCGAGGCGAGCCCGATGATGACGCCGACGGCGGAATTCTGCCCTCGGGAGAGCTTCTTGATCGGGGTCTTCAGGGGGAGCTGGAATTCCTCGATGAGTTCTTCGGCGACGTCGTCGTCCCAGTTGGGAAAGAACATCTTCGCCGCCTTGAGTGCCTGCTTCGGCGTCGAATCGTCCGGGTACCTCTGCCCTTCGCGGACAAAGCACATCCTGCTGAGCACTTTCGAGTTCTCGTAGGGGTGCTCGCCGAATACGCGCACGTCGCCGCTGGTGTGTGTGTCCTGCGCCGTAAGTATCGACATCGCCGTGGTCTTGCCGGCTCCATTGCGGCCGAGGAAGCCGTAGATGGTGTCCTTTTCGATGTCGAAGCTGACATTGTCGAGCGCGAGTGTGTTCTTGTATCTCTTGGTGAGGTTGCGGACCTCGATCACGGAGTTCATTTCGGCCCTTTCGGCTCGGTCGGCGCGTTCTAGGCGGGACGGCCCTCATGCGCGGAACGTGTGTGGATCAGCGCGACGACATCGTCTGGGCCGAGGCCCAACTTTCGCGCTTCGATGATGAGCGGCTGCACGTAGCGTTCGGCGAACACCTCACGCCGCTCGGAGAGGAGGACTTCCCGGGCATTCTCTGAAATGAACATCCCAATTCCGCGACGTTTGTAGAGAATTCCCTTGTCGACGAGCTTGTTGATTCCTTTGGCCGCCGTCGCCGGGTTGATGCGGTGGAATGCGGCGAGTTCATTTGTCGACGGCGCTTTGCCGCCCTCCGGGAAGCTGCCATCGACGATCGCGTCCTCGACCTGTTCGGCAATCTGCACGAACAGCGGCTTGCCGTTGTCCATCGCAACCCCTCGTTCGTTGGTTAGTTACTCAACTAATGAACCATTTGACAATGTGATCCGTCAAGGGTCCCGAATATCTTTTCCGCAATCGCGCACACGAGGACAAAGAAGAGGCGAGCTACTTTGCGAACGTGAGTAAGGAGCAACACTGCACCAGCACCCGGCACTTACGAAGGATCGTGAATCTCCATGACCACCACAAACGCTCAGCCACGCAGCCTCGTCATCTCGCAGAACTGCACGCTCGACGGGTCGATCGAGATGCTCGGCGAATGGTTCGATCCGCAGGAGAGCGACCAAGGAGAGCTCGATCAGCTCCTCGCCGAAAGTGAGCGCTGCGACGCCCTCCTCCTCGGCCGGCAGACATTCGAAGATTTCCGGAGTTACTGGCCCAATGTGGAGAACGACCAGACCGGGATCACCGACGACCTCAACGCCCAGGACAAGTTCGTCGTGTCCTCGACGATGACCGATCCGCAGTGGTCTCGAACGACGATTTTCTCCGGAGACTGGGAGCGCCAGGTCCGCGACCTCAAGCAACAGGGCGGCGGCGACATCGTCGTCACCGGCAGCATCAAGCTGTGCCATGCACTGATCGAAGCCGGGCTCGTCGACGAATTCCGCCTGTACCTCTACCCCGCAGTTCAGGGGCGCGGACGGCGTCTCTTCCCCGAGGGGTTCGAATCGGATTCACTCTCCCTCGTCGAGAGTCACCCCTTCGCCAACGGCCACGTGGAGCTGATCTACCGCGCCGCCTAGAACGGTGGCAGACCCCAAACTCCGCTGCCACAATGACGAACGTCCCCAGCAGGAAGGGAAATTCCGCCATGCCCACCGACGCCATGACTGCCTACCACGTGTGCTTCGCGGTGCCTGACCTCGAGGCGGCGATGGGCGAGCTCTCCGCCGCGCTCGGCGTCCGCTGGGGCGAGCCGATTCGTGGACGTCTGGAGACGTGGGACTATTCGCTGGTTTTCTCTCGCGAGGCTCCCCACATCGAGCTGATCAGCAGCGTGCCCGGCTCGCCTTGGGAGACCGATTCCCCGCACTTCCACCACATGGGGTTCTGGGCCAACTGCCTCGACGCGACGCTGGATAAATGGCATGACGCCGGCGGGGAGATGTTCTACGATTCCCGGCCGGCGGGCCGCAGCTTCGGCTACGTCGACCTCCCCGCCTCCGGCGTGCGCGTCGAAGCGGTCGACGAAGCACAGCGCGCGTCCTTCCTCTCCACCTGGGCGGGCGGAAACTAGCGCGCCAGCGCTTCGAGGTACTCGGCGAACGTGATGTCGTCAACGATGCCGTCGCCCGGCACGAGTCCACCTTTCGCGATCGCCGAACCCATGTACGGCGCGGATCCCACGAAGCGCGGCGACTTACCGGCGACGTTCCCGATCTCCGCGAGCTGCCGCTTGACGAAATCCGCCGCGTACCCGGATTCCGGCCCTCGGATGGAGAGAGTCCTTCCCTCCGATTGATCGCCAGACACGGCCGCGTCGACGAGCAATGACGCCACCCGATCGGCGGACACCGGGGCCATCATCATTTTCGGCAGCAACGCGACCGGCCCGACCGCCGCCATTCCCACGAGAACCTCGAGGAACTGGAACCACTGGGTAGAGCGCACCACCACGCAGTCCGCAAAGCTTTCGAGGTACACACGTTCTTGGGCGGCTTTACCTTTGTAGTAGCCGAATATCTTGTTGACCTCTGGGTCGGCGGCGCCGGCAATCGACAAGCACACCAGTCGCTCCACGCCGGCGTCGCGCGCCGCAGCGACGACGTTGCGCGAGGTCCGGCTGAAGTAGTCACTTGCCTTCTTCGCGCTCAGTGACATCATGTTGAGGCAATCGATCGCGGCATCCGCACCGGTAAACGCGGCGCCGAGTCCCTCGCCCGAGTAGACGTCGACACCGGCCGATCTGCTCACCGGCACCAGCTCGTGCCCCTGACGTCGCACGTTCTGCGCCACCCTGGAGCCCATCTCGCCCGTCGCACCGAGCACCGCAATTCTCATGCCCTCAGGCTACGCCGATCGCATCGCCACCAGTACCCTGCTAGAGCGGCACACCTGGGCATTCCTGCCCGCACCGCCCGAGAACCGAAATATTCCAGTGGTATGTTCGAAGCGCCGAGAGCGCGCGCACACCGACAACGCCCACCCAACCGGCAGCCACAGAGAGAGGACGAACGTATGTCGACCGATCTCTTGCGCTGCTCCCCGGCGACGTGAGCGCACCGCGCCGACGTGCGCCCCGCGCTCCCGCACTCTGCGCCGTCCTGGCATTCGCGGGCTTCGCCGTCATCCTCATCGGTTCGTCTTCCGATACGTTGAGTGAATCGGTAATACTCACACTATTTTTGTTGAGCGGCGTGAGTTTCGCATCGAGGTTCCTGTGGTCGCGGGCAAGGAGTCGCGGTCTGTACGTAGTCCCGCGGGACTCGGCCGCGTTCCGCCCCGAACGACTGTTTCTACTGATGACGGCGGTGTTGGGCATCGCGCTCGGGGCGCACGTGCTCGGCGGTGGCCCCCGGGACACAGATCTCGAGGCATGGCTGTTCTCCGCCGCGTACCTGATCCCGCTCATCGACATCTACGGGTTCGCGTGGAAAAAGCTGCGAGCGAATTCGCTCAGCGGCAGTTATTCGGTCGCCTGGCCGGACGCGCCGCACGGTCGGCATACGCTCTAACCCCGCTGCGCCCCGTCGGCCGGTCGTCACCCCTAGCGGGCATCATGTGGTGGTGAGCGGATTTAGTGCAGAGCCAACCGGTGTCGGCCGCATCGACGTGACACGACTGTGCCGGATCTTCGTCGCCGTCGCAGAACATCGCAGCTTCGGCCTGGCCGCGGATTACCTCGGACTCAGCCAACCCTCGGTATCGCAGAGCATCCGGCGCTTCGAAGCACAGATAGGTTTCGAGGTGTTCCGCCGTACCCGCGATGGCGCGGTACTCAGCGAAGAAGGGCGCCAGCTGCTCCCATTGGCCCGGGTCGTCGTGCGCGATGTGGATAGTTTTGAGCTCGCGGCGACCCAGCTCGCCTCGGACCGAGATTCCATCTCCATCGGCGTCGGACTCGCCGCCCCGGCATGGGTCGCTGCGGCAGCCGCCCGCGCGGCGTCGTCCCTGGCCACCAGGGTCGCTGTCGAACGCGGCGCGGATTCCGCCCTGATCGAGAAGGTCGAGACCGGAGAGCTCTCCGCGGTGATCGTCGAGTTCCCTTCGCCGCTCGGCGATCTCGTCAAGGGGGTTGGGCATGTCGCCGAGCGCCGGCTCGCGATTCCCGAAGGGCGCGCTTCCGCGGCGTCGACGCGGACACCGTGGTCCGAGGTCAGCGGGCTTGATCTCGCCATAACACCTCGTGCATTGGGGCCGGCGGCCTGGGATCAGCTCACCGATCGCCTCACAGACGCCGCCGGGCCACGCTCGATCACCGAGGTCGAAGCGACTGATCACCTTTTGCCCGCCGTGGCGGGGAGGACGTGTTTCGCGGTGGTCGACGCGAGCG
Organism: Dietzia timorensis; assembly: GCF_001659785.1. Lineage (NCBI taxonomy): Bacteria > Bacillati > Actinomycetota > Actinomycetes > Mycobacteriales > Dietziaceae > Dietzia > Dietzia timorensis. The sequence goes on from NZ_CP015961.1 coordinate 3,446,950, forward strand.
CAACAGCGTTGCCGGGCACTACGCTCGTGCCATTACCCGCGACGTTCTCGGCCCAATATCGCGTGCTCGTCCATCCCGACCGCCAGGTGGCCGCCGACGGAACGGACGTGCGTTCTGTCCTCGACCGCGGGGTACGCCGAGCGAACCCACAGGTCCGGGAATAAACGAGGCGATATGGACGACACGACGCGAACAATCCGAAACCTGCTCGCCGAGGCAGGCTGCGATGGCTGGTGCCATGCCCAGGTCATAGGCGATCCCGGAACGGGAATCGGTCTCCGCTCGAGCGCCCCAGTCGTCATCTCGTCGATGTACAAGGTGCACCTCATGGTTGCCGCATGCCGATCCAACCAACAGGGCCTGCTCGACTTCGACCGCAGAATTCGTGTCGAGCCGGGGCGTTACGCACCCGGCCCCACCGGCTTCGCGCTGTTTTCCGACGTCGTCGAGGTTTCCCTCCGCGATGTGGTCCGATCGATGATCACCGTGTCGGACAATACATCGGCAGGGATCGTCTACGAACTGCTCCCCTCCGGCGCACTCGAAGACACTCTGTCCAGACTGGAATTGACCGCGGCGCGCATCTTCCCCCACCCCGGCGAGCGCTCGATACCCGCATCGGCCGAGCCGGGCGCCACTGCCGCCGAGGACGCGGCGTACGTGATTGCCGCGTTCGCCGCCGACGATGCCGGCACCGAGTTCGACCCGGCGTACTACTCACAGTCGACCACCGCAGAAATGTGCACGGTCCTCGATCTCATCTGGACGGACACTGCCGCCGACGCCGCACAATGCGCCTTCATGCGGCAACTGCTTGCCGAGCAGGTGTGGCGCCACCGCGTCGCCTCCGGATTCTCCCCGCGCAGATTCGAAGTCGCGGGGAAGACGGGAACGATCGATCGCGTCCGGGCGGAAACCTCGGTCGTCACCCCATCCGGTGAGCGCCCGATCGCCCTCTCGATCGTCACGAGGGCGGCGCGTGCCGAGCCCGAACTCCCCGAGGTCGATAGGACCATCGGCCGAATCGCCCGGGTTCTTGTCGACGCACTCCGACAAAGACACGACCTGCACGTATAACCCAGTACAATGCCGAATCGGGTGCCGAGAGTATTGCCGAACTCGAACCACCCCTGTTTTTTGGACACTATGCGTCCAAGCACACCAATTTCCGCCGTCTCGCTCGCCTTCGTCGTTGGGTTTACCTCCGGCTGCAGCGCGCTCAACCCATTCGACAATCCGCGCCAGGACAGGGTCGAGGAGCTCGCCGATGCGTTACACGCGAAGGATTTCGCTCGTGCGGCGTCATTGACGAACGATCCGCTGACTGCGGAGGCGGATATCAGAAAGACGTTCGACAATGTGGGCGATTCCGCTCTCGACATCGACGTACCGGACATCGACGGTGGCGCACGCAGTTACTCGCTGTCGAACACGTGGACCTTGCCAAACGGCCAAACAGCGCACAGCGAAGGTGCGCTGGACTTCGCACTCGATGGACGCTCGGAGGAGATCAAGTGGTCACCCGCGCTCTTCGACGGCCGCCTCGGTACCGGCGGGCACCTCACCTTCGCCGAGAATAAGACCTTGACCACCCCCATCGTCGACCGGCACGGCATTCCGATCATGGAGTGGAGCACCGTCACGGCGATCTCCATCGACTCGAGAACTCCGGAAAATTCGCTCGACGCTTTGGCCGAAACAACGTCGTCGATCGATCCCTCGATTACCGCTGATGGTTTCCGAGCGCAGCTCGACGCTGAGGAACCGGGTACACGGTTCGCGGCCCTTTCGCTGCGCGAAGACGACATCGCGCCGCTACGCTCAACAATTGAACAACTGGAAGGTGTCACACTCAGCGAGCAAGGAAAACTCCTCGGCTCCGATCCGAAAATCAGCTCGCCAGCCTTCGCCGGTCTGCCCGAATACTGGACCGACAAGCTGGATGACGGCGCCGGCTGGTCATTCTCGGGAACCGGACCCGCAGGGTCATTCGATATTGCCGCCGAGCGCCCCAACGAACTCCCGTCGATCCGTACGAGTATCGACGTTCCGATCCAGGCCGCAGCCCAGAAGGCAGTGGACGCCCGACAAGAGCCCGCTGTGATCGTCGCGGTGGAGCCGACAAGCGGCGGCATTCTCGGCGTCGCGCAGAACGACTCCGCTTCAGCGCAAGGCCCCATCGCGTTGTCCGGCTCATTTCCTCCCGGTTCCACATTCAAGACCGTGACGACTGCAGCCGCGCTTGGCACAGGTGCCGCCGATCCCGACACCGTCCTGCCATGTCCGGCGCAGACAACGGTCGACGGCCGAGCCATACCAAATGACGAGAACTTCGATCTCGGCGACGTGCCACTCCATACCGCCTTCGCCCAGTCGTGCAACACGACACAGGCAATACTGTCGGCCGATCTCGGGGCTGACGACATGAAGGACACCGCGGCTCAGCTCGGGCTCGGAGTGGATTTCGACGCTCCCGGAATCACCACGATCACTGGTCAGGTGCCGGTCACGAAGAACGGGCCCGAACGGGTCGAGGCCGCCATCGGACAAGGAACTGTGACGGCCAGTCCGTTCGGCATTGCGCTCATGGAGGCAGCTGTGGCCAATGGTGGTTCCGTCGTTCCCCCGTGGTTGATTGACGGCGAGGACACAAAGGCTTCGGCATCTCCCCAGCCGATGGATCCGAAGTTTGCCGAGTCACTGAGTGCGATGATGCAGGAGACCGTGTCCTCGGGCACTGCGAGTTCACTCGCACGATTCGAAGGCTTAGGTGGCAAGACCGGCACCGCCGAGGTCGATGGCAAGTCCGCTCACGGATGGTTTGCGGGCATCGTCGACAACGTCGCCTTCTGCGCATTTATCGAAGGCGCAGACAGCTCCGGGCCTGCAGTAACGATGAGTGGAGACTTTCTGGACAACGCCGGAGAAGCGATCTACCGGTGACCGGTTCCGATCACCGGGCATACTGGGAGGCGTGAACGCGCTCAACTATGTCCGCAATGTCGTCGCCACCCGCGCGCAGGTCTCGCAGCCCGTGCTCACCGCGAAGGTGCTGTCCAAGCTCACCGGGAGTAGCTCGGGCTCCACGTCCTCCCATGGCCCACGGTTCGACCCCGGCGCCTCGGCGATCGCGCAGGCGAACACCGTGGCCGGCGCGCTTAATTTCCCGAGCGCGGCCGAGGTGAGTCGCACCGACGGGATTCTCGCGGCGCGCCGCGCCGCAGCCCCGGCCTCGCCGGGCGTTTTTCCCGAAACCCGCATCCCCTTTGGCGAGGAGAACACGGACTCCGACGTCACTGGCGAGCAGGGCGCGTAGCCACACGCAGTTACGGCGGGGGCACGAGGTACCGCCCCGCGCCGGGCACGACCTCGACGTCCATCGGGAGCGGACCCCAGCGGTCGCCGTCGGCGTAGCCGTTGACCCCCTCCATCTCGATGCGCACGTGCTTCGCACGGTACGTGCTCACGCCCTCTTCCTCGACGAACGAGCCGGTAAAGATCTTCCCGAACTTCGACGCCGCGCGGAAGCGATTCATGCGCTCGAGCACGGTCACGTCGAACAGCCCGTCGTGGTGGTCGGCGTCGGGACAGATCCGCATGCCGCCGCCATAGGTGGCCGTATTGCCGACCGCGATGAGTGTCAACGGCTCGGTGAGCTCGGTGGTGTGGTCGAGCACGATCCTCGCCGGAATCGAGTGGAAGTTGAAGAACTCGAGCGCGATCGCGAGGTTGTAGCGCATCTGCCCGCGCGGCCATGTGATGGTGTTCGTCCGGTCGGACACGCGCGAATCGAAGCCGGCGCACGCGATCGTCCCGAACCAGTAGGGGTCGGCATCCGGCTCCCCTGCCGGGCGGATCACGCCGAGGTCGGTGGTGGTGAAAAAGCCTTTCGCGATGACGTCGCACGCGCGTTTCGTGTCGGTCGGGATTCGGTATTCACGGGCGTGGTCATTGCCCGTCCCGGCGGGGATGATCCCCAACGGCTTCCCACTTTGCGCCTGCGCCTGCAGCGCCAGCCCGATGAGACCGTCTCCGCCGCACGCCACCACAGCGTCGATCGAGGGATCCGCGATGGCGTCCGCGGCCAGCGCCTGCGAGGCCTCGCCGCTATCGCCCTCGATCGAGGAGACCTCGATGTCCAGCTCCGCGAACCGTCGGCGCGCCTTCGCGCCGACGGCCTTCGCCGAACCCAGGCCGGCTGCGGGATTGGTGAGGAGCGCGATTCGCCGGATCGGCGTCTCTCCCCACTTGTCCTGCGCTGCGGAGGTTCCAGCCGCGTCACTGGTGTCCTTCTCCGCCGTCATGACGGATTCGACTCCGCCCCGGCGGGGATGAGCTTGCCGGGGTTGAGGATGCCCGCCGGGTCGAGGGTGCGCTTGATACCGCGGAGAATCTCGACGCCGAGAGGTTCGATCTCGTCCGTCATGTACGGCATGTGGTCGGTGCCCACTGCGTGGTGGTGGGTGATCGTGCCGCCGTTCGCCTCGATCGCCTTCGACACCGCCTGCTTGGCCGCGCGCCACTGCGCGAGTGGCTGGTCGTCCTGCCCCGCGACGATCGTGAAGTACAGCGAACAGCCGGTCGCGTACACGTGCGAGATGTGGCACATGACCAGCGCCATCGTGCCCGAATCGTTGAGCGAGGTGGCCAGCGCATCGCCGACCGCCTTCTTCAGCCGCGGCGCGTTGGCCCAGTCCGTCGCCGTCTCCAGCGTTTCGCACAGCGCCCCGGCGTCGAGAAGGGAATCGCGGAGCACTGGAGCTCCGAAGCGCCCCTCCTCCCACTTTCGGGCCGGGCCCTCGCCGACGGACGTGCCGCCGGAGGCGAGCAGCAGTTCGCGGGTTTCCTTGTGACGGCTCTCCGCGTGCTCGTAAGTGCCCTCGAACACCGTGATACACAGGCACCCCTGCGGGGCCTGCGATTTCTCGCCGATCGCGTCCGAAGAAGTGAAGTTGATCGCCGACTCGATCTCATCTGACAGGCGGATGACGGTGGGACCGGTCCCCTGCTGCTCGACCGCGCGCAGCGCATCCGCGCCTACCCCGAAGCTCGGGAACACGAACGCCTCGTAGCGCTTGACCTGCGGAATCGGATGCACGTGGACGCGGACGCGGGTGGCGATACCGAACGCGCCCTCCGAGCCCATGACGATCTCCTTGAGATCCGGACCCGCCGCCGAGGCCGGCGATTGCTTGCCCGGGTGGAATACGCCCTTCGGAGTGACGACGGTGAGCTCGCGCACCATGTCGTCGAAGCGCCCGTAGCCTGCAGAATTCTGCCCGGCCGATCGGGTCACGGCGAAGCCGCCGATCGTCGCGTAGGGGAACGACTGCGGGAAGTGGCCGAGCTGCAGTCCGTGCTCGGCGAGCAGGAACTCGGCGTGCGGCCCGGACAGCCCGGCGCCGAGCGTGGCAAGTCCGGACACCGGGTCGACGTCCTCGATCGCGTCGAAACGGCGCAAGTCCACCGAGATCACGGCGTCGAATTCGCCGGACACGGGGTTCACGCCGCCGACCACCGAGGTGCCGCCGCCGAAGGGGACCACCGCGATCTCGTGTTCGGAGCAGTACTCGAGGATCGCGAGGACCTCGTCTTCTGTGCCCGGAACCAGCACTGCGTCGGGCGCCGAGACCACATCCCCCGAGCGCCATTCGAGGAGGTCGAGCGAGGACTTCCCGCGCGCCCGCGCCATGCGCTGTTCGCGGTCCTGGGACACGTTCTTCGCGCCGACGATCCGCTCGAGATCCTGCACCGCGGATTCCGAAAGCCGCGGCTCGGTGAGCGTCACCGACGCCGCATCGACGGTGTGGTCCTTATCGGTATCGACCCCCATCGCCTGCGAGAGAAGCTTCTTGATCGAATCGCTCAGCGGCTTCGCTTCGTCCGCGGTACCCCACAGGTCGAAACGCATCGGTGGAAGGGCGACTGACGAGTTATCGGAGGTCGAAGTCATGGCTTCGATGGTACGTGACGGCCGCTCCGCCGCCCCGCCATCCATCGATACCTTCCGACCTGCTCTACACGCGGACGCAGATGCCCTTTGCGGACCGATTGGGTCCTGTTGCTGTCCTAGCCTTGGGAGTACGAGGGACCAGCAGAAGTGAGGACACCGACATGCGCGACATAATCATCTACGCCACCGACACCATGGCCGACTGGGAGTTCGCCTACCTCACAACGGAAGTCACCCGGGCAGAGCGGGCCCGTCCGGGCAGGTTCTGCGTCCGTTTCGCAGGCGCCGACACAGGATCGATCCGCACGCTCGGGGGTCTTCCGCTCACGCCCGATCTCGGTCTCGACGAGATCGACGCTGCGAGCACCGCCGCCTTCGTGTTGCCGGGCGGCGACACCTACTCCGAGGGCCATCTCGACGCCCTCTCAACGGTCGACCGCCTTATCGCCGAGGACGTACCGATCGGCGCCATCTGCGGCGCCACGTTTGCGCTCGCACGGCACGGTCTCCTCGATTCCATCGCCCATACCAGCAACGCGCCCAGCTTCCTGCTCGAATCCGGGTATGACGGCGGACGCCACTATCGCCATGTCGACGCCATCACCGATGGAGGTATCACGACGGCGACGGGACTGCGCCCCATCGCGTTCACCGCGGAAATCCTCCGCGCGGCCGGGATCTTTCCCGACGCCTACATCGATGCCTGGCTGGAGCTGAATTCCTCGGCGAGCGAGAAGGGCTTCAACGCCTACATGGAGCAGGCGCAGTCCTTCGCCCAATCGGCCCAGTAGCCTCCGAGAGACAGGCCAACCCGACATTTTCCACTGACTTCGGGGGCGCCGGTCCCTACGCTGAGGTGCTATGTCGGAGCGGACGAACCCGGAAGACAAAATCGACGTCGATCTCGGCGAGGTGCAGGAGACCCTGCTCATCCCGCTCTACGGCCGCGCGAAGGACGCGGCGTCGCGGAAATCTGTGCTCGGCGACGTCAAGGCGCGAGAGATTGTCGATTCCATCGACTACGACTTCGCCAAGTTCCGGGGAACGTCGCTGTCCGGCTCGGTGCTGCGTTCCTCCATCTTCGACGGCTGGGTGCGGGAATTTCTCGCGGAGAATCCGACGGGCACGGTCGTTGAGATCGGCTGCGGGCTCAATACCCGTTTCGAGCGGCTCGACAACGAGCGCATGCGCTGGTTCGACCTCGACGTCCCGGACACCGCGAAGATGTGGCGCCGGTTCTTCAGCGAGGGCGATCGGCGCACCCTGCTTCCGGTGTCGGTGTTCGACACCGAGTGGATGGACAAGGTGGCCGAAACCGGCGGACCCTGGGTCTTCGTTGCAGAGGCGATCTTCCTCTACTTCCCGCCGGACGAGGTGGGCGCTGTCCTCGAGAAGCTGTGCGATAGATTCCCCGGTTCACTTCTGCTCATCGATTCGGGGAACAGCTCGATGAGGGACGGGATGGACAAGAACGCGGCGATGAAGCGAGTCACCGCGAGGATGAAGTGGACGTGCGAGGACCCGCGCGAGATCGAAGACTGGGGTCCAAAGCTGCTCGAGACGCGGACCTTCGCCTCTCCGCAACCGGAGGTGCTGCGCACGTGGCCGTTCACGTACCGCCATGGCATGCGTGTGGTGGGCAAGCTCTTCCCGCCGATGGTGAATCTGTACCGCATGAACAAGCTCCGACTCCCGGAGAAGTAGCGCTCTTCAATTCGCGCCTGGCCTCGAAGACCTCACACTCCGAAAAATGTCCGAGCCCATCGGTACGGTGCTCGTCAGTTAAGGGACATCGAATCGAAGGCGTGCAATGGCAGACTCCACCCCAGATCCAGACGAGACCATGGCTCGTATTACCGCCTCCGTAACCAAGGGACGTGCCTGCGACTCGGAGTCTGCCCGCTTAGAGATGCTCTCCATTTGGGACGACATCGGCGTTGACGGAGACCCATTCCACCGGTGCACGCTCGCCCACTACCTTGCTGATCTTTTCAAGCATCCTGCTCAAGCGCTGATATGGGACGTCCGCGCTTTGGATGCCGCTGACGAGCTCACGGACCAGCGCGCCAGGCGTTTCGAGGCGGGCCTTCAGGTAGCAGCGTTCTACCCATCCCTGCACTTGAATATCGCGGACAATCTTCGACGATTGTCGGCGTTCGACGCCGCGCAGGAGCATATCGAAGCCGCGCAACGCGCGTGTTCCTCGCTCGGAGACGACGACTACGGGCAGTTCATCAAGAACTCAATCGATTTCGTCGGCGAGAAAATCGCCCGTCACGATCGCGCCGACGCTAGCTAACGAGAACGCTAAATGCAGCAAGCCCGATGCCAAGAAGTAGGGCAGTCGAAAGCACGACAGTTCCCACTTGCGCGAGGACTCGTCTCCCTTCATTCGGCTGCCCGGAAAGTTGGGCAGCCAACTCGACTTTCCCCGGTGAAGCCATCATGAACATCGACGAGGACACGTTGTGCACGGCCATCGTCGGCACGAGCGAAGTCCCCAACGAGGAAGCGATCTGGGCATGCGGCGCCGCGAACATGGCATTGGCCGCGCTGTTCGAGCCGGTGAGATAGCCGCCCGCTCCGGCCACGAATGGCAGGGCCAGCGCGTAGGCCGGACCTATCGAGGACACCGCATCTGCGATTGCGGTCGCCATCCCGCTTTCTGCCATGACGACCCCTAGGACAACGAAAAGTCCCGTCACCGGACCTACGTGCACCCATTTCTTCAACCCATTGACCGTCACTTCCCGAGCGTGACGCCGGGAGACGATAAATCCGGCTGCCACAAATAGCCACAAAGCCGGCGACGCGGCAAACCTGGCCGCTCCGTCCGTCTTGCCCAAGATCGCCAGCAGCAAGCTCGCGAGGATTACGCCGCCAAGTAGGACGACGTAGCCGGTAAGTCCACGACAATGAACGGAATCCATCGAGACTTTCTGGCCCTTCCATTTATGGAACGCCAGATGCACCAGGACGGTGAGAAGGGAGCCGATCGCGCCGGCTGTCGCCGTCCCGAATACAAAGTTCGACGCCGTCACCGCCAACCACAACACCAGCCCCGAGCCCAAGGCGGACAAGAGGGCACCTCGACGCTCGTGTTTACCGCTTGCGATCAGCGCTGCTGCTACTCCGACCGCGAGGAATACCGGCCCATTGGCGAGTGCCGAAGCAATGCCGAGGTCGCGGAAACCAATGCCCGACAACTCAGCGGCGATGAGGGTTCCCGGGCCCATCGAGCCCCACGGAACGGCGCATAGCCCGAGCAGCCCCAGCGCTACCGCCTGCCGACTTCCGAATCCCAATCGCACCAGCAGCGGAACCGCGACCGTGATTCCGATTCCGAAGCCGGTGAGCGACTCAGCGAAGGGCGTGACCCCGTGGACGACGATGAGCGCCGCGCCAACACCGGCCCCCACCGAACGCTCGAGCCATTCCGACAAGAGAGCTTGCCGCCCGGTGATTCGGTTGGCCTCGCTGAGCAACAGGCCGCCCGCCACAATGAGCAAGACTTCCAGAAGCAGAGGCGCCCACGAGAGGGCCATGCCAGGGATCTCGCCGAGCCGGACCGGGAACCAGAGAGCTGACACGACGAGCGCGCACGCAACTCCGACCGAGGCTGCGTGAATGGAAGGCCGCCTCAAGGCAATCATCACCATCGGCACCAAGACCGGAAGGAACGCCAGCACAGCCATGGTGCATATACTGCACATTAATTCCCATATTTACAACATCGCTGTGTAAAGTCTTGCCCATGGATTCTTCGGACATCGGCTACTTCGGGCACGCCGTGAGGGCGAGACGCGCCGAGCTCGGCATCACGATGGACCAGTTGGCCGAGGCATCCGGCGTCTCGCGCGGGACGCTATCGCGCATCGAGAACAACGCGTTGTCGACGAGCCTCGCTAACGCCATCGCAATCGCCGGTGCACTGAGCTCGGACCTGTCCGCATTGCTCTCGCCTCCCCGGGCAACCTTCGTCCCCGCGGGCGACGCGCCCACCTACACAGATGACGCCGGAATCTCGCGCACCTCGCTGGCACGCCCGGATCCCGGAATTGAACTCATCAAGTTCGTCATTCCCCCCAAGGCGACCTCGGCACAGTTCGCGGCGCACGCGGAAAGTACGTCGGAAACGCTCCACGTCATCAGCGGAAAAGTGACCTACGAGGTTGACGGTCAGGAGTATTCGCTCGAAACCGGAGACACTCTCACGGCCCGCGCGGATCGCCCGCATCGATTCTCCAATCCCGGCGGGACTACGTGCGTATTGCACATGATCTCGGCATCCGCGCGCTAGCGCTCCGAGCTCGCTTCGCTGCGCATCGAGAGAACGGCTTTGGCGGTCATGGCGATCTGAAGTTCTTCATGGTGCGCGAGTTCCCGCAGCTCCTGGTTGACGTCGGCGCCCGGGATTTCGGCGAGCGCCTGCGTCAGCCGGCAACGCGCGTCCGCCGAACAGCCGGGATCGTGGAGCCGCGAGATGAGCGACGCCGCGATGTCGGCGTTCCCCGATTTGCGGGAGGCGAGCTCGCCGAGGATTTCGGCAGCTTCGACGTCATTCCTCCCTTCCACCACCAGGGCGACGAGATGCCCGGCCACATCCGGCAATCCTCGGCGACCGAGCTCCAGCGCGGAGCCCGCGCGAATGCCGGGTTCTGGGTCGTCGAGCAGTTCGCGCAACACCTGCGTAGACCCCGAAGAGTCGAGCGCCGCCAGCGCGCGGACGACCCGCGAACGGACCTGCGAGTCGGGCGAGCGCGCGGCATCGGCGAGTGACGGCAACGCCTCGTCGCCGGCCCTGGCGATCGCCCAATCGAGCGCGCCCGCGACGTTCGTCTCGCTCTCGCCGATGCGCGCCTCGACGAGCTGCGCGGCGCCCACCCCGGGGCCCGCGTCGAGCACGGCCCGCTGCCGCGACCGGGGATCGGCGTCCCGCAGCGCACCCAGCCGCCCGAGCACCGCCAGCACGCCCTGCCAATCGCCGGGCCCCGCGGCCTCGACCTCTTCGAGATGGGCGAGAAGCTCGCGTTCGCGCTCAATGCGCTGCCGTGTCTGCCGCGCCAACTCGGCGAGCGACTTCTCGACGCCCCGCGAGGGATCGGCCAGCGCGCCGGACACCTCGGCGAGCGACATCCCCAGCGAGCGTAGGCTCTCGACGTGCAGCAATCGCGCGAGGTCCTCGCGGGAGTACTCGCGATACCCGGACGACGAGCGTGCGGACGGCGAGACGAGGCCGAGCTCGTCGTAGTGGCGAAGCATGCGGCGGCTCAGTCCCGTGCGCGCCGACACCTCGCCGATGAGCATCGCTACCCCGCCTCCATCTGCCGAAATCCCAGGGCCGTGGCCCTGTTCGCCTCCTCCAGAGCGTAGCCGAAGCCCGCCTCCGGATTCCGCAGCAAATGTAGAGTCGCCCGCGCATGCGCCGCCGTGTCCGGGTCCTCCGCGCGCGCCGCGTCCTCGAGAACGTCCTCGGCCGCATAATCCAGCTCGACGAAAGCCATCGCCAGGCTGCGCTTGACCTCCGCGGATCCGCGCCCCAGCTGCGTCGCCAACGTGGCCGCGAGCTTCGCCCGTTCCTTACCAGGCACGAGTATGACGCCGGACCTCCATGCCGCCCGGGCGACCTCGTCATCCGGATCGGCGAACATGGTGTCGGTCAGCGCGTCCCACGCGCCCGCCGGCCGAATCTTCGACAGCGTGTGCAGCGCCTGGCTTCGCGCCTGCGGCGTGGCGGAATCGAGCTCCGCGAGAACGAGTGGGACTGCCACGTCCTGCGGCTGCCGAGTGAGCGCCCAGGTGAGCATGTCGCGGACGAAGAAATCGGGCTCGACGCCGCACCTTTCAACAAGTCGCGGAGCCAGCGCCGGATCTGGATCACTCCCGGCGGCCAGCGCCGCCTTCAGGCGCACCGACGCGCCTCCGTACGCAAGCGCCTGCGCGATGCGCTCGCTCTGAGCGCCGTTGGTCTGCTGCTGTGGGTTCATCTCGACCACCTCCAGGCGTCAAGAGAACACCCTTACATCGTGTGAGGGTCAAGCATTTGCCGATCAAACTTCGTCGGCGATGTGTAGACATTGATTCCGCTAACGTGCCTTTTCTACGAATTCGAGAATTCGACGGGGATCTAAGAAGCCATCGCTTTGCCGGGCCCGTTAGGTAATCTGAAGCTATGTCCGATATTTCAGCGACGACTGAAACGCTTGCTCTACGCAAGCTTCTTGAAGCGCGTTCGGACGAGTTACAGGTTCTCTTGAACAAGTACGGTGCTAAGAATCCGCGCATCTTCGGTTCGGTCGCGCGCGGAGATGCCCATCAAGGTAGCGACATAGATATCCTCGTCGATATGGATCCTGCAGACGGCAATCTTTTGATGCGGGCATCGGGGCTCATGGAGGAAACTCGACGCCTTCTCGAGCGAGATGATGTGGACATTTTCCCTACACAGCTTCTCAAGAATCCGGTTTCGCGCGAAGCTATCGCAGAATCGGTTTCACTGTGAGTCGAGGCTCTCACCAGCGGATCGAGGATATTGTCGAAGCGGTCGCGAAGTGCGAAAAATACCTTCGCTTGTTGGATGGCGATCCCCAACTCGTGGATATGGCGATGGATGCCATTGAGCGGAATCTTCAGATCATCGGCGAGGCCGTGAACCATCTCCCCTCTGCGATTACAGACGAGCATCCGGAAATCGCATGGCCACAAATTCGAGGATTCCGAAACATTCTCGTGCACCAATATTTCGGCGTCGATTCCGAGGTCGTGCGCGATGTCGTGGAGACACATCTGCCGATGCTCGCTGATTCGCTTCGTGTCCATCTTTGACCGGCATGGCCGCTTAACGCACTTCGGCAAACGCGTCATCTCTTCAAATCGGTTCAGCTTCCGCTCTTAAACCACGCCGTTCTCGTACGCGTACACGACCACCTGCGCACGGTCGCGCAACGCGAGCTTCTGCAGCACCCGCCGCACGTGGGTCTTCACGGTCTCCTCGGATATGAACAGCTCGTCGGCGATTTCCCCGTTCGTCTTCCCCGTGGCCACCTGCTCCAGGGTTTCGCGCTCGCGCGGCGTCAGACTTTCAAGTTCGCGCGGGGCGTGGCGCGGGCGGGACCGCTTTGCGACCGCATCCGAAATGAGCCGCTTGGTCACCGTCGGCGCGAGCAACGCCTCCCCGGTGACGACGAGCCGCACCGCCCGGAACAGTTCCTCGCTCGGCGCGTCCTTGAGCAGGAACCCCGAGCAGCCGATCCGCAGCGCCTCGTAGACGTAGTCGTCGAGGTCGAACGTGGTGAGCATGATGATCCGCGGCATCGGGTCCAGCCCCGAGGCGAGAATCGTCCGCGCCGCCTCGAGCCCATCCATCTCGGGCATGCGCACATCCATGAATATGACGTCGGGCTGCAGCGATCGCGCGGCGGCCACGGCCTCGACGCCGTTGGACGCGTCCCCGGCGACGACGATGTCGGGCTGGGCGCCGAGGAGCGCGGCGAAGCCCTGCCGGACCATCACCTGGTCGTCGGCGATCATCACCGAGATTGTCATGGGTTCACCCTAGTCGCGCCGGACTCCGCTAGCGGGCGCGCGAACGCAGCGGCACGGTCGCGGTAACGGTGAACCCGCCGTCGGAGGCGGGCAGCGCGGTAAACGCGCCGCCGACCGCCCGCACGCGCGCGGACATCCCCTGAATTCCTGAGCCGCCGCTCGTGCCCGGCGCGATAAGCGCGTCCGGGGCGGCGGGCCCGTTGTCGATCTCGATCGACGCGACCTTGGCACCGTCCCCGAAGCCACCTGTCTGGTCGGCGCCGATCTCGAGATTCACCACCACCGCGCCGCCGGGCGCGTGCCGCGACGCGTTCGACAGCGACTCCTGCAGCACCCGCTGCAGCGCGACGCCCGCGGTCTCGTCGATATCCGCGATCTCCCCGGACACCGTCCAGGTGACATCGACCCCCGAGCGCCGCGCGGCGTGCAGCGTCGGCAAGATCTGGTCGGCGCCGACCGGGGTGACCTCCGGCGATTCGGCATCCGAGCGCAGCACCCCGAGTAGCCCGCGCACCTCGTCGAGCGCGCCGCGTGCGGTCTCGGCGAGTGTGTCGAACTCGGCGTGGATCGCCGGCGTGACCCCCTGCAGCCGGTACGGCGCCGACTGCGATTGGACCACGATCATCGACATCTGGTGGGCGACCACATCGTGCAGATCGCGGGCGAGCTTATTGCGTTCCTCTGCAAGGATGCGCAGGTCCGCCTGCTCCGAGGAGCGCGCCGACTCGCGAGCGAGCTGCACGGTGGACGTCGCCAGCTGGCGCCGCGAGAGCACCAGCCAACGGATCAGGAAGAACAGCACGGAGAACATCAGCGCTCCGAGCATCCACCCGAACTTGATCTCGAAGGTGGGGTTGAGCCCCATGAGCAAGACCGTGGCCGGAACGACAAGCAGAAGCTGCCTGAGCGGAGCCGTGAGGACGACTGCGGCGACACAGGTAGCGAGGGCGAGGTGGAAGGTCACCGGCCAGCCGAGCATGTATTCGGGGTTGTCCCTCGTCGGCACGACGATGAGGCAGGCGAACGCGACGACCGCCCACGCGGCGGTGGGAAATCGCCTGACCAACGCGATCGGCCACGTCGCGAGCGCGGACAGGAACGGCAGCACCGACACCATCACGTTGTGGGTTTCGGTGAGCGTTGGCCACGTGATCGCGAAGAACACCAGCGCGACGAATACGAAGAAGAGATCGCCCCAATTTCCCGCGAGTTCGGCACGCACCCTTTTAGCCGCGCCGGAGCGCGCCACCGCCTTCGTTACTTTCGCCGCACGTTTCATGCCTACGACGCTAGTGCGCCCGCCCGACCCCGTAATCCCTCTACAGAGTGATATGCCCCTACCCCGCCCGGAGTACCCCGCGGGAGTGAGGGAAAGTTCCCCTGCGCAGGGGATTCGGCCGTCGATGCCGCGCCCATAGCTTGATCGGCATGCTCACGCCCCAGTCGTTCCCCGCAGCCCAACCCCGCCCCTATCTGCGCACCGAATCCCGCATGCGCCGCCTTCGCCGCCTGGCCCTCGCCGCTCTGTGCGGCGGCCTGCTCGCGCTCGGCGCCGTGGCCCTCGAACCCAGCGCCCACGCCGGGCAACTCTCCACCAACACCACCGCGGCGCCGGACTCGGAAGCGGTGCGCACTGCTTCACTCCTCGCCCATGACGTCGGAGGCACCGAGTATTTCCCGCCGAGCGTCGTCGCCGGGCTCGGGTACTCACCGGCGCTGGAGGGCCGCATCGCCTCGAAGGCCGACGGCGACTGCTCGTCGCCTATCCCACTCCCCGCGTCCTTCGAACCCGCGTGCCGCACGCACGATCTCGGCTACGACCTCCTCCGCCTCGCCCACCGCCACGGAGATCCGCTCCCCGAAGGCCTGCGCCACGAACTCGACGCCCAGTTCTCCCGCGCGACCCACGCCTCGTGCGACGAGCACGGGGAACGCGAGCCCGGCGGGCACCGCTTCTCGCTGCGGGCACGGGCCGACAACGCGGGATGCCACGCGATGGCATCCATCGCCTATAAGGCGGTCCAGATCAACACGATGCGTCAGGGAAATGGCGCCCCGGTCCGCGAGTCACTCCCGTGGTAGCCCATCCGCTGCCCACGCGCCCGCTGCGCCTCGCCCCTCTACGCCTTCCTGTGGCGAGCCGGCCCCGGCGCCTCGCGCGGCGCGCGTCTTCGTGGCTGCTTGCCGCCGCGGCCGTCGCTTTCGCCGCCTACGTGCTCATCGGCGCGCTGTCGTCCGCGGCGTGGTGGACGTTCAATTCCGGCCCGCTCACCGGAGATCCCGAGATCGTGCTCACCGAGCCCTCCCCCAGCGGTGCCGTCCGCGTCTACGGCGATACCCCGGAGCTGGCACCAGGCGAGTCAGCCGCGAAAGCCGTCGACGCGCTCGACGCGGAAGGTGGATTCGCCCGCAGCACTCTCGTCGTCGCACTGCCCACGGGCTCGGGATGGGTCGACCCGAAGGAGGTCGACGCGCTCGAGCGCCACGCCGGAGGCGACCTCGCGACGATCTCGATGCGCTACTCCCGGGCGCCTTCCGGCGCGGTGTTCGCGCTGCGCCCGGAGGTCGCCGAGGACTCCGCCCACGCGCTGCTCTCCGCGGTCGCCGAGCGGCTGCGCACGATGGAACCCGGGGAAAGGCCTCGCCTGATCGTGCACGGACAGAGCCTTGGCGCCCAGGCCGGCGAGGCCGCGCTCGCCGACCGCGCCCTCCTGCCGTTCGTCTCGGCGGTGCTGTGGCAGGGACGGCCCGGGGAGGAATTCTCGCGCGCCTCGAACGCAGCGCCGCTCGGCGATTGCGCCATCTCCGCCGTCAACGGCGACGATCCTGTGACGAAGCTATCGTGGCACCTCCTGGCAGATCCCGCGGAGGCCGTGGGCGTGTTGTCCCGGCTGCCCGGCTCGGAGTCGAAAACCCCTGGAACAGCGCACTCCTACGTGCCACTGCTGCCGCCCGAGCACTGCACGCCGGAAGGCCCGGCCGATGGCCGAGACGCGCCCGGGGGCGCAGCGATCGCTGCGTCGACGGCAGGAAATCGAGTACGCTGACCGGGTTGATCACGAAAGGTTGGCCACGCGTCCGCGGACGTTCCGCAGCGATGCCGGGCCGCACAACTACCCCTATGCCCAGAAAATCCACGACGACGAAGCCCCGATCACCGAGGCGTAAGGTCGCCGTCGCGCTGAGCATCGCCGCGATCGCCTTCAACCCCGCCGGAATCGGCAGCGCCGGAGCCGAGATCGCGCCGCCGCCCGCGGAGACCTCGGAGGCCCTGCGCGCGGCCGGCGAACTCGCCGCCGGCACGCCGGGGACCGACTACTTCGCGCCCGAAACGATAGTCGCGCTCGGCTACGAGCCCGGCGTCGCCGACGGCATCGCCATGCGCCCGGACGGGGACTGCTCGTCCCCAGTCGAGCTACCCGCGAGCTTCGACAACGCGTGCCGCACCCACGACCTCGGCTACGATCTGCTCCGCATCGCGCACGACCACGACGTGCCGATCCCGGAGGGCTTGCGCCGCTCGCTCGATTCCCAGCTCGGCGCCCGCATGCACGCCTCGTGCGGCGGAACCGACGTCGCCGGGTGTCACATGATCGCCGCCGCAGCAGAGGCCGCCGTCGCCGCGAACACCATCCGCCAGGCGGGCGGAACGCCGGTCCACGAGAAGCTGCCGGACATCCTCGCCTCCTTCACCGGCGCAGAACCCGCCGAATCCGAATAGCGAGACCGAGGAGCCCCATGCCGCGCACCATCGTCATCACCGGAGCGACGCGCGGCATCGGCCTCGTCGCCGTACGCGAACTGACCCACCGCCACCGGGACGCGACCTTCGTACTTCTCGCCCGCCCCGAGACCGGCGCCGCCGCCGTCACAACCCTGCTGGATGACGGCGTACGAGCCGAGTTCGTCCCGGCCGACCTGCGGTCGCTGTCCTCCGTCGCCGAGGCGGCGCACGATGTCTCCGAGCGCATCCGGTCGGGACAGCTTCCGCCGCTCGGGCATCTGGTGCTCAATGCGGGCGTGCAGCACCCCAGCGCGATGAGCCGCACGACCGATGGGTTCGAGGGGACTTTCGCCGTCAACGTGCTCGCCAATCACGTGCTGGTGCGCTATCTGGGCCCGCTCGTGGATCCGTCCGACCGCATCGTGATCACGGTGTCCGACACCCACTTCGGCGACCTCCAGCACAATCTCGGCGTGATGCCCGGGCCGCAGTGGCGTTCGCCCGAGAAACTCGCCCGGCCCGGCGCTTTTCGCGCACCGACGACCACCGCCGCCGGTCGCACCGCCTACTCGACGAGCAAGCTCGCGGCGATCTACATGGTGCATTCTTATGCCCGAGAATTCGGCACGGACGGCGCCGGTTCGCACGCCGGACCAGCGGTGATCGGCTTCAACCCGGGGTTGGTACCCGGCACGGGCCTGATGCGCGATGCGCCGCTGCCCATGCGGCTGTCCATGAAGTACGTTCTCCCGGCGCTGACGGTGACTCCGATCGCGAGTACCCAGCGCGACGCGGGACAGTGGCTCGCGGACGTCGTCACAGGTGACGCGAGAGCCCCAAGCGGCGCCTACGTGAGCCGCGACCGCGAAGTGTGGTCCTCGGCCGAGTCCTACGACACCGAACGCGAGCGCGAGCTGCGCGACGTCGCAGATCGCCTCACCGCGCAGTGGCTCCCCGGTCGGTAATTCAGCGTGGAGCCAGCACGGTTCCCACTCTTGCGCAATGCACGGATTTCGGAGGGCACTACGTTCAGGATCCCTCGGTAGCCTTTTCGTTTCTGCTTGAAACGATCCCGAGGAGAATGAGTGACAGACAAAGCGATCACGCCGGACGTTCGGCGACTCTGGGGCTTCGGTAGGCGCGGTTCGACGGTGTGTCACACCATCGCGCCGCGCGATCCGCAGGAGGTTATCGACGCGGTCGTCGCGGTTGCCGAGCACAACGCCTCGTCGCCGGACTTCCTCAAGCGTGGGGTCGTTGCTCGCGGGCTCGGACGCTCGTACGGGGACAACGCGCAAAACTCCGGTGGACTGGTTATCGACCTTTCCGGGCTCGACCGCATTCACTCCATCGATGCGGAATCGGGAATCGCCGTCATGCAGCCAGGGGTGAGCCTCGACCAACTCATGCGCGCAGCTCTGCCCCATGGTCTTTGGGTTCCCGTGTTGCCGGGGACCAGAGAGGTCACCGTCGGCGGTGCGATCGGCTGCGATATCCACGGTAAGAACCACCATTCGGCGGGATCGTTCGGCAACCACGTCGTCCAGCTGGATCTGCTCGTCGCCGACGGGAGTGTGCTGACGCTGCGACCGGAGGGGTCGCTCGACGACCCGGACGGGTCGATTTTTTGGGCGACGATCGGCGGCATCGGGCTGACCGGGATCATCCTCGAGGTCCACCTGCAGATGACCCACACCGAGACCGCGTACTTCCTCGCGGACACCGACCGCACGGCGAATCTCGACGAGACGATCGAGCTGCATACCGACGGTTCGGAATCGACATACACCTATACCTCTGCATGGTTCGATTCGATTATCGACGAGCCTCATCTCGGGCGTGCGGGGCTCGCCCGTGGCTCTCTCGCGACGCTGGCGCAGCTCGAGGAGTTCGCCCCCGAGAAGGCGAAAGATCCACTCGCCTTTGACGCGCCCCACCTTTTCGACGTGCCCGACGTCTTTCCCAATGGGTTGGCGAACAAGCTCGATTTCACGATCGTGTCGAAGGCGTACTACTACAAGACGCCGAAACGCGGACGGAACCTCGTGCAGAATCTCACGCAGTTCTACCACCCGCTCGACCTCGTCGGAGAGTGGAATCGTTTGTACGGAAAGGCGGGATTCTGCCAGTACCAATTCCTCATTCCCCCGGGTGCGATCGAGGAGTTCAAGACGATCATTCGCACCATTCAGGGCTCCGGGCACTATTCGGCGCTCAACGTGTTGAAGTTCTCCGGGCCGGGGAACCAGGCACCGCTGAGCTTCCCCGACGAAGGCTGGAGCGTGGCGCTGGATTTCCCCTACAAGCGCGGGCTCGCCGAGTTCCTCGAGTCGCTCGACAAGCAGGTCCTCGAGTTCGGCGGTCGCGGGTACACGGCGAAGGACTCCCGCATGAGCGCGGCGACGTTCCATTCCATGTACCCACGAATCGACGAGTGGATCAGTGTTCGCCGACGCGTTGACCCCGACGGCGTATTCGTGTCCGACATGGCCAGGAGGCTGGAGTTGGTGTAGCTCCGCTAGCGCTGGGCGTCGACACAGCAGTCGCCAGACCCTTTCGCGTTCGACTCGACAATTGTCTGCGAGCTAGTTCTGACGCTCTTCCTACGGAGCAGAACGAAAGCAACGGCGAGCAGGAGCACGAGCACGACTGCGAGCAGTATTACGAGGTGGAGCGCGCTGGCGTATACATCAGGCGCCGCCGGCTGCCCGGCCTTCGCTTTCGCTGCGAGCTCTGGCTGGTCGACAAGCTGCGAACCGATAATTCCTGCCAGAACAGCTGCGTAGGCCGCGACGGCTACTGCCTCGGAACCGATCCTCACAAAGTTGAGTAAGCCTGCTGCACTGCCGCTCCTCTCTTCGGGCACCTGGCCGAGAGCTTCGGCATCGACAATCCCGAGAGGAACGCCGAACCCGAGCCCTAGAAACACCATCGAGATGAGAACCGGCGCCAAGTCTCCGGACGGTTCCAGAAGAAGCACCCCGAGGTTGCCCAGGACTAGGAATGCGAACGCGGCGACGATCACGACGCCGCTTCGAAGTCCCGTCCGAGACATCAGTGCGCCGACGAGCATCGGCGCCACGAAGACGGGAATTGTGGCGAGCAGCATCAGCGAGCCTGCCGTGTCGGCGGGGAAGCCTTTGACCGCCGAGAAGGCGTTCGGCAAGTAGGTGAGGAGTGTAACGAACCCCAGGGAGCCAGCTACGGGAACGAGCAGCATCGCCGCGAATCCGGGGTGCTTGAGCAGCGCCAGATTGAGCGTGTCTCCGCTTTGTCCGGTCTCTTTCGGTTCCTCCGCGCGGACACGGGGAATAAGTACCGAGCCAACGAATGCGACGAGAAGGATCGCGACCTGAGCAGCAAAGACGCCCCGCCATCCGACTGAATCGACGAGGACCCCGGAGACGCTTGGGCCGAGCGCGAGGCCGAGCCCATTCGCGGTACCGAATAGAGCGAATGCTCGTCGCCGTTCGGCTCCGCTCCATGCTTGCGAGAGGATTGACGCCGCACCGGTGAGCACGGCCGCCGCACCGATTCCGGCGATAACGCGCGCCGCATCGAGCATGAGAAGATTGCCGGCAGCGGTGCTGGCCAACGCGCCGAAGAGTGCGATCGCGATTCCTGCGCGAAAGGTGCGGTCGTGCCCTACTCGATCGGCGACGTTGCCCCAGAAGAGAGTCATGAGGGCAAAAGCCAAATTGAATCCGTTGACGACCCACTGCAGCTGCCAGGACACGGTGCCCAGCTCGCCGCTGATTTCCGGCAAAGCCACGGCGGTGCCCGCGATCGACATGGGGATAACGAGTTGAGCCAAGAATATGACAGGCAGCGCCAGCGGACTCCGACGCGATGGAGATGAAAGCACAAAGCCTCCTAGGTTCGATGTATATCGAACCTATAAGGCTCAAGGTTCGCCGTCAATCGAACCTACGGGATTCTCTCTTTATCGTTCCTCTGCGGCAATCAGTTCGAGCAGGCCCGGAAATCTACGTTCGAGATCGTCCCGGCGCAGGGTGACGCCACTTTTGTTTCCGCGGTCCACTTGCCTAACGACTCCCGCCTCACGCAGGACCTTGAAGTGATGCGATCTCGTCGATTTCGACACGTCGAGACCAAAGCTCGTGCACGAGCGCTCGGCAGTGTCATCGCTAAGCGCGAGTTCACGAACGACGTGCCGCCTGTTGTCATCGGCCACGGCGGCGAGCACGTCGCCAATGCGCATTTCGTCTACCGAAGGATGTCCGTATTCATCCGCCATGCCAACTCCTCTTCTGGTTCGATCTTGATCGTACCTTCGTGTGTTCACGCTCTCGATTCGCACTTTTCGAGCGTCAACCTCGACCCCGGAGCAGACAATGCGGCACGTTCGACGCACTTGCCCTATCCGGCGAGAAGCGGGCCCTCGCAATGGACAAAGTGATAGTGAGATTGCGGTTGCCGATTTCAATTAGTTGGCGGCCGTATGGCCGATGGCAACCAACGAGATGACGTGGGCGGGATGGCCGAAGACCCCGTCTATGTCCGGCCTGCGCAGGCCCGCGACGGGCACGGCTGCGAGGCCGCGGTCGGCGCAGGTCAATAGCACCGACTGCAGGAGACAACCGGCTTCGAGCATGACGAAATCGCGCGCCTGGTTACCGCTGGGATCCTGAAAGTCGAACTCGGCGTGGGCGCGGCCGAGGTCCGCCGAGAGCACGAGCAGAAGCGGCGCATGAAGCAACCACGGCTGCTCGTCGAAGACGGCGGATTCGACGGCGTTGCGGGGGACGTGAGGCCCGACGTCATACAGCGTAACGGTGCGCAGGCCGTGGGCAGATGGGTACGCCCAGCCGCCTTCCGGCCGCTCCCGGGCAAGGTCGAGCAATGCTGCCTTGTCTGTGGGGGCGACCGGTTCGGCGGAGAATTCGCGGCGCGAGCGGCGGGCGCGGAGCGCTTCGTAGAGGTTCACACCTGCGACGCTACGAGCGCCAGCGTGTTCTGGCTAGGTGGGCATGTTCGGGTCTGGAACTCGGTGGGCGACGGACGACTGGCTTCGTCCACGGACTTCGCTGTGTCTGGACTTGTTCTAGGGTGAATTTATGAGCTCAGATGCTTGGAAGACGGATCGAGTGCGCAGCGCCATCGACGGCACGAACCCCACAATCTTGGCCCGCCTTTCCGCCGGTTTCGCAGCGATCGGAGACGTTCAATTTCTTCCCGGGTATTGCGTGCTGCTCACCGATCGACCGGGGGTCGAACGACTTTCCGACCTGGAACGCTTCGCCAGGCTTTCTTTTCTCGACGATATGGATCTCCTCGGCGAGGCCATTGAGCGCGTGTGTAGTAAGGCGGATCCGAGCTTTCGTAGGGTCAATCTTGAGATCCTCGGCAATACCCACGGTTTCCTTCATGCGCATGCTTGGCCGCGGTATGAATGGGAACCAGACGAGGTTCGCCATCTTCCTGTCTGGCTTTACCCTTCGGAGAATTGGTCAAAACCGGAATTTTCCCTTTCGGCTCAGCATGATCAACTGCGTCGGGCGCTTGCCGAGACAATCGCGGACCTGGATGCACTTCGCAAGCTAAGCTGACGACCATTCGTTGGGTTTGTGCGGCGACGCTCTTGTCCTACATCTGATACGCGATCACAGTGCCAACGACCACCATGGCCAGATATCCAAGCACGCCGGCTGCTATTCCGAAGAGCGGGGTACGCCGAAAGCGCGTAGCTACAACAGCACCCAAAAACGCCGTGATGATTCCCACGATGACGCTCATCCAGGGGATCAAGATCAAGACAAGTTGCCCGTTTGCCGACAGCCCACAAACTCCGTCGATCATGCGCTCGTAGCACCCGTCGGTAGCCATGGCCAGGGGCATGAACATGAACAACGCGAATGCAGTGCCGAGCAACGCGCCAAGCGCAAGCAATACGAAGAACCACCACCAAGCGTGGCGCCGTTTGGTTGCTTCGGGGCTTCGAATTTTCGTAGCGCTCATAGGCCTGCTGTGGATTCCGCGCCTCTCGATAGGTCAAGCAATTTCGGGCCACCGGGATGGTGCCAATTATCCATTCCCAAGAGCAAGGTGCGCTGACGGATTCACCACTCAGCCTTCACCGGAGTCGGAAATGCATCGCGACTCCCCGCCGAGCATGGCCGATAGAGGTTGCCCTTCGACTACGGACTCAGCCACGGTGAGGATGATCCGATTGCCGTCGGCGTCGCTCACTGAATGCTCCTTCCAGCCTGCTTCGTTCTCCGCGAGCTCGTAGGAGCCGAAATTCTGCTCTTCTGCGGAGCTCCGGAAGGTCGCGATGAGCTCCTCGAAATTGCCGGAGCTCGGCGTCAAGACAGTGGTCGATCCGGCTTCGTATCGCTTACCTTGTTTGATGGCGTCCACGTCGACGGTTGCATCGGTAAGCATGCACTCGGTCATCCCGCCCTCGGTCTCAGAAGCCATGAAGGTATCGCCCTCTGCCGCAGAGAGCATGTCGAGCGACTCCGAGATCTTTTCGATCGCCGGATCGAGCACCGCCTGGGTCTGCTCTGGAGACGCCATCTCCTCGGGCTCTTCTTTTCTCGAGCAGGCCGAGAGAGACAGCGCCACCAGCGCGCATGCCCCGGCAAACGTTCGAGCGCGTCGACCGTGCCAAAGCATCATGCCGCTACGCCCCGAGAGCACCCTTGATGTGGTTCCACGCGATCGGCATCTGCGGCGCGAAGAGCGACCAGTTGTGCAGGCCCGCGGGGATCTGGTCGAAGCGGTGATCGATGTCCAGATCGTTGAGCTTCTCATCCATGCGGTGCGTGCACACGTTGGACGCCTGCTCGAGCGCGGCGCCGGCGACGAAGTTACCGATGTCGCCGTTGTAGGCGTCGAACTCGCCTTCCTTCGCCGCGCCCGTGCCGGACGAGAGGTAGAGCGCCTTGCCGCGCAGCTTCTCGGCCTGGCTGATCGCGTCGTGTGCCTGCCATTCCTCGCTCCCGGGCGGGCCCCACATGTTCTGCACGTTCGCGCCGCGGGATTCCACGGTGTAGCGGGTGAGGATCTGCCCGAAATCGTCGGTCGTATAGCAGCCCGAGAGGCCGAAAACGCCCTGGTACTGCTCGGGGTGGCGAACGGCGATCGAATACGCGGACGCGGCGCCCATCGAGATGCCGCCGATACCGTTCTTGCCGTTGTGCTTGAGGCCGATCTGCGACTCCGCGGTGAGCTTCGGGAGCGCCTCGGTGATGAAGGACTCCCACTTGGAGATTCCGAGCTTCGGATCCTGCTGCTGCCAATCCGCCCACATGGAGGCCTGGCCGCCGGTCGGGATCACGAGGTTGACGTTCTCGTTCTTGAACTGCTCCTTCGCGTTCCACAGCATGAAGCCGCTGGGACGCTCGGAGCCGACGCCGTCGAGAAGGTAGAGGTTCGGGGCAGGGCCGTCGGTGGCGGCGCGGTAGATCTCGATGGTGATGACGCGCTGCATCGGCGCGTAGGCGATCTCCCACTGCTCGTAGCGGCCCTCGTCGACCGTCTTGCGCAGCACCTTCGTCTCGGTGATCGACGGATCCGGAGCCGGGGGAAGCGGCGTGTTGCCGGCGAAGAGGTCGGGCGAGAAGCCGAGCGCGTCGGCCGAGCCCATGATGGTCGAACCGGCGAACGCCGGGTTGCCCGAGGACCCGAGAACCTGCGAGAGCTGGTCGGGGTTGATCGCGCCGAGTGTGCCGGCGGCCTGAGTCGCAGCGCCCTCGGGTGAGACTCCCTGCGCGGCGGGAGCGTTCTGCACCGCGCGCGCCTTGTCCATGTCCGCGGCGAATGCCTGCGCGGAACCACCCGCGGCTACAACAGCCATGGACACGAGGGCCGCAGCCATCTTCTGAGATTTATTTCGCATGATTTTCCCGTCGTCGGTGAACACCGACACATTCATCGGCACGATTTTGTGAAACGTTACTATTTTCTCAGTAGTTATCAATCTTCACCCCCGTAACAGTCGATAACGCCGCCTCGCCGTTGCGCCACAGGGGCCGACCCACTCCGGGTACGGTGGGTCCCACGCCACGGCCACGGGAGACGAACATGGCGCACACCTGGACTTTTACCCATCGCAGCGAGATCGCCGCCAGCCCTTGCGAAGTGTGGAACCGCGTCGTCACCCCCGAGGGGATCAACGACGAATTGCACCCGTGGTTGTCGATGTCGGTCCCGCGCGGGCACCCGAACCTGACCATCGACACCGTCTCGGTCGGCGTGCCGCTCGGGCGCGCCTGGCTGCGGCTGTTCGGCCTCGTCCCCTTCGACTACGACCTGCTCACCATTGCCGTCCTCGAACCCGGTCGCCGCTTTCGCGAGGAGTCGACCATGGCCTCCATGCGCGCCTGGGTCCACGACCGCACCGTCGAACCCGCGTCGTCCGGGTCCACGCTGGTCACGGACCGGATCAGTATGACGCCGCGCATGCTTCTCACCCCCGCCGGTCCGCTCCTGCGCCGAACATTGGAGGCGTTCTTCGCCCATCGCCACAGAAGGTTGGCCGCGCACTTCGCAGCGCGCTGATCGCGCCGCCGTCTCGCCTTACGAGTCCACTATCGGCCGAGATACGCGCCGAGGAATCTCGAAATGTAGGGGTCATCGCTGCCGAGCACGGCCGCGGCCTCGTCGTCGGCGATCACTCGGCCATCGCGCAGCATGACGACGCTGTCGACAATCCCCGAGTGGCTCATCAACCCGATATCGCTGGTAATGACGAGGACGGCCGCGCCGGGAACCATCTCGCGCGGGTAGGCGCCGAGGGCGCTCCACAACACCTCGGCGAGGCCATCATCTACAGATGACGAGGGCTCGTCGACGATGAGCAATTCCGGGGCCGCGAGGAACCCTGCGGCCAGCGCGGCGCGGTCGATTTCGCCGCCCGAATGCTGCTCGACGTAGAGGTCGAGCCGGTCGGCCGGGTAGAGAGCGCGGTCGCAGGCGGCCGCGAGATCCGTGCCCCGGGGCTCGGCGATCTCACGCAGTTGCTCACCCACGGTGTGAGAGCTGGAAAACGCGTCGGCTCCGGATTGTGGGACGTAGGCGACCGAGGGAACCTCGAGAGTTCCGCTCGCCTCGGCGGTCGCCGGCAGCGTTCCAGCGAGAGCCCTGGCCAGCATCGATTTACCGCTGCCCGAGTCTCCGAGCAGGGCGGTCACGCTTCCACCGGCGAGGTCTAGCCGCGCGCCGTCAACCACTGTTGCCGACCAGCGGCCGGTGTCGACCCGGACCGTCAGGTCCTTCATGCGCGCCACAGACATACCCGCATTCTATGGCGGGAGGGCGAGGTCTGGGGCACATCTTGGAACGCAACCTTCGACTCGATCTCACGGTTGTTGTAAACCATTGGTTGACACATTCCGTCAACCTTTGGTTGACTACGGCCATGGATGAAATCGCGAAGGCGCAGCGCGCGGTCGATCGCGCCAGAGAACAATTGACCGCCACCGTTCGAGAGGCCCGGAGCAACGGGCGAACGTGGGCCGAGATCGGAGACGAGCTCGGCATGAGCCGCCAGGCGGCGTTCAAACGATTCGGAGAAGTCACCAACCCGGCCAATGGCCAGAAGATCACAGGAGGATCCATGACCGTCGCACAGATTCAACAGTTCACCGAGAAGGTCTTCGATCACATCGGCGCTGGAGAACTCGACGAGCTCGAACAGCTCATCCACCCCGACGCCAGGAAGGAATTGTCCCAAGAGGTGATTGCCGAAACCTGGGCCAAGGTGCTCAGTGAGATCGGCGGCAAGGAGTCCTACGAGGACACCCACGTCGTCGTGCCCGCAGGCGATCGAATTGAAGATGGTGACAGCGTTCTGGGAACCGTTGTCGGCGTCACCACGGTGAACTGCGAAGCCGGTGAGGTTATGGGACGTGTCGCCGTGGACGAAAAGCAGCGAATCGTCGGTCTGCTGATCGTACCTACCGACCACAGTCCGCTCCCCTTCTAGGCGGAGGGGACGACCTCGCGCACGACCTTCGCCGGCGAACCGACGGCGAGCGAGTTTTCAGGGACGTCCTTGGTGACCACGGAGGCCGCGGTGATCACCGCGCCGTCGCCGATCGTCACCCCGGGGAGGATCGTGCAGTTCGCGCCCACCCAGACCTTTTTGCCGATGGTGACGGCGGCGGGGTGCATGTCCGCCCGCTTGGCCGGATCCATGTCGTGGTTGAGCGTCGCGATGAGCACGTTGTGTCCGATGAGCGCGCCGTCGCCGATGGTGATCCCGCCTTGGTCCTGGAACTTGCAGCCCATGTTGATGAACACGTCGCGACCGAAATGGATGTTCTTGCCGAAGTCGGAGTAGAAGGGCGGGAACAGGCTGACACTGTCGTCGACCTGTTCCCCGACGAGTTCGGACAGCAACGCCCGCACCCCGGCCTGGTCGTGGTAGGAACCGTTGAGTTCCGTGGCCACGCGAATCGCCTCCTGCGAGACGCCGTGCATCGCCAAGTGCAGATCGCTGCCACCGATGATGGTCTCGCCGGCGCGCAGGGCGGAGATGAGGTCCGCGACGGGGGCGGGCGATCCGTTGTCCGAGCTCATGTCGTTCCCTTCTTCTCGATCCTCACGCGGCCGGTTCTACGGCCGCAGCAGCACCTTGATCGCTTCGCGGTTGTCCATGGCCTCGTAGCCGCGCGCCGCCTCGGCCAGCGGTAGCTCCATGTTGAAGACCTTGCCGGGCTCGATGGTGCGATTCCAGATGAGATCGATGAGTTCGGGCAGGTAGCGGCGTACCGGGGCCGGTCCGCCGTGTAGGTGCACGAGGCCGAAGAACAGCTCTCCGCCCGGAAGCTCGACGTCGTGGGACACGCCGACGTAGCCGATCGATCCGCCGGGGCGGGTCGAGCGAACAGCCTGCATCATCGACTCCTGCGTGCCCACCGCCTCGATCGTGGCGTGCGCGCCGAGACCGTCGGTGAGCTCCTTGATTTTCGCCACGCCCTCGGCCCCGCGCTCGGCGACGATGTCGGTGGCGCCGAACTCGCGGGCCAGCTGCTGGCGGGGCTCGTGGCGGCTCATGGCGATGATCTTCTCGGCGCCCATCTGCTTGGCCGCGAGAATGCCCATCAGCCCCACGGCGCCGTCGCCGACGACCGCGACCGTCTTGCCGGGACCGGCACCTGCGGCGTCAGCGGCGAACCATCCCGTTCCGAGCACGTCCGAGGCGGCGAGGAGGGACGGGACGAGGTCGTCATCGGGCTTGCCCGGGAGCGCAACGAGGGTGCCGTCGGCGTGCGGGATGCGGGCGTATTCGGCCTGCGTGCCGATCTCGCCGTCGACGAACACGGCGTTGACACAGCGCGACTGGTAACCGGCCTCGCAGATCTCGCACGTGTTGTCGGAGATGACGAACGAGCCGACGACGTAGTCGCCGGGGGACACGGTAGTGACGTCGTCGCCGACGGATTCGACCTGGCCGACATACTCGTGGCCCATCTTCTGGTGGTCGGGCTGGTCGTAGCCGCGGTAGGGCCATAGGTCCGAGCCGCACACACACGCCGCGATGATCTTGATGACGGCGTCGGTCGGCTGCTCGACCCGCGGATCCGGGCGCTCCTCGAATCGGACGTCGCCCTTGCCGTGCATGATGATTCCGCGCATTAGTGCTCCTTCGAGTCGTTGGTTGTCGCTTCCCGTGCCCGCGGGCCGACCGCGTCCGCGGGGAACTCCGCGGCGGGCTGGCTCCACGCGCCCAGGAGCTGAAGTTTGTCGTGGTCCGCCGAACCGATCGGCGCGCTATAGACGTAGAGGTTCAAGCCGGCGTCGGCGGTGACTCCGAGTTCTTCGAACCTCAGCTCCATCTCGCCGACCTCGGGGTGAGCGAATCGTTTCGTGCCTGCGCCGTGAATCCGCACATCGTGCTCGGCCCATAGCCGCGCAAAGTCCTCGCTCCCCGTGGCAAGTTCGCCGACGAGGTTCTGCAGAGTGCTGTCGTTCGGTGCGATTCCAGTCTCGGTGCGCATCACGCCGACACACATCCGGGCCATCGACTCCCAATCCGGATAGAAGTCGCGGGAAGCGGGGTCGAGGAACTGAAACCTGGCGAGGTTCGGCGTGCGACCGCCGGAGCCGATCACCGGCGAGTAAAACGCTCGGCCGAGAGAATTTATGGCGACGATGTCCTGATAGGAGTTCCGCACGAAAGCCACGGCATCGGTGATCGAATCGACGACGCCGCGGAGCCCCGGACGCACCTGGGCGGTCGCCGCGGCACGCCCACGCCTCCGCCCCGAGGTGGGGATGCCGTCGACGGCGCGCGCCAGGTCGAGAAGGTGCGCATGCTCGGCCTCGTCGAGCTGCAGCGCGCGGGCGACCGCGTCGAGGATCGAGCGGGAGGCTCCGGCGAGGGCACCGCGCTCGAGCTTCGCGTAGTACTCGGGACTGATCCCGGCCAGATCGGCTACTTCGCCCCTGCGAAGCCCGGGGACACGGCGCTCACCATGCGTAGCGATCCCCGCCTGCTCCGGGGTGATCTTCCCGCGTCGGGACATGAGGAACTCACGCACGGCACCCTTGCCTGCCGCGATTCCTGTGTGATCTCGTGCCGCCATGTCCCCACCATAAACGGGCTGCGCGGCTCGTGGGATGCCCTCTCAGTGCACCCCAGAAAGCATCGTCGTGCCCCGGGGTGGATCAGGCGATCTCGAGCGTCGGCGCGTACATGTCGATCCAGTGGTAGAGATCGAGCGTCCGATCCATTTGGTTTCGCAATTCTCCGGTCACGGCCTCGGGCTCGGTGGCGCACATCGCTCGCACCGCTTCCCGGTCGACGATGTCGAATACGGCGCTGTCCTCGGAAATGACGTCGGCGAGCTGTTTCTGCAGGGCCTTCGCGTAATTGGTGTCCTGCGTCGACGGGTAGGGGCTCTTGGTCCGGTCGACAACGGACTGCGGCAGCACATGTTTCGTCGCCGCACGCAGGAGACTCTTCTCGCGCCCGTCAAAGGTCTTGAAGGACCACGGGGTGTTGTAGACGTACTCGACCAGCCGGTGGTCACAGAAGGGAACGCGCACCTCCAGTCCCGTGGCCATCGATGTGCGGTCCTTACGGTCGAGCAGCATCCTCACGAAACGTGTCAGGTGGAGATGGCACACCTCCCTCATCTTGCGTTCCGACGCGGATTCGCCATCCACCTTCGGCACCGCGGCGAGTGCGCTTCGGTACTCGTCGGCGATATAGCTGTCGAAGTCGAGCTTCTTTCCGAGTTCCGGATTGAGCATCGCGGTTCGCGACTGCATCTGCGTGCCCGCGAACGCCATCCAGGGGAATGTCTCGGCTTGCTGCGCGGTGGGGTCGAAGAACCACCGGTAGCCGCCGAACACCTCGTCCGCCGATTCGCCGGACAGGGCCACGGTCGACTTTTCGCGGATCGCCTTGAACAACAGCAGCAACGAATTGTCCATGTCGCCGAGGCCGGCCGGGATGTCGCGGGCGGCGATCACTTCGCGGCGTACGGCGGGATCGGTGAGCTCCGCCGCGTCGAGCACGACATCTCGGTGGCTCGAGCCGACGTGGCGTGCGACGTCACGGATGAACGGCGAGTCCGGGGTGTCGCGCATGCCATCGGGCTGGAAGTTCTCTTCCTGGTCGGT
This sequence comes from Dietzia timorensis, assembly GCF_001659785.1. Classification (NCBI taxonomy): domain Bacteria; kingdom Bacillati; phylum Actinomycetota; class Actinomycetes; order Mycobacteriales; family Dietziaceae; genus Dietzia; species Dietzia timorensis. The sequence continues at coordinate 3,477,771 of NZ_CP015961.1, forward strand.
GAAGTCGACCGCGTAGCTATTGACGCTCAGCCCTTCGCCCCGCAGCCGGTTGGCGGCAAGTCCCGTCAGAGCACTGGAATCCAACCCACCCGAGAGAAGCACGCACCGAGGTACGTCGGCGATCAGCTGTCTATCGACAATGTCGGTCATCAGGTCCCGGACGTGGGAGATCGTGGTGTCGAGATCGTCGGTGTGCTCGTACGCGGGAAGAGTCCAATAAGTTCTCGCCCGGGCGCCCTCACGATCGACGGTGACGATAGATCCCGGTTCGACCTCACGAATGTGGCTCCACAGCGCCCATCCAGGGGTTTTCGTCATGGCGAAGAGTTCTCGCAGGCCATCGACGTCGACAGTGTGGGGAACCAAAGGGTTGGCGAGGATCGCCTTGGGCTCCGAACCGAACACCACGCCGTCATCGGTCTCGGAGTAGTAGAACGGCTTGATCCCGAGTCGGTCACGCACCATGACGAGTTTCTCTTCGCGCCCATCCCACACGGCGAACGCGTACATGCCGTTGAGCCGCTCGGCGACGGACGATCCCCATTGCAGGTATCCATGAAGAACGACCTCGGTGTCGCTATCGGTGTCGAAATGATGTCCGAGGCGAGCAAGTTCCTCGCGGAGCTCGCGGAAGTTATAGGCCTCGCCGCTGTAGACGATGGCGACGTCTCCAGACGGCGTCCGCACGTTCATCGGTTGTTTACCGAGCGGGAGATCGATGATCGCCAAGCGCCTGTGGCCGAGCCCGACGTGAGTGTCGACGTAGGTGCCCGCATCATCCGGCCCTCGATACTGCATGGTCGTGGTCATGTCCTCGACGATCTTGCGCTGGGACGTGATGTCACGGTCGAAACCGACCCATCCGGCGATTCCGCACATGGTGCCTCCTCACTACCGGCGACCCTAGGGGCCGACGGCACAATAGAATATAGATAGAGAATCTATGTAGATTCCGCCGACTGGTATACCACCATTTCCAGATGGCTCTTCCGGGATGCGTCCAGCGAGGGGAGATAAGGCGACTCTTCTCGTCACGCCGTGTCAGCGACAGCACTTAGCCGACGGACGATACGAAAAAGGGCCGCCCCGGGGACGGTGATCCCCTGGGGCGGCCCAGTTGGGATTACTTCAGTTGTGCTCGGGCAGTTACTCGCCCTCGCCCTCACCGCTCACGGTGAACGTGAACGTTTCGGTGTACTCGTTGCCGTAGCTGTCGGTGGCGGTGATGTCGGCGGTGTGCTCGCCGGCCTCGAGATCCTCAGGCAGCGCGATGCGCCACAGGTGGGGGCTCGACTGTGCGACGGCACCTGTGCTCGACAGGTTGTGGGACGCCGATACCGGGTCGGTGAATTCCCAGCCCTTGTTGAGCGCCTCGCCCGTGAACGGCTGGGTGTGCTCGGCGTCGACCGCCTCGCCGCCGTCGAGAGCAATCTTCACGTCGGAATTCGTCGCACCGGAGAAGAAGCTCGTGGTCAGCCACGAATCCTTGCCCAGCTCATCAGAGGTGATGACGTCGGTCTCCACAGGTCCCGGGCCGTCGCCCTCCTTCTTGTCGTCCTGCCACTTCTGAGCCTTCTCGGCCCACTCGCGCCAGGACGGCGAGTTGAGTCCGGTGAGGAACTGGCGGTCCTGCGGCTCGTTGCGAACGGTGTAGTAGTCGGTCAGCTCGTTGCCGGCCAGCTCGAGGGTGAGCACACCGGGCTCGGCGGCGTCGGAGGTGTAGGCATGCGGGACGCCATTCTCATTGAGCTCGCCGGAGTACCACGAGCCGGACACGGCACCGGCGACGATCTGGTCGACCGGCAGCTCGTCGACGCCATCCTTGGCCCAGTCCGCGCTCTTATCGCCCTTGCGCAGGTGCTCCAGGGTGTGCGTGTGCCCGCCGATGGTCGTCGCGTTCGGGAATTCCGCGAGGATGTCATACAGCTCGGTTGCGTTGTCGGTGACGACGCCCGAGTAGTTGACGATCGGCGCGTGCGCGTTGACGACGATCCGCTTGCCCGGATCGACCGACTCGAGGTCGTTCTTCAGCCATTCGAGCTGCTCGTCGGTGATCGCCTCGGTGTAGCCGCCGTTCTTGCCGTCTTCCTTCGCACCCTTGTAGATGATGTTGTCGAGGGACACGAAGTGTGTCTCGCCGACCTCGTAGGAGTAATACGGCGCGCCGAAGGCCTGGCGGTAGGTGTCGAGAGCCTGCTCGTCGTCCTTCGCGTCGTAGTCCATGTCGTGGTTGCCCGGGAGCGCGCGGATCGGACCGTTGGCGTTCTCGTAGAGTTCGCGCAGGTCGGGATTGAGCGACAGGTCGTCGCCCACGTTGTCGCCGAGCAGAAGCAGGCCACAGCTGGCGTAGTCGTTGCGCGCCATGAGATCGGCAACGGCGCCCTTGCGCGCGTACTCGACCTCTTCCTTGTCGTAGGTCTGCGTGTCCGAGGCGACCGGGCAGGTCTGCTCGGGAAGCGCGGTCTGCGCCGACTTCGCCATCGGGAAGTTCACGGCCTTCGGGGTCTCGCCGGTCGGCTCGAGCCCGCCGAACTTGAGGTCGGTCGACCCCTCCGGCGAGTGGTTGTAGCTGAACTGTGCGAAGTTCTGGCTATCGACCGGAACCTGGTAGCCGGCCGGCTGCGTCGCGAATGCGGTGAAGTGCTCGCGGACGGGCAGTTCGTAGCGCCCCTCTGCATCCGTAATGACGACATCGACGCCGTTGGACACCTGAACGCCCTCGATGCCCGCCTCGTCGCCGTCAAGGGTGGAGTTCTTGTTGACGTCGTCGAACACCTGGCCCGTGAGGGTCTCCGGGTCGTCGGCTTCCCCATCGACGACCTGGACACTACCTTCGTAGAGCCCCTCGTTCTCCGACTGCCCGGCACCGGGCAGCGAGCCGGTGGCCGAGCCGAGCGAGCCGCCTGGCAGTCCCTCGATCGAACCCTGTAGCTCGGTGGAGCTGGTGGGGATGGATGACGTCGGAGCGGCGGTGGCCGGCGTGGCCAGCAAGGTCACAGCTGCCGCAAAGGACAGCCCCGTGGCGGCCGCGCGCCGCCCGGTGGTGAAGAACCCGCCTGGGCGGCGGGGATTGTGCAGTGGCATGTAGTTCTCCTCGGAAGGGGATGAATGTGCTTCGTGCGCCACCGCACAGTAGGACCGTCACCTAGATAAGAAGTAACAAAAAATCATCCTTATTTTGAACTGAGATTGTCCGGTGCATTTACATGCAGTTCACGGGTTGTGCTCATACACAAAGATCAGATTGAAGTTAGCGATGCTATCGAACCATGTTGGCGGACAGCACTTTCGACTCTTATATCGCGTGCAACTGCAGTCACATTGAGCACCTTGTCCACTTGCACTCGGTCGGACCACAGCCAACTCATCATTCACAGCGGGGCGCTTCGCTGTTTTGAAAGCTCCACGACTGCATTCCGCTCTCTTACTCGCTCCACTACTTCATAGTCGGCACGCAGAATTTTGCTGCACGAGAGGCGGACATAGCGCCACGGTGGCCACGCCGGGTCCGCCGTCATACATGGGGTGTGGCGCCTTTGGGGGTGCTCGTGCCGACACGGCGCGGGGCGCACGTCGAGATACTTACGATGTCGGTATGTGTGCGACGCAGAATACTGATTCCGATTCGATGACTCCGTCCGGCGGCGAGAATGTCGACATCAAGCCGCGAAGCCGCGACGTCACCGACGGCATCGAGAAGACCGCGGCGCGCGGGATGTTGCGCGCGGTGGGAATGGGCGATGAGGATTGGGTCAAGCCACAGATCGGTGTGGCGTCCTCATGGAACGAGATCACGCCGTGCAACCTCTCACTCGACCGGCTCGCCGATTCGGTGAAGGAGGGTGTGCACGCAGGCGGCGGGTATCCGCTGGAATTCGGCACGATCTCGGTGTCCGACGGTATTTCCATGGGCCACGAGGGGATGCACTTCTCGCTGGTCTCGCGCGAGGTGATCGCCGACAGCGTCGAGACCGTGATGAGCGCCGAACGACTCGACGGTTCGGTGCTGCTCGCAGGCTGCGATAAGTCCTTGCCGGGAATGCTCATGGCCGCCGCGCGGCTCGACCTCGCCTCGGTGTTCCTCTACGCCGGCTCGACGATGCCGGGATTTGCGAAGCTCTCGGACGGCTCGGAGCGTCAGGTGACGATCATCGACGCGTTCGAGGCGGTCGGCGCGTGCGCGCGCGGACTGATGAGCCGTGAGGACGTCGACACCATCGAGCGCTCGATCTGCCCCGGCGAGGGCGCGTGCGGCGGCATGTACACCGCGAACACGATGGCCAGCGCGGCCGAGGCGCTCGGCATGTCGCTGCCGGGAAGCGCGTCGCCGCCGGCCCCCGATCGCCGCCGCGACGGATTCGCCGCGAAGAGCGGCGAGGCAGTCGTGGAGATGCTGCGCCTCGGGAACACGGCAAGGGACATCTTGACCAAGGAGGCCTTCGAGAACGCGATCTCCGTCGTCATGGCTTTCGGTGGGTCCACCAACGCGGTGCTGCACCTGTTGGCGATCGCGAACGAGGCGGAGGTGGAGCTGACGCTCGACGACTTCGCCCGGGTCGGCGCAAAGGTGCCGCACCTCGCCGACGTCAAGCCATTCGGCGCGCACGTGATGAACGACGTCGACCGCATCGGCGGGGTGCCGGTGGTGATGAAGGCGCTGCTCGATGCGGGACTGCTGCACGGCGATTGCCTGACGGTGACCGGCAAGACGGTCGCCGAGAACCTCGCCGACATCACGCCGCCGGATCCCGACGGGCTCGTGTTGCGCGCGATGGAGAACCCGATCCACCCGACCGGCGGGATCACGATCTTGCACGGCTCGCTCGCGCCGAAGGGCGCCGTGGTGAAGTCCGCGGGCTTCGATTCGGACGTGTTCGAGGGGACCGCGCGGGTCTTCGAGCGCGAACGCCACGCGATGGATGCGCTCGCGGACGGGACCATTACCGCTGGTGACGTCGTGGTGATTCGCTACGAGGGGCCGAAGGGTGGCCCGGGGATGCGGGAGATGCTCGCGATCACCGGCGCGATCAAGGGCGCCGGACTGGGGAAGGACGTGCTTCTCATGACCGATGGGCGGTTCTCCGGTGGAACGACCGGCCTGTGCGTCGGTCACATCGCGCCCGAGGCCGTCGACGGCGGGCCGATCGCGTTCGTCCGCGATGGTGACCGGATTCGTCTCGACGTCGGAAACGGCACGCTCGATCTGCTGGTGGATGACGCCGAGATCGCTGCGCGAGGCGAAGGCTGGGAGCCGCTGCCCCCGCGATACACGCGCGGCGTGCTCGCGAAGTATTCGAAACTCGTGCAGCCGGCATCCGAGGGCGCGATCTGCCGCTGACCCTCGGCAGGCTCGATTTCACATTGCGCATTTAACTCACGTGTGTAGGGTGGCGCCCCAGTCACCCACGATGAGGAGATTGTGTGCTTGGTAGCAAGAAGCGGCTCATCGCCGCGGTAGCCGGAACGGCTTTCGTTATTTCCGGCTGCGGCGCGTCCGGCGACGACGGCGAGGGAACCCCTCCGCCCGAGGAGCAGGCTGCGGCGAGTAGCGAACAAGGCGACGCCGGAGGCTCCGACCCGGCCGCCGAATCCGGCGAACCGAAGCCGGACCTCGAAGGCGTCCCAGATGTTGTCGCCGAGGTCAACGGCGAGGAGATCTCGAAGGACGATTTCAAGGTCGTCTACGAGAGCCAGTTCCAGCAGATGGCGATGCAGTCGCAGATGTCGGGACAGGAGGTCGACCAGGACCAGCTCAAGTCGGCGACCGTCGACGGGCTCGTCGATAACGAACTCCTCGCACAGGACGCCGAGAAGCAGGGCATCTCGGTCTCCGATGACGAGGCCGAGCAGGAGCTCACCAAACTGGCCGAGACCAACCAGATGAGCCGCGACGACTTCATGGCGGCGAACAAGGAACAGGGGCTCGACGAGAAGCGCGTGCTCGACGAGGTCAAGTCCCAGACGCTGATCAAGAAACTCCTCGAATCCGAGAACGGCGAGTTCACCGCCTCGGAAGAGGAGCTGCAGCAGTCCTACCAGCAGGTCCAGCAACAGCAGCAGATGAGCGGCCAAGGCGGCCAGGCACAGCAGTTGCCGCCGATGGAGCAGGTTCGCCCGCAGCTCCAGGACCAGGTCATCAACCAGAAGCTGGCCGAGGCCATGCAGAAGAAGGCCGACGAGCTGCGTAAGGGCGCCGACGTCAAGATCAATATCTGAGGTACAGGCGGCCTCGGCTCGCGCGGATTCCGGCTCAGCCGTCACACAGGATCGACAACCCCTTCCGTAGCAACGTTTTTCGATACCGGAGGCGGCGCCGAGGTCGCGCGTTACGTGGCCGAGCACCACGAGTACCGGCTCGCGAGCATCGTATTCGTTGCAGCGCTACCGCCATTGTTGCCGATGCGCAGGTCTCACACCGGAGCGCGAAGGAATTTCTCGGCGCTCGTCGATCGGGAGCGCTCGGTGACGACCCACAGCGCGAGCATCGCGGCGACGAGCCAGACCAGCAGCGGTACTGCGGCGTGTGCGGCGCCGCCGGCGCTGCCATCCACCGCCAATCGAAGCGCGTCGGCGGCGGGACGCAGCGGCAACAAATCACCAAGCGAGTGGACGAAACCCGGGCCGGAGGAGGTCGCCCCGGCGACTCCGGCTATGACGGCCCCGCCGAGCATCACGATGACTCCTGCTCTCGGCCACAACGCTCGCAACACATGGGCGATGGTTGTGAAGACGGCCATTGTCAGGAGCGCGCAGCCGAACACCGACGGCGCGGAGGCGAGTCCGGCTCCCGTCGCCATGACAAGCGCGATTGTCACCACCACCGAATGGATTACGGCGTTGACGGCGCGCACCGGCAGATTGCGCAGCAACAATCGACCCGTCGTCTCTCCCGACATCATCGCGTCGTCCGGGATCGGCCGTAGGTACGCGGAGGTCGCGGTGGCGGCGCACCACAGAATCAGCGCGGCGAGTAAAACGGCAAGCGGGAGTGTATAGCCCTTCCCGCCGCCGGCCATGAGGATGGGGTCGGCCGCAGTCGTGGCCAGCGCCTTTCTGCCCTCATCGGAGAACGTGGGGACCTGTCCGCGCGCCTCCCCGAGGCCGTCGGCGAGTTCTCGCGCCCCATCGGCGGCGCCAGAAGAACCGTCGGTGAGCGCGACCATTCCATCGTCGAGTTGCCGCGCACCGTCGGCGGCCTCGCGCGAGCGGTCGCTCAATTCCGTTGCCCCGCCGGACAGCTGACCCGCCCCCGCGGACAGTTGTGTGGCCCCGTCTTTCGCCGTGCCGAGCCCTGCGGTCAGTTCGTTCGAGCCATCGCGCGCTGCGCCGATGCCGCCGACAAGCTGGGTGGAGGCATCGGCGAGCCGAGCGTTGCCATCGGCCACCTGATGCGCCCCGTCGTTGAGCCGATTGATATCCCCCGCCAGGGTGGAGATCGACTCGCCGGCCATACGCTTCTGTTCGTCCGCGCTCGCAGCTTCTCCGCTAATTCGCTCGGCAAGGTCCTGCAGTTGTCCGCATACCGCGGCGCCTGTGCACGAATCGGCCAGTTCCTTGAGCTCGGCCGCCGCCGGCGAGAAGTCGCCGATCGCGTCAAGGTGCCCTCCGGCTGTCGCGGATAGCGGGGCCGCGAGGTCCGCGAGCTGTTGCGTCCCTTCGGCTACCTGCGAGGACCCATCGGCGAGCGCCCTGGTCTGCGCGGGCAGCTCCGCCGTCTGCCGCGAGAGCTCCCCCAGTCCCTGCGACAGGCTTCCGGCGCCGTCATAAAGCGTGGTGAGTCCCGAGCCGAGGTCCCCGGCGCCCGAGTCGAGCTCGCGTGCACCTCCGGCGAGTTCGCCGGCGCCCCCGGCGAGCTGCGGCAGGCCTTCGGCGAGTTGCCCGGTTCCCGTTTTCGCCTGGCGCGTGCCGTCGCGAAGTTGGTTCGTGCCGTCGGCGAGCGCCGCGGACCCGTCGGCGGCCTGGCCCAGCTGATCGTGCATGTCGTTGAAGCTGAGGAAGATGTTGTCGAGGAAGCTTTCGGTGACCGTGCCCGAGAGCGAGGCGCGGGCGGCGTCCAGGAGAGTTTCCGTGACGGCTGAGTCCGCCACCGGCGAGTCAGGCGCGGTAGTGACGTCGATGGTGGCTTTCCGCACGGTGGCCGGATCCGTAGCGGCGACGGATGTGGCGTCTGCGGAGAATTCCTTACCGATCGTGACGACCGTGCTGTAGTCGCCGCCAGCCAGCCCTTCGGCCGCGTCGTCGGCGTTGGTGAGCACCCAGTCGATGTTCGCGTCTTCGTCCTTCGGGTGGAGGAGTTCGGCGGTCAACTGCCGACCGAGCGGCATGAGTTGACCGTCGATCGTCACAGGCTCGTCCTCGTTGACCACCGCCGCGGAAACCTTGGCCGCCTGCGCCCCTGGGTTACCGGTCGCGACGAGCAGCGCCGCGAGCAGCACCGTCGGCAGGAGAAGCAGGGCGACACCAATCCACGTGCGCAGACCCGGGCGCTCGGTGCTCGGGCGACCGGTCGTTCGCTTGTTGTTCGTGCTCATCGGACTAGCGATCCTTCGCGTTGCGGGAGGCCGTGCTGGGTGATGTGGCCGGTGGCCGCCGGCGGGGGCACGGCCAGCGCGCTCAGTGCGTCCTCGTCTTCCGCCGTGGTGACGACGCAGACCCCGTCTGCGAGGGCGGCGACGATGTCCGAATCGGGCACGTCGGCGGCGGCCAGGACGGCCGGGAGGTCGTCGATGAAGAGCAGCGGTGGGCGCACCTCGAGCACGGCGCGGAGCTCGGCGGCGTTCTCGCTCGCGATGAGCGGCAGTCGGCGACGGGCCTGCCACGCCTGGTTGGGGAGGACGTATCCGGCGGATTTCACGTCACCGCCGAACGAGGTGAGGCGCCCCGCGAGTGCCATGATCACCCCGCGTCGAACGTCCGGCGTGCCTCCTGAAATTACTGCCAGCTCGCTGGCTTCGGCGTGGAATTCGTGGAGGCCGGCGACCTGCGCGCCCCCGCCGTCATCCAGCGAAAGATCCCGCACTGCGACAACCGCGTCCGCGCCCCAATCTTCGAGGGACAACTGGTGCTGCAGGCCGATCCCCTCGACGTCGAAGGACGGCAATCCGCGCTCGAGCGCGGGCGGGAGGCCCCAGGCGCGTTCGCCGAGGAGTTGGAGCACAGCGGGGACCATCGTCATGCGCACGATGAACGCATCGACGGCGACACCCACGGTGAGGGCGAGGGCGATGGGTTTGATCGTCGCGTCGTCCTCGGGGACGAACGCGATGAAGACGCCGACCATGATGAGCGCCGCAACGGCGACGACCGGCGCGGAGCTGGCGAATCCGGTCCGGATCGCCTCGCGCGCGTCGCCCAGGCGGTGCCGTGCCTCGGCGATGCGCGAGACGAGGAATACCTCGTAGTCCATGGCGAGACCGAAGAGCACGGCCATGAGGATGATCGGCATGAAGCTGACGACGCTGCCCGTGCGGGCGACGCCGAGAGCGTCCGCGCCGACCCCGTGGACGAAGACGAGCGAGGTGATTCCGAGGCCCGCCGCGAGAGACAGGACATACCCGAGCGCGGCCTTGATGGGCACGATGATCGAGCGGAACACCATGATCAACAAGACGATGGAAAGACCGACGACGAAGATGCCGAACGGCAGGATCGACGCGCTGAGCCGCTCGGAGACGTCGGCCTGCACGGCGGTGATCCCGGTGACCCGCAAGTCTGAGACCGGATAGTCGGCCTCGATGCGCTCGCGCTCATCGCGCAGCTCATGAACGAGGTCGGTGGTCTCCGCTGAGTCCGGCGCCGAGTCGGGAATAACCTGGACGATCCCCACCGAGCCGGACGGTTCGGGCGTTGCCATGGCGATTTCTCGGACGCCGTCGATGCGGCCGAGATCCTCTCCGAGGCGGTCCATGTCCGCGACCGGATCGACGCTGTCAAGCAGGTCGACCGTGACGATGAGCGGACCGTTGAATCCTTCGCCGAATTCCTCGGCCACGAGGTCGTAGGTGTCCCGGGCGGTGTTGCCCGCGGGCTCGGAACCGTTATCGGGCAGCGACAACTGCAGCCCCGCAGCAGGAAGCGCCATGACGGCGATCACCGCGAAACCCGCGACGAGCGTGACGACGGGGTGCCGTGTGGCCACCCCGACCCAGCGCTCCCCAAGCGTCGCGCGGGCCCGGCGCGGCTTCTTCTCGGCCTGGTCCCGCTTTCGAGCCGCCGAACGTCCCAGGGGCGACCTTCCGAGGTAGCGGAGGATGGCCGGGATCGCGGTGACCGCGACGGCGATCGCCATGGCAACGCCCAGCGCTGCGGCGACACCCATGATCGTGAGGAAGGGGATGCCCGCGACGAACAGGCCGATGAGCGCGATGATGACCGTGACACCGGCGAAGACGACGGCCGAACCGGCGGTCGCGGTCGCGATGGCGGCGGCCTTCGCCGGGTCCACGCCCTCGCGCAGCTCGTCGCGGTAGCGGGAGACGATGAACAACGCGTAGTCGATTCCGACCGCCAGACCGATCATCAACGCGAGCATCGGCGCCGTCGCCATCACGTCGAGCGATCCGGTCGACGCCTGGATGAGCAGCTCGGTCGCCGCGACGCCGATCAGCGCAGTGAACAGCGGGATGACGGCGGTCTTCAGTGAACGGAACAGGGCGTAGAGAAAGATGAGTGCGAGGACGATGCCGATCGCTTCTGTCGCGCTCGGCTCGGGAACGTTATTCGAGAACGCTTCCCCGCCCAGGTGGATGTGCGAACCCTGCGGGAGCCCGTCCTCGGCGGCCATCGCGGTGTGCTCGAGCCCCGCCAGGGACGATTCGGTGACGTCGAACATCGGAACCGCATACTGCGCGGTGATGATCGCCGTGGACCGATCTTCCGAGATCGTGCCGGAGACGAGATCGTCGTACGGGGACGCCACCGAGGCGATCTGTTCGACACCGGACAACTGGCGGACAGCCTCGTCGATACCCGCCCGCGCGGCGTCATCGTCGGTCGTCACGCCATCCGGCAGCTCGACGACCACCTGGGCCGAGGTGCCTGCTGCTTCAGGGTAGATGCGGCTGAGGTCCTCGAGCGCCTCCTGAGATTCGACGCCGGGAATCTCGATCGTGTCATTCGTACCGGCGCCGAGGGCCAGCGCGCCCGCGGCGCATACTGCGATCAGCACGAACCACAGCGCGATCACTCGCCATCCGAGCCGGTAACACGCTCGGCCGAGGCTATAGAGAAATGAGGACACGTACTCGCTCCGGATCTCCTGTCGTGGCCGCCACGTCTGGCGGCGTGTGCTGCACGGACGCAGCACCACCCGAAGCTAATTGACGATTTCGTCAGAAGTCAACACCTTCTGACGAAATCGTCAATTTAGTCGGGGCGTGAGCCCCTGGATCTTGAGCAAGCAGAAGCGATCAGAGTTCGAGCAGCGGAACCGGGAGGGCGAGAAGTTCCTCGATCCGGTCACCGGGAACGCCCAGAAGCTGCAATAAATCCCCGGACACAGCATCGGCCACGGCGCCGTCGGATTCCTCGGGATGGTTGTGGATCCGCTGTCCAAGCATGAGGATCGCGCCCAACATCGTCCCGGTGGCGCCTTCGACATCGCGCACGTGAAACTCCCCCGCCTCCACGCCCTTGACGATGTCCTCGCGCACGCGAACGGCGAGACTACTCGAATCGGTATAGAACTCGCTGCCCCGCCTGATGAGGGCGAGTGACAGCGTCGGCACCTGGCGGTGGAGCCGGCCGATTACCCGAAATGCCTGGCAGCATTGCTGCGCGTGGCCGCCGCCGGGCGAGACGACCCGGTCGATCATGTCGGCAACGATGTCCACTCCGTATTCGAGCGCGTCCCGAAAGAACGTGCCCTTGTCCGCGAAATGGTTGTAGAACGTGCCTTGACCGACGCCAGCCGTCCGCGTGATCTCGAGGACGGATACGTCCGTGCACTCCTCGGCGATGAGAAAGAGTCCTGCGTGGAGCAGCTCCCGGCGAGTGCGCTCGCGCCGGCCGAGCTGCGAGGTGTCGGGAAGCAGTTCCACGGGAAGGGACCCCGCATAGCGGTCGGCCACACGTTGCTCTTCTGCCACCGTGGCCCCCTTCCCTCTCGCAAGGTTCGAAGTTAGCAGCAATCGAGCCCACTCGTCCCGATCCCGCACACTTTGAGCAGCTAGCTCGGCGCCACGGTACGCCTGCTTTCCCGCTCGCAATGTACGTTTCCACCCCGGCGCCCCAGGTAAAAGCCTAAACTTTGGGAATGAGCACAACCGTGGACCTCGTTGACACGCTCGACCGCTGGGAAGCCTCGGGCGGGCATTGGCGTGTCCTCACCGAGCGGCCTGATCAGCTGGTGTTCGGTCTATTCACGTGTGACGGCGGAGAGCAAATGTCTCAGGTCGCCGGCGCGCGCACGCAGGCGCTGGAGACATTTCTCGCCGGCCGCCTCCGCAGCGACGACTAAAATCCCACACCACTCCCCACAACGAGGCCCTCCGTCGCGAGTTCACATACGTCCCACATTTAACACCAGTTACATGTATGGTGATTCGTGACTTTGCCTCGGTCCCTTTTGGAGATTTGCCCATGCGCGCTCGCCACCTCTGCGCCCTCGCCCTGTCCGTAGCTCTCATCCCGCTCGCGGCGCCCGGCGTCGCAGGCGCTACGGGTTACAGCGACGCGTTCTTCCGCCCCGCTCCCACCGGGGAGCCCGGCGACGTGCTCAACGCACGCAAGGAAGCCCTCCCACACTTCCCGGGCTCGGAAGTCGATCAACTGGTGTTCCGTTCGACCGATAGCCACGGCGAACCCACGACCGGAGCAGCGACGCTCATCCGTCCGCCGGGAATGGGCCCCGACGCACCGATCTTCACCTACGACCACTTCATCAACTCCCTTGCCGCCGATTGTCAGCCCAGCGCGGCTTTCCGCAACGCCAACCCCGAGGCGCAGCTTGTAGGCGCATCGATGTCGATCACCAACCTCGCCCTAGCGCGCGGATGGGCCGTGCTCCTGCCCGATCACGAGGGACCGGATGCCGCCTACGGCGCGAACCTCCAGGGCGGGAGGATCACACTCGACGCGATCCGCGCGGCCACGGACGCAAAGTACCGCACGGGGCACAGCCCGGCGGCGGTAGTCGGATACTCCGGCGGTAGCGGTCCGGCGTATTTCGCGGCGTCCGAGCAGCCGCATTACGCCCCCGACGTCAACCTCGTCGGTGCGGCGATGGGCGGATTGCCGGCCGACTACAGGGCGATGATCGAGTTCGGCATGCGCGGCCCAGGGCCGCATCCCGGGGCGGCCGTCGCGACCATTGCCGCAGTCGGCCTGTCGCGGGAGTATCCGGAGATCGAGTTGGACGGCAAGCTCAACGACGGCGGGCGCGCGTTCGCCCGAAGCATCGAGGGCGCGTGCACGCAGTCGTTGCTCGGCGCGGGCGGGCAGATCGGCAACCTCAAACAGGTCAGCGATCTACCGAAGGATGTCCTGCTGGACGATCCGGCGGTTCGCGAGGTCATGGCCCGCGAGAGCCCCGTCAATGCGCCCGATCCACAGGTTCCGCTGCACTTTTGGCAGAGCCCCAATGACGGACTCATGCCGTACGAGCCGGTGCGCCGCGTCGCCGGGCAGGCTTGCGCGGCGGGAACGCCGACCGAGTTCTCCGAGGCCGCGCGCGCCGACCACCTCACCAATGCCGTCGCGGGAATTCCCGCCGTGCTCGACTGGGCTGGCGGCCGATTCGCCGGTCAGCCCGCACCGTCCAACTGCGGAGCAAGCACCAACCCGTGGGGCTCCTGACTCGGGCCCCGAACTTGCTGCCGGTAACGCTTCTACACTCGGGTCAGTGTGAGACTTGGTGGTGCCGCGGATGTCGCGGTGGTTGGATCCTTTCCATCCGGTGACTGGCTCTTACACTCGCTGCCGCTCGACTTCGGGCTGGCTTGCATGCGTATTGCCGTCGCCGGGTGGGATGGACCGGCCGGCGTGACTTGATAGGAGCGTGCAGCTGCCCCACTGAGCTTTGTCCGCCGACCGGCCCGACCGTTCGACCCCCACTCGAATACAAGGGAGGCAGAGACCATGGTGGTCCTGATCGGCGCTGACGTCCACAAGAATTCACACACCTTCGTCGCCGTCGACGCGGCGGGCAAGCAGATCGGGCAGATCACTGTCCGCGCGACCCATAGCGGTCATGAGAAGGCCTACCGGTGGGCCCGGAAGAGTTTCATCGAACAGGACCGCCGGTGGGGGCTGGAGGACTGCCGTCACCTCACCAGCCTCCTCGAGCGTGATCTCCTCGCCCACGGCGAGCCGGTGGTCAGGGTGCCGGCGAAGCTGATGGCCCGACAACGCGCCACAGCACGCACGCGTGGGAAGTCCGACCCGATCGACGCTCTCGCCGTCGCGCGGGCGATGGCCAGGGAGGAGGATCTGCCAGCCGCGTTCACCGATGAGCAGGCGCGGGAGATCAAGCTCGTGCTGGACCGTCGGGAGGATCTGGTCGCAGAGCGGACGCGGGTGATCAACCGTCTACGGTGGCACCTGCACGAGCTCGATCCCGAGGTCGACCCCGCTCCACGCGCACTAACCCATCGTCCTGCCCAGGAGCGGGTGCGGGAGGTGATCGAGGCCGGTGCGGGGATCGTCGCGGAGATCGCGGGCATGAATCTGACCGACCTCGAACGGCTCTGCTCCTTAATCGGCGAGCTCGATGCGCGCCTGCGGGCTATGGTGCGAAAGCAGGAGCCGGTACTGCTGGAGATCCCCGGATGCGCGGAGCTGTCGGCCGCGAAGATCATCGCCGAGACCGCCGGGATCGAGCGATTCGCCACGGAGTCGAAGTTCGCGATGTTCGCCGGCTGCGCACCGATCCCGGTCTGGTCGGGCAAGACAGAAGGCAGAGTCCGGTTGAACAGGGGCGGGAACCGGCAGCTGAACTGCGCGATCCACCGCATAGCGATCACCCAGACCCGCCTCGAAGGACCCGGCAAAGAGTACTACGAACGCCTCCGAGCAAAGGGCAAGACCGTCATGGAAGCCCTGCGCTGCCTTAAGAACCAGATCGCTCGCCGCATCTGGCGCACCCTCACCCGAGTCCACGCCGAAACCCTCACCAACACCCCGATCCCACTGAACCCCACCCCAACGACTTGCGCCTCGCAAGCCGCTTGACATAGGAGATACGCATGCGACAAGGGTTCGGCGCCGAATTCGATCTGGACACTACCTACCTCGACACGGCCGCGGTCGGCCTTCCGCCTCGGCATGTCGCCGAGGCTGTTCGGAATACATCCGAAGCATGGCTCTCCGGCGCCCTCTATCCCTCCGACCTCGACGAACCCATCGAGATCGCACGGAGCGCGTTCGCCGATCTGGCCGGAGTTGACGCCGGTTCCGTCACCCTCGGGACATCGACGTCGCAGCTTCTGGGGACCATCGCTGCAGCTCTACCAAAGGGAACGAGAGTCATTGCGACCGAAGGCGACTTCACCTCGGTCAGTTATCCGTTCGCCGCACACGTTCCAAGAGGCGTCATCGTGGACGAGATGCCTTTGGAGGAGATTCCTTCGGCCGCCAAGAGTGCGGACGTCGTCGTCTCTTCGGTCGTCCAATCCGCCGATGGGCGAATCCTGGACCTGGACGCACTGCGAGAAAACACGCGGAACACTGAGACGAAGGTGTTGCTGGACGCCACTCAGTCCCTCGGCTGGCTCGACGGCTTCTTGGGGTGGGCGGACGCCGTCGTGGCGAGCGGTTACAAGTGGCTGCTCAGCCCACGCGGCTGCGCATGGATGTCGCTTTCGAACTCCCTTGCCCGCGAGCTGACACCGCTCGGAGCCAGCTGGTTCGCCGGTAAGAACCGGGGAGACGCGTTGTACGGGCTCCCGATGGAGCTCGCAGAAAACGCGCGCCGCTTCGACTCGTCGCCGGCATGGATCCCCAACGCGGGCGCGGCGGTTGCTCTCCCGTGGCTCGCCGGGCTAGACCGCGCCCAGGTCCGCGCCCACTGCACCGGGCTCGCCGACGAGCTCCGTACCGAACTTGGCTACGAACCGCGCGGAAGTGCAATCGTTTCCTTCGATCTCGGCGACAAGGCCACCAAGCTTTCAGACGCAGGAATCCGCACGAGCACGCGCAACGGTCGCACGAGATTCGCGTTCTACCTCCACAACGACTCGCGCGACGTACATCGCGTCCTCGACGCGCTCGCATGAGTCCCACGGGGTTACCGGCGTCCACCAAAAGACTCTTATCGGTGCAGCGTGCCCCGGTCCCCGAGAACATCGCTTACCCCCGCCACCCCCTAGCGAACCACACACCGTTCTCAGCGCGGAGTAAGCATTATCTCCATGCCCGATAACAACAGCTGGTCGGATCGCTCCGAACCCGCCAATAGCACCGACTCTCGCGGAGACGCGGAGGGCGGAGACCCCGACACGAAAGCCGCTACGCGGCCTTCCTCGAACTCCCCAGCAGAAGCATCTTCCACTTCCCGCCCACACCGCGGCGATCCTCTCCTCGTCCTCGTCACAGGCGCACTCGGCGTCGTGTTCGGCGATATCGGCACGAGCCCGCTCTACTCCCTGCAGACCGTGTTCAGCACCCACCACAACGCCGTCGCCCCGACCGAGGCCGACGTCCTCGGTGTCATCTCGATGGTCACGTGGTGCCTCATCATCATCGTCGCCGTAACCTACATCGGTCTCATCATGCGGGCCGACAACCAGGGCGAAGGCGGCGTCCTCGCGCTCACCGCGCTCATCATGCGCAAGCTCGCCCCCGACACCGGACCACGCAAGATCTTTGTCGCCCTCGTGCTCGGCGCCATCGGCGCATCGCTGTTCTTCGGCGACTCTCTCATCACGCCGGCCATCTCCGTGCTCTCCGCATTCGAGGGCATCCAGGTCACCAATGCCGTCCCTAACGAGGTCATCCTTCCCGGCGCGATCATCGTCCTCACCGCGTTGTTCGCCGTCCAGCGCTGGGGCACCGGCCGCATAGGACGCTTTTTCGGCGCCGTCATGGTCGTCTGGTTTCTCACCCTCGCGGCGATGGGACTGCCGCACCTCGTCGACAACCCGTCCATCCTTCGCGCGCTGTCCCCGCACTACGCCCTCGCGTTCATGATCGACCGTCCGCTCGTCGCTTTCATCGCCATGGGAGCGGTCGTCCTCACCATCACCGGCGCCGAGGCGCTCTACGCGGATATGGGCCATTTCGGCCGCCGCCCGATCATGCTCGCCTGGATGTGCCTGGTCATGCCGGCACTGCTGCTCAACTACTACGGCCAGGGCGCGCTCATCCTCGCGGACCCGTCCGCCGTCGTCAGCCCATTCTTCTCGCTCGTGCCCGAGGGGCTGCGCATCCCGCTCATCATCCTCGCCGCACTCGCCACGGTCATCGCCTCACAGGCGGTCATCTCCGGCGCCTTCTCGGTCGCCCGGCAGGCCACCCGCCTCTCTCTGCTCCCCCGACTCAAGGTCACGCAGACCTCGGCCACCCACGGCGGCCAGATCTATATCGGCCCCATCAACGCGATCCTCTTCGTCGGCGTGCTCACCCTGGTCCTCGTCTTCCGCGAGTCCGAGGCCCTCGCCGCCGCCTACGGCCTCGCCGTCACTGCGACGATCATCCTCGTGCTCGCGCTCTTCCTCCTGTACGCGCGCCATATCCGCCGCTGGCCCCTGTGGCGCGTGGTCGCCATGGCGATCATCGTCGGCGGCCTCGAGCTCACCCTCCTCGCGGCGAATCTCATCAAGATTCCCGACGGCGGCTGGCTGCCGCTCGCCATCGGTGCGCTGCTCACGACGATCATGCTCACGTGGAAGCGCGGCTCGAAGATCCTGTTCGGTCGCCGCCGCGAAATGGAGGGTCCGCTCGCCGATTTCGTCTCCGGCGCTGCGCGCGAGGCCATCCGCGTCCCCGGCGTGGCCGTGTATCCACACGGCGATCCGACCACCGTCCCGCTCGCTCTGCGCTCCGGCGTCGAGCGCGGCCGCGTGCTTCACGAGCACGTCGTCATAGTCACGGTGGTCAATGTCGGCGTCCCGTACGTCGCCGATGCCGAACGCGTTGTCGTCGACTGCCTCGGCAACGACACCGACGGCATCGTCCACGTCACCTACCGAGTCGGATTCCACGATTCCCAGGACGTGCCGCACGCCCTACGCGCTGCCGTCGCGTACGGCAGGTGTTCGGGGCCGGGCCGCCGTTGCGATGCCCGGCACACAGAAACCGCAACCACCCCACCCATGACGTCGGACGCGGCATCCGGAGAGCCCACGCCGATCCCCGAGCTCGACTTCGATCCAGGCGACGCGGTCTATTACCTGTCCGTGTTCCGCATCGAACCCGGGACGGACAGGTCGATGCCGCGGTGGCAGAAGGTGCTGTTCCGGATACTCGAGAAGGCCTCGGCCAACAGGACGCAGGTTCTCGGCCTGCCGCCCACCCGCACCGTGGTCATGGGCGCCGAGACGGTTCTCTAGCCGGCTTTCGCAGCGGGCTCGGCGTCCGCTTCCGTCGGGGTGAGAAGGTACCGTTCGGCGAGCTTGCGCGCGATGTCGTTGAACTTCTCGGGCGCCTCGATGTTCCCGGTGTGCCCGGTCTCCAGTTCGACCAGCGCCTCCAGGTGGCCGGTCCGATCGATGATCTCGGCGATCCGTTTGCCCATGGAGTCCGGCAGTACCTGGTCGAACGTGCCGGTCGTCACGACGGCCGGCACGCCCACCGCCTCGGCGGCCTCATCGCCGAGGTCGAGGTCGGCCAGCGCGAGTGCGGTGCGCGCGCGTACGCCCGCGTTGCAGGTGCGGGCGATCTCGCACACGAAGTTCGCCTGTTCGTCAGTGGTGCGCCGCGGGTTCATGACCAGCTTGCGCACGGCATCGCGCGTCAGCCTCCCTCGCGGCATCGGCAACGTCGCACCTAGCAGGATCCGGCCGATCCTGATCGCCAACTCCGAGCCGTTGTTGAACGGCAGGAGCCTCGTCTCGGTGGCGATGCTGCCGAGCGTGGTGTTCGCCAGCACCGCGCCGACACTCTTTTGCTTCGCCTGCTCGGGGTGGCGTTTCCACCAGCTCAGGATCGAAATTCCTCCCATGGAGTGCCCGATCACGATTGCCGGCGACGCCACCGCCGCATCCATCACCGCCGCGAGGTCGTCGCCGACCACATCGCCGTCGATATCGCGGTCTCCCGTCGAGCTGAACCCGTGCCCGCGCTGGTCGTAGCAGACTACGCGAAACTCGCCGGCCAACCCCTGGATCTGCGGCAACCAGTATTCGGCGCGGCACGCCCAGCCGTGCGCCAGCACGATCGTCGGCGCATCATCGGGGCCGAAGGACATCACGCGTAGCCGCGCGCCATCGGCGGTGTCTACCCAGCTCACCGTGGGTTCACACATCCGCACCGCTGCGGCGATTTCGCGGTGGACCGGAGGAAAAGTCGAGGAGTTCATCGTTTCGCACTGTAACGCCGAAACAATGGCACATCCCACTTCATCGAGCCTCAACCAGCGCTTTTGTCGCGAGCATCACAAGTGGAAATCCGCTGACCTGCGGTTTAATTATCCAACCGGTAGGGCGCTCTTCGCGGCTCGATACATCGACAGCGACGGAATGAGGAGGTTGGCCATCGCCAGGTTACGGGCGAACTGGATCTCGTAGACGTAGTAGTTGCCGCCATCGTTTGCGGGGATCGGGCCGGCCACCGGAGACTGGAGAAACTTCTTCGCGACGTCGACCATGTGGGGCTTCGAGTAGCCGATCGCCGTTTTGACGCCGAGCTCCTTGAGGTAGTTCCCGGCCGTGATCACGAGGAGCTCGAAGCCCGTCGCATGTCCCGCCGGCGTTCGGCGCGAGGCAACGCGGGTGATTTCCACGGTGTTCGGCTTGATCGGGAACGGCGCGCCCATTCGAGGAGAAATCCGAATGTGGCGAGAGCGGGTCGGCTGCCTGCGCTGTGGCGACGACCTCGCCTTCGAAGTACAGCGCGAAAACGTGCCCGGTCGGATTGAAGAACCGGCCGGTATTGAGATCGATGCCGAGGCGCTTGAAATAGGTGTCGTAAATCAGCTTGTTTACGTCGGCGGGAACAACATCCCCGGCATCGATGTCATAAACCTCGATGGAATAACCACCGTATTCTTTTGGAACATAAAGTCGTCGGCCGAGGAATTCGACTGTGGGTGCGTCGAGGACCATGTGAAACTCCCATCGGGTAGGGGAAGAATTCCGCTGCCGAGGCTAGTTTCTTTTGAGCAGTCGTCAAGAGCTTTGATTCCGTGCGAAACGCTCATTCATTCGCTGACAACCTGCGGGACATGTTCACGGCCAAGATGTCCGCCTTCCAGCGAGTATTTGGTCGCATTTTGTCAGATTTCCGCTATGCCAGCGGTTGTGGCGCGTCGACTCCAACCTCAACATTGCCGAAGGCAACGAACGTAGAACCAGAAGGGGTGAATTGACGCACATTCAAAATGGAGGCAGATTAAATAGTTCGGAGATCACACGCCTTTCGGCAAAGTAAATACACGAACGTTAATTTCCGGGCACAGCGTCGACAGCCACGCAATAAATTCTCCGACGGTCCACCAGGAGTTTCCCGATAAAATCGCCGCCAAAGCCCATTTCGAGCGCCCTAACACAACGTGAGTTCATCGATTTTACGAACGAACGGCGTTTGCGTCGCCGCGCAGAGGTACCACACCGATTACGCCCGACCGCCCACCTGCGATGCGAGCAACCAACACTTCCACTAAAGAAAAATCCCCGGCGCATCCGCCGGGGATTGTCGTACGTGAAGTCGAGAGAAGGTTCCCGCTTCACCCACCGTGAAAAGAACAGCCCTAGCGGAACCGTACCGCGTTGTAGACCGGCATCGAGTCGATCGGCGCGTAGCTCACGGGCACGCCATAGGTCGGGGCGTTGAGCACTTGGCCGTCGCCCGCATAAATTCCGACGTGGGTTGCACCCTCATAGAATGTCACCAGGTCGCCGAGCTGCAGATCGTCGAGATCGACCGGAGTGCCGGCAGCAGCCTGTTGTGCGGCCGTGCGCGGAATCGACACGCCCGCCTGCTTGTACGCCCACGACGTCAGCCCCGAGCAGTCGAACGAGTCGGGCCCGTTGCCGCCCCACACGTAAGGCGCGCCGATCTTCGTCTTCGCCGCCTCGAGCGCGGCAACTCCGACGTCATTATTCGCACCTGCATCGGCCGACTGCGAAAGCTGATCGGCAATCGAGCCGACGATGTCGCCGAACTCGCTGCCGTCGACATTGCTGTAACCCTCACCCGTCTCCGGGGTGGTGAACGCATCGAGGCTGCCGGTATCGATGTCCTGGCCCTCGAGGCTCGCGGTGTCGATGCCCTGCGCGCCAAGATCCCCGAGGTCGTCGAGAGAATCCGAATTAATCGCGGGCTGCGCCGAAGCGACCCCCGCGCCGGCGATCGAGGCGCCGCCAACGATCAGGCCCGAAACTGCGATGTGGCGAAAGCGAGAAGTGGTGGGTGCGGAGTGGGCTCCCATATGTCGATCTCCTTCGTGTGGTCCTGCCCCGCACCCGAGCTCTTCCCGGGCGCGCTACTCCCTCGGTGGGTACAGGCGAACCTGCGAGATCGGAAGCACCAACCGGAGCGTCACAGAACGATAACAGCGTTATTACACCGCAGTTTACAGTGAGGCGCAAGTAATTCAAGCGCAATTCATGAGTCGAATTCTCCCACGGCAACCATCGGGCGTCACTTGCAGGGCAAATACCCCTTGTTTCACATATGACGCCGGGCGCCACAGACACCCCTGCGGCCACCTCCTGCATCTGAGACAATGGACTATGGCCGAAAATGCCCTTCCAACTGCAGAAACCGTGCTCCCGATCGCCGTCATCGGAGATGTACACGGGGCCGTCGCCTCTCTCGCCCATGGCGCCGCCCACGCCTTCTCCGCGGGCGTCCCCGCCCTCATACAGGTCGGCGACTATTGGCTGTACGAAAGCCGCTACGCGCGCAATAAGGTCGACCGCACACTTGAGTCCCTGGCCGCCGAGGCCGGCCTCGATCCGGACGAGATCCACCTCTACTTCTGCGACGGCAACCACGAACATTTCGACACCCTCGACCCGGACGCCGCACA
This sequence comes from Dietzia timorensis, assembly GCF_001659785.1. Classification (NCBI taxonomy): domain Bacteria; kingdom Bacillati; phylum Actinomycetota; class Actinomycetes; order Mycobacteriales; family Dietziaceae; genus Dietzia; species Dietzia timorensis. The sequence goes on from NZ_CP015961.1 coordinate 3,499,897, forward strand.
GCCGGTTCCCCTGAGCGATCACGTCACCTACGTTCCCCGCGGCGTCGCCGTCACCATCGCTGAACAGCGGGTCGGGTTTTGCGGCGGCGCCGAATCCGTCGACCGCGCGCGGCGCACGCCCGGCATTCATTGGTGGCCCGAGGAACGGATGACGAAGCAACAGATAGACCGCGCCCTCGACATGGGGCCCATCGACATCCTCATCACGCACGACACCTCGTCCGGAGTCTTCGAACGGCTCGCCGAGCGCGGCGGTCACCCGCTGGGCAAACTCGCCTTCGGCAAGACCGAGCGCGAGGCCATTACCGAGATCCTCGCCGCGACGCAGCCGAAGTGGCACGTGCACGGCCATCACCACACATGGGGACTCTTCAGTACGACGAATGGTTCCGTAGCGACGACGACGGTGTCCCTGGCGGCCGATGGCCGCGCGGGCGCGACCGCGCTGCTCGGCCGCGACTCGTCGGAGGCGTTCCCGGCGCCGGACCGCCGCGCCGGCCCGCCCCACGGCCTCGACCTCAGCGTCACGCCGGTTAAATGACACGATCGCCGCAGCTTCTCGTCAACGAGAAGCTGCGGCGATCCGTGTGTGTTCGCCCGGTGGCCGAGCGAATGGTGTCGAGCCAGCGCGAATGCCTAGAAGCGCACCGCGTTGTAGATCGGCATCGAGTCGATCGGGGCGTAGCTCACGGGCTGGCCCGCGCTCGGCGCGTTGAGGACCTGACCATCGCCGGCGTAGATGCCGACGTGGCTCGCGCCCTCGTAGAAGGTCACGAGGTCACCGGGCTGCAGGTCAGCGATATCGACCGGGGTGCCGGCAGCGGCCTGCTGCTCGGAGGTGCGCGGGATGTCGACGCCGGCCTGCTTGTAGGCCCAGGACGTCAGGCCGGAGCAGTCGAAGGCATCGGGGCCGGTGGCGCCCCACACGTAGGGAGCGCCGATCTTGGTCTCGGCGGCGGAGAGCGCGGCCTGACCGGTGCCGTTCGAGGCGCCGGTGGCCTCTTCGAGCTGGCCGGCATTCTGCTCGATCTGCTCGGTGAGGCCGTTGACGAAATCGGTGACCTCTGCGGGCTGCGCCGAAGCGGCGCCTGCGCCGGTGAGCATCGCGCCGCCGACGAGGAGGCCGGACACGGCCATGCGGCGGAAACGGACGGCGGCAGATGCGGTTGCAGTTGCGGAATGAGCTCCCATGATGAGGTCTCCTTCTTCTGGTCTAGCGGGCACGCCCAGGGATTGCCCGGGACGCGGTTTGTCTTGCGGCGGTGGGTTCGGGCGAACTCGCTAGATCGTGAACACCAACCGGAGCGTCACGAAACGGTAACAACGCGATCACGCCAATGTCTACTCGCCCCGCAACCCGCATGTCTCCGCCGACTCCAATACCCCTCGGCCACCTCACGTCTCCCTCATTCCCGCAGGTCCCGAACGTTTCACCCCATTTATGACGTCGGACGCCCGCCATTCCACGGCCCTTCGCGCGCTCCGACCTCCTCAACAATTTCGAGCCCGCCATCACCGGCCGCCATACCTCCCTCCGGCGTCCATACCTGCGCCGATACGCCGCCACGCCCCCGGACAACGGCGGGCGCACCCCAACTCCGCAACCGCAATCCGGCCGGCGCCCCATTCCCGATCCCGAAATCATCAAGACACCCTGAACGCGCGATAGCTCCTCCCTCACCATCTCGCCCCTCCAACACCCGTACAGCCCTCACCACCGCCTAACCCCCTGCCGCCCTGGTCACGGTCGTCACCAGGCGCCCAGTACGACCGGATCTTGCAGCAGGTTCGAATTCATTCCGCCGATGGCCACGCGACCGTATGCTTAAAGGCATTCTTAGTGAGAGGCGGGGGAATGAGGTTCATCACTATTGCTGCGGCCAGCGCGGTCTTGGCGCTCGGTTTGGCGGGTTGCGGAGCCGCCGAATCCGATCAGCCGGAAGACCCAATTTCGTCGATTACCAGCAGCGCTGCGAAGTCCACAACGACCGAAAGCAGTGCGCCAACTTCCTCTTCGAAAGCATCGGAATCCGACACGACCTCCACGGGTCTGCCCGAAGCAGATGCCCCAGAGCCCGCTGCGCCCGCCGCCGCTGATGCACCAACTCCTCCGCCATTCATGAGCCCAGAGGACTTCGATCCCTACGGGCCGCCGAGATTCGTCCAATGCTGGGAAACCAATGCCGCAGTCATGTCGGATGGATCGATCGTGACGGACATCGTCAATTGCGCACCAGAGACAGGTGATCCGGGGCTAGCTCCGCCTCGAGCTGACGGTTGCGTGGGACCCGCTGCAACCTGCGGCTACTACGACACGTACGGCAACCCGATCTGGGTCGACAAGGAAACCGGAGAGACTTCCCCTCGCTATTACGACGAGTTCGGCAACCCCACCATGGAGCCCAACTAGCAAGATTCTGGCGACTCGAAGAATTTCGCCGGTGGGCTCGTATATTCTCCACGTACTTGCCAGACCGCCGCTACGAAGGAGATGTGCATGCATTCGCGCCACCCGATCGCCACTCGACTTGTCGGTTCCGCGATCGTGTCAATTCCATTGCTGGCCTTCGGCGCCGGCGCGGCTTCGGCCGAACCGGGCCCCGTGACTCCGCCGAAGGGCATGCCGATGGTGGTCGACAACGTTCTCCAGCCAAGCAATCCGGACTTCTGGAATCCGGCGGCCGAAGGGACCCGAGTCCTCACTCCGCTTGAGGACGGCGACCAAGTCGCATGCTCGGCGGGCTTCACTCCTCCGGTCTCGTGCTCGAAGCTAAACATGAGCGACCTCTCTATGCCGCAGCGAGTTCTGGAGCACGTCGACATCCCCACCCTCGGCGGGCCGATCCGGGTGTGGATCGACGTGCCGCGCTGGGGCGACGGATCCACGGGCGAGCTGGGCGAGCACCTCGTCTCGAACTTCGGCTAACCGACGCGGTGAGTTCCGCGAGCTTGGCACGCTGAACTCCCATTGCAATACTGGCGCCATGGACGAAGTCTGGGTGCTGTGGGAAGACGAGGCTCCCAACCAGGCACCGCGCGTTGGGGTCAGCGTCGAGATCAGCGCCCGCTGGCACCCCGAGCCCGAATTCCTCCCGGCGTCGATGTGGTCGAGCGCGGACGACTTCGACTACTCGAGCGTCGACCGTGGCGTTCTGCTCATCTCTAGGAGGAGCAGCCTCTCCGTCGTCATGCCCGGTTGGGCCGTTGAATCGGGGCCGCCCCCTCCCGGGGTGCTCCAGCAGGACCGGTACCTGTGGATCGATACCGATTTTTCGCCCTCGTTCACGGCGACGATCGCCGCGACGTGCCTCGTCTGCGTGCCCGCCGAAGATTTTTCAGACCCAAGGCCGGCGTCCGCAATAGTCGTGACCGACCGCGCTACTCCGCCCGAGGGCTTTCTGATCCTCCACCGATACATCAAGGTCACTACGTCTCGCGACTTCTGAGCCCGAGGTGTCCACGTGGAGGGCGTGCCCACCCGCCGCCGCGCGCGCTTGGCCCCGCTTGGCGATCCTCGCGAGTGCAGGCCTCACCGGTGGAACGAGGATTCTGCCTTCCTGCGCCCGGAGTAGCAGCTACGGCACGTCGATACGCGCCGTTCCTTGCTACGTTTTACGTCAACGCGCGAGTCCCAAAAACGCCATCAACGACCGTTCGACTTCTACGAGCAGTTCGGATGTCAGACGCCCGACGCGCGTCTGAATGTTCGATCGCTGTACCGCAGTGAGCTTGTCGACCATCACATCGCTGTCCCGTTCGAGGCCCGAGATCGCATCGCGCTCACCCGGGATACGAATACGCAACAAAGGTGCATCGACCAGCTGGCTAGTCATCGGCGCAACATCCACCGACTGGGTCGAATCGAAGAGGTCATCCTGCACGATGACGGCGGGCCTCGACTTGGGCGCGTACACGCCACCGGCGACAGTCCAGATCTCGCCGCGAATCACGCCTCGTCGTCCCAAGGCGCGGCTGTCGCCTGGCGCTCCAGATTGACAGGAATCGCCGGTGCAGTTTTACGAAATCGGCTTTTCTAAGCACTACCCGTCAAACTAACGGCTTCGTGCGCCATGACCAAGGCGCCGTTTGCTCGCACATTTGCCCGTAGTCCAGCGTTGAAAGTGACTTTGTCGACGAGCGACGGACCTATTTACCACTGAACTCCGTGCTCACTTGGTGTGTTTTAAACACTGCATTCAGCTTGAGAGGCGCTCATCCAATTTCCTGGTCTGTAGTTCTTTTTTGGCGTGCGAGAAGGAAGTGAAACTTGGCACGGGGACACGTGCAGACAACAAATATCCACACCTACCGGCGAAAACGCTCCACCAGAGAAATGCTGCTAGCAACTAGTCGGGGTTCGCGGTTCCCGACATTGTCCAAACGCATCCGGTAGGCAGGAGACTGACCTAGAATTCGTAGTAGGCAACACGTTCCAGCCTTGGCCAGCCCCTTCGAGACTAAGCGGCCCAAGAACACATTCACTGGACGGTGGGAGTAGATGTAGTGTCAACGGACGATTCTCTCGATCCGATTTTTGAGGATAGGAACTCTCGGCGATTCGCACGGATTTACGACTCTATGAACGAACGCTCTGAACGCAAGCTCGAAAGCGTCCGCTCGGAACTCTTTCGGCACGTCACGGGCAACGTCGTCGAAATTGGACCGGGCACTGGGACAAACCTGCGATACTATAATATCGCCGAACACGTAACTCTAGTTGAGCCGTACTCTGCTATGCGAAGGATCTTGTCCGCCCGTGTTGGCACCGCCCGAAACTCGAACTTATTCTCGATTGTCGACGGACGAGCGGAAAGCATGCCTGCAGATTCGCAATCAATCGACACGGTCGTCTCGACGCTCGTGCTGTGTTCAGTTCCCGACTTGGACCGAACGCTTGCCGAAATTCGGAGAATCCTTAAACCAAATGGCGCTCTGGTATTCCTAGAACACCATGTGGGCAATGGTATAAGAAGCAAGACCCAGCACGCCCTCACCCCGTTTATGAAGAAATACGCGGCGAACTGCCACTTAGACAGAAATACGCCTCAAGCTATATGCAACGCGGGCTTTTCCGTGCAATCCGTGGTCGCGGTCCCAAACGACCTGTCACTTCGCCTTTTACCAAGCTGGCCAATGACCGCTGGCATCGCGATCGCAGCGTGAGCGAGGTTTTACTTTTACCAGCGTCTGCAATTCATCCCTCCGTATTGTGGATGTTTCCACGCTGACGTCGACGCTGTCTTGCACCAAATGGAGAGTCGCTTCACAGAAGCGATGCATGGCTTTGTCACATCCATACTTTCAACCAGCACTTTTTGGTACGCGGCTTGCCATTTGGCAATTTTCGCTCATGTTTGGTCGCCCCGGAGCGCACACGAAGCGCGATCGAATAACGCCGAGCCGGGCTTCATTGTTCGCCGCAGGATACGAACAAAAGAATTATCACTAGATCCTGCCTGGTGTGAGATCGTGGGGGTAACACCTTTGTGTCAGATCCAAGTAGCTTCATCAAGATCGAAGTTGCGATCGCTCAAAGGTGTCGGTGAGCACACAGCTATCCAACTCCCCCAACGCACGGTGGCACTTCATTTCGTGGCCTTAGATCTGAACCAACTCGTGATTCAAAACGCAATTATCGGCTACCAAACACGCTCGCCGATTCCAGGAGCTTTTAGTTTCGGGTTGGAAAAGTTCGTTTCTGCGCAGTAGTCCCGATCTATGGATCGCGGGGAAACCAGCCAACTTTAGTGCGCTGAGAGGTAGCGAAGCGACGAGTGCTGACTGCGAACGGGGCGCGGTCGACGTTTGTTCGTATTTCCTTGATCCGTGCTCTTCCTGGGGGTAGCCCCGCGCGAATGCCGTCTCGCTTCAGCGCATATTGGCTTCGGGCCTGAGATCGATGCGCCGAAGGAGCTGGGCGTTAAGCGCGACGACGACAGTGGACAAAGACATTAGAATCGCGCCGACTGACATGGGCATGACGAAGCCGATGGGGGCGAGTACTCCTGCCGCAAGCGGCACGGAAATGAGGTTGTAGCCGGCGGCCCACCAAAGGTTTTGCTTCATCTTCCGGAACGCAGCGCGGGACAGTTGGATAACCGAGAGAACCGAGCGGGGGTCGGAGCTGGCGAGGATGACGCCGGCCGAGGCGATTGCGACGTCAGTGCCGGCCCCAATGGCGATGCCGACGTCAGCCTGAGCAAGGGCAGGGGCGTCGTTGACACCATCGCCGACCATCGCAACCTTCTTGCCCTCATGCTGGAGCGCGGCGACCTTAGCCGACTTGTCCTCGGGGCGTACACCGGCGAAGACACGGTCGATGCCAAGCTCCTGGCCCACCTCATTCGCGACGGCCTCGGCATCGCCGGTGATCATGACGACTTCGATGCCGAGCCGGTGCAGCGAGTCTACGGCGCGGCGGGATTCCGGGCGGACTTCATCGGCGAGCTTGAGGCCGCCGATCACCAAGCCATCACGAACGACGTGCAGGATGATCGCACCCTCCGCCCGCCAGGAGTCGGCAATGTCGACCTCGTTTTGTCCGGTTTCTTCCAGCAGTCGCGGACCACCGACGCGGATCTCCTGGCCGGACACGGTCGCGGTGACACCGACCGCAGGAGAAGAGGAGAACCCGCTGGTCGCTGCGATGGCGAGATCCTTCTCTTTGGCCGCGGCGACGATGGCTTTCGCGAGTGGATGCTCGCTGTCGGCCTCTGCGGCAGCCGCCAGCGCGAGCACTTGATTAGCGTCTAGATCGGCGGCCGGCTCGACGCCGGTGACAGTGGGCTCGCCCTTTGTTAAGGTGCCGGTCTTGTCGAACAGAACCGCGTCGACCTGGCGCATCGACTCCAAGGCGAGGCGGTCCTTGATCAAAACGCCGCCACGGGCGGCACGCTCGGTGGCGATGGAGACCACCAGCGGGATTGCCAGACCCAGGGCGTGGGGGCAAGCGATGACGAGGACAGTGATGGTGCGCACCACGGCATCGTCGGGGCTACCGACGAGCGTCCAGACGGCTGCGGTGATCAGGGCAGCGCCGAGTGCGAACCAGAACAATAAGGCCGCAGCGCGGTCGGCGATGCGCTGAGCCCGAGACGAGGAGCTCTGAGCCTCTGCGACTAGTCGATTGATGCCGGCGAGGGCAGTGTCATCGCCGGTGGCAGTGATCTTCACACGCAGGCCGGAGTCTGTGGCTACGGTGCCGGCAGTGACGGCGTCGCCTTCACCGCGAGCGACGGCGCGGGACTCGCCGGTGATCATCGATTCGTCCATGTCGGCACTTCCATCGACGACCCTGCCATCGGCAGGAACGCTGCCGCCGGGGCGAACGATGACGATGTCGCCGACGCGCAGATCGGCAGGGGCGATCGTGACGACGTCGTCACCCTCGACGCGCTCGGCCTCGTCGGGCAAGAGAGCGGCGAGGGAGTCGAGCGCCGACGTGGTCTGAGCCAGCGAACGCATTTCGATCCAGTGACCAAGCAGCATGATGACGATCAGCAGCGCCAGTTCCCACCAGAACTCAAGCTCATGATGGACAAGCCCGACCGTGGCCGCCCACGAAGCTAGGAACGCAACGGTAATCCCGAGCGCGATCAGCAGCATCATCCCGGGCTGGCGACTCTTGACTTCGCTGACGGCGCCGCTGAGGAAGGGGCGTCCGCCCCAGACGTACATGACGGTGCCGAGCGCGCCGGCGACCCAGCCAGCCCAGCCAGGAACCGAGTAGCCCAGAAGCATGGCGAACATAGGGGAAAATACGACTACTGGGATCGCGATGAAGAGGTTGATCCAAAACAGACGTCGGAACTGGCCTACGTGGTCTCCGTGGCCCGCGTGACTGCCATGTCCAGCGTGATCACCGTGGCCGCTGTGATTCGCATGGTCGCCGTGGTGCATGGAGTGGCCCGCGTGTCCGGCATGCGCGTCGTGTGCCATGCGGGGCTGAGTGGACGCGACATCACCATGGTCGTAGTCCCGATGGTGTTGATGTGTGGACGGGTCCGTCATAGCTAATCGCCTTCCCTCAGCGTTCCCCTCGATCAGGTCATTATTCTGGCCGTGGACCATGCAACGTCCCGGCGCTCGGCCTATGTGGCCAGCTGAATTTCACTTTCGACGACCCACTTGTGGTTGGTCATCGTCATGCCGTCTGCCTCGTAGTTGACCATGTAGACAGTCTCGTCGGTAGAGGAGTCGATGGTGGCCTTCGCGCCCTCCATGCCCTCCATGTGTTCGGCCTCTAGTGTGACCTCGGTTCCGTCGGCCAGCCGTTCGTCCCCGGCGTCCTTGATCTCCTCCTGCACAACCCACTTGTGGTCATTGACCGGATCCCCGCCGGTGGTGGGCGTGTAGCTCACCGCATAGGTGTAGGTGTCAAAAGCGCCAGCGATAGTGGCCTTCGCGCCCTCCATGCCCTCCATGTGATCGGCTGTGAGCGTGACCTCAGTGCCCACCGGGAACTTCGGGGACGGAGCTTCCGTGATTCCCTCCGGGGCGGGCCCGCCGTCCATCGGATGCTCCATCGAAGAGTGATCCATCTCATTTTCGCTGCTCGCTGGAGCGCTGGTCAAACTGCCGCCTTCGTGGCCCTGGTGGCCCTGGCCGTCTTCGGTGCTGCAGCCAGCCAGTACCAGAGCTCCACCTAGGATTCCTGCGGTGATGGTCGTTATGAGGTGCTTTCGCATGTGGTCTCCATGATTGATTTGCCTGTCAATCTTCAGTGTATACCCCCTGGGGGTACCAGTAAAGGGTGTGGAACCCCTCCACTTGATCGCCGTTCGAACTTCTGTCGCGACAGCGCGGTTACGTATTGAGGTCTTGTGCGCCACTTCCGATGGCGGCGCTGCGCGAATAGTTGCGCTGTTAAATGCACTCAACACGTCGTTAGGATTCGGGCTCCGCGAGCGACCTGAAGGAGAATGCTTGGCGGCTCTCTCGGAAGTTGATATTGACCTCCCAAAGTCACTGAAGCTGCAGGAGCGAAAGAAGGGCGTTACGGCCGTCAGCAGCTGGAGCACTGGGCAAGAGTAGGGCAGTCCGTGTCGGAACAAGCACGCTCTTCACGTAATAGAGTCGACCAAGCACTTGCTGGCACCATTTCGCCGAAACAGCTTTGTGCCACCGAAAGCACGCTCTTCAATGCGGAAGTCGAAGACGAGACCGAAAGAAGATTTTCAAGGTAAATTACGCTCGCCTTCGGGCAAAGCTTGAGCTGTCATCGGTTGCATTCACAAGCTTCAAAGAGATTCCTGCAGCGCCACTTTGTTTGCTGCACCAGCGTCGCCAACCCGCCGTGCCCCTCCCAAAGCAGACGCGATATCTCTCGTTAGAGACCGAACGCACCGCCTCCGACGAGGATTACAACGCCGAGCCCGATTAGCACGATTGGGAAAAGGATGTGCTCCCATCGTTCGAGCACCTCGGCGATTGGGCGACGTGTGGCGACGAACTTGGCGACAGCCACGAGCACCGCCACGAGCGCCAAAAACACGATACAGAAAGCTATTACAGACGGCGTGCTGACGTTTAGGAACACGGGCACGTAGACGCCGATGTTGTCTCCGCCGTTGACAAAGGTGACGCCGGCGACGGTCGCGACTGCGACGCCCTTGCCGGAAGCGGCGGAATCATCGTCGTCATCGCCCTGGCACGCCTGCCATGCTGCCCAGATGCCAAGAGCAAGGGGGATAAGACCGAAGTAGGGAATCGCCTTTGGCGGCAGCGCCCACCCGGCGCCCACGGTTACCAACAGTGTGGCGGCGAGGATTCCTACGAAGCCGAGATACTGCCCAAGAAGAATCTTCACTGTTGTCCGAGGATGCCCAGAGCCCCGCGCGAAGAAAAGCGAGAGCACGATAATGTCGTCGATGTTGGTCGCGATAAATAGTCCGACCGCCTGCAAGAGCGCCGTAATCGTCATGAGCTGAATCCACCGTCGTGGCAACCTGCCACGGTGCAGGCCACGTCCATGCAAGGAGCGCCTTCATCGACGGCAAGCTTGACCGAAACCAGTTCATTGAGCGCGCGCGCTAGATGGGGGTCGGAGATCTCGTAAAGCGTTTGTCGACCTTCATGGGTGGCGACCACAATCCCGCAGTCTCGTAGGCACCCAAGGTGATTAGACACGTTCGAGCGCGTTAGGCCGAGCGAATTGGCAAGTTCCGCTGGATGCGCGGGCCGAGCCAGGATTGACAAGAGAATCCGCGAGCGCGAGGGATCTGACATTGCTCGACCCAGCCTCTGTATCGCATCCAACTGAGAAGCAAGATTCAGCATAGACTTAACTGTACAGTAACGACTGAACTAATAGATGTTCGACCTAGGCCGTGCACCCTTCTTCGCATTGTGGGTTCCCTATTTCCTACTGCTCGGTCGGATTTGTCGGCAATAAGCCGCAGCCGAGTGTGCGGAAACGGGACTGCTGCATGGGGCAGGTCATCTCATCTGCGACGCTGAGAAGCGTTGAAGGGAAGGATGTCCCCCATGCCCAAGACCTACCGCCAAGAGTTCCGCGACGACGTCCCACGCCGAGACCTTGCCCGCATCCCTTCTGGCTCCGCCACAAGCGGGAACTTAAAGCCGAGAGTGGAACCTATGCTGTAAAGCAGGTCACCGGGTAATCCGCCAATACGGCGATCGGGTCCATGGCGGCGCCGATTATCGATTTCCCAGCAGTGGCCTGCCCGCCGGTCGATCCGTGCACAGTGGAGGTGGGCGATCTGTGGGCGTAGGCTTTCTGCCAAGCCCATCCTTATTTTGCTATTTGTGCGTGAGTGCGCTCATGCGGGATCGAGTGCGCAGTGCCCAATTCGGTCGTAGTTGAGAACTTTTCTCCTTCATTAATTCACGCTTCCAAACTCGCAGCGGAACATGAAGGCCGTACTGCCGATGAGCAGCTTGAGCACTGGACTCGAGTGGGGCGTTCCATTCTATTGAGCTCGTCGCTCACAATGGAGCGGGTGGAACTTGCTCTAGCAGGAAAGCTTGCAAGGGAACGGTTGAGTGAACTCGAGTCCATTATTTTCGATTCCGAGGTTGAAGCCAGGAGTGAAGAGTGACGGGCGATTCTGAACTCTAGGAAGCGACTTGGCACCCAGGTTGTTTCGAGATTGCAGAGTTAACGATTTTCGATTGCGGAGTCAGGATCGGGCAGTAATGGGTTTCGACACAGGGTCCTAAAACGAGTTTGCCGACCCGTGTTCTCGGTGAAGGTTGAACTTTTTGACTCACTTAGAGATTGACTGTCGTCCGACTTGTGTCGCGGTACGGTGCGCTGTGCCAGATCATTATCAATAGTCGCGAATGGCCTGCGAACTTTATGCTTCTCGGCCGATGTTTCGGAGTGCATCGATGGCTTCGGCCGTTAGGGTTGTTTCGAATCGCCGATACGAATCGATGCGTCTTCGGTTAGGTTCTTCGCTCCAAGCTGGCGACGAGCGTGGGTCTCCTTGCGCAATGTGGAGCCATAGCCATGTAATGGCATAGGGACGAGCCTGCGGTCGCCGTGGTGGGCGTTGCAGGGCTGCCCATTGTCGAAACCACTGGTCTGAGTCGCTGCATATCGTACGAACCTTGCTTTCTAGCTTGCGGTAGTCGACGTCAGAGCCAAGCGTCTCGTCAAATTCCCGGATTATCACCGTTAGTTTGAACCGGTCCAGGTTTGATGCCGCTGCTGTTTGAGTCCGGAAGGATGGACAGCATGCCGAAGAGTATCGATCCCCAGCTGCGCGCGAGGTGTGTGCGGCTCGTCAGGGAGCACCAGCAGGAGTACCCCACTGTGACCGCTGCAGTCACTGCGGTGGCCCGGCAGGAAGGGGTCTCGCGCGAGTCGGTGAGACGCTGGCTGGCGCAGGCCGAGGTCGACGATGGGGCCCGGCCCGGTATCACCAGCGAGGAGTCTGCCGAGGTCAAACGCCTCAAGTCAGAGAACCGACGGTTGCGCGAGGATAACGAGATCTTGCGACGGGCCTCGATTTTCTTCGCGGGGGAGCCAGGCCCCCGAGGCCGCTGATCTGCGCGTTCATCGACGAGATGAGAGCCGAAGGTTTCGCAGTCGAGTCGATCCTCCGTGTCTTGCGCCAGCAAGGCCTGAGGATTGCTGCACGCACCTACCGATCCTGGAAGCGGCCAGGCCACATTGCTGCCCGAACCGTCACAGACGCCCAGGTCGAGGACAAGATCCGCACCTTCGCCTGGAGGATCAACCCCGTCACCGGGCGGGTCCAGATGACACCGGAGGGCTTGTACGGGCGGCGGAAGTGGGTCGCCCTGCTCCGCCGCCAGGAAGGTCTGGCCGGCACGTCACGGGGCGCGGTGGACCGGGCGATGCGCACCCTCGGACTCGAGGGCGTGCGACGCGTCAAGAAGCTCCGCACGACGATCCCCGACCCGAATGGGAAACGGGCAGCTGACCTGCTCAATCGCGACTTCACTGCCCCTGCGCCGAACCGTGTGTGGGTCACCGACTTCACTTACGTGCGCACCTGGGCAGGATTCGTCTATGTCGCGTTCGTCGTGGACGTGTTTGCCCAGCGGATCGTGGGCTGGCACGCCAGCACGTGCAAGAAGGTCGACCTGGTCATGACTCCGCTGAGGATCGCGCTCTGGCAACGAGATCGAGAGGGAAACCCTGTGTCACCTGGCGATTTGATCCATCACAGCGACGCAGGATCCCAGTACACCGCGATTCGACTGACCGAGCACCTCGCCCTCGAAGGCATCTCCCCGTCAATCGGCACCGTCGGCGACGCCTACGATAACGCGCTCATGGAGACGATCAACGGTCTCTATAAGACCGAGTGTATCCGCACCACCATATTCCACTCAGGGCCGTTCCGGACTCTCGCAGACGTCGAGTTCGCGACCGCCGGCTGGGTCGACTGGTACAACAACCGCCGCCTCCACGGCTCGCTGGGGATGCTTACCCCGGTAGAGTCCGAGGCGCTCCACTACGAGGCCCTCACCCGAGAGCCCGCACCCACAAAGTAGCGGCTGAAAACCCGGGCCGATTCAATGCAAACGAAGCCACGACGCTCGTCTCAACCATCCTCGCTGGCATGGCCCTTGTTGTTGCCGTAGGCAAAGGTAATGCGGCCGCGACAATTTGGACTTTCGCACGGATCGTCCTAGTACTCGCTGCTCTTAGCTGCATCCATATTGGAAAGCGAAACCAGGAAGACGCAAACGCGGTCCTGCACTACCGACTTAACAATGGTCACCCACTACTTGAGACGAAAAGCCCGAACGCCAACAAATGACCACCAACGATGGTGTGCCACCATGATGGGGAGTCTTGACAGTATCCGACGAATTCACTGGTCCGCTGCGCGGGCCGGTTGAAGTGTCACCAAATCGTGGAGCAACTCGTCATTCACTCCTCGGCGCCAAACTCAGTTCGGTTAACGATTCCGTGGAAGTTTCCGTCCTAATTCTTGATCTACTTTGCGTTGCGCCCAGGGTGCTTTCTCGCGGTGTGCACAATCTCCCCTCATACGTATATCGCGCCATATAGGAAATCCGAGGCTGCAAAGCAGCATTCCAAATCGACAAGTTCGCAAGATTCCAATAGAAAATGCACGGCATGCGTAGGTCAATTTCAAAGATGCCGACCAGGTCGGCACCCATGCGAACAGTCCGGGGGCGATGCTTCTCGAACGAGTGAACGACATCGGAAGCATTCTTGGCCTTTAGCAATGCTAGGAGCGGAGCGGCCAGGCTGGTGATTACGAGCTCGACGATACCCCGCTTGTTACCGAAGTCTTGGAAGAAGATGCCTTGGACCGCGCCCACTGTCAAATACTCTGGAATCCACTGCCGCGAGTTCTGGAAACTGCCAACTTGAACTGGAATTCACATTGACAGCGGCAAGCTAGATTCCGCGGGCCATGTCCGTGAAGCGGGAGAAGTGAAGCTGGTGGGCGACCTTCACGGCGCCCGTCGGACCACCGCGGTGCTTGCCGAGAATGATCTCTGCCGAGCCGGCGTCCGGGTGGTCCTGCTCGAAGGCGTCCGGCCGGTGCAGAAGCATGACGATGTCGGCGTCCTGCTCTAGGGAGCCGGACTCACGAAGGTCGGACACCTGAGGCCGCTTGTCCGTACGCTGCTCTGGACCACGGTTGAGCTGCGAGATCGCGATCAGAGGCACGTCGATCTCCTTGGCTAGGAGCTTGAGCGAACGCGAGAATTCCGAGACCTCTTGCTGGCGGGACTCGACCTTTTTGCCCGAGCTCATCAGCTGGAGGTAGTCGACGACGATGAGGCGCAGGTCGTGCTGCTGTTTGAGGCGGCGGGCCTTGGCGCGGATCTCCATCATGGTCATATTCGGCGAATCGTCGATGAACAGCGGGGCGGTCTCGATCTCGCCGAGCCGCTTGGCCATCTGCGCCCAGTCCTCGTCCGACAGCGTTCCGCCGCGCATGTTCGCAAGTTTGACCTTCGCCTCGGCGCTCATCAGTCGCATGACGATCTCGGTGCGGCTCATCTCAAGAGAGAAAACAACGGAGGCGAGTCCGTGTTTGATAGAGGCCGAGCGCATGATGTCGAGGCCGAGTGTCGAGTTGTGCGTGGGGATCGCCGTCTCGCCTGCCAGATACATGTGGTCCGGCGCCTCGACCTCGATGCAGCGAACCGGCACAGACTCGGTGTTGCGGACATCGATGATGAAGCGGGAGGGAACGCCGCGGGCGGGATCCTCCGGGATCTCGACCCCGGACTCGGCGACGAGGAGCATCGTTTCAAGTGCCTTTGTCGTCATCGTCTGGCGGGTGCCACCGAAGATGACCTCCCACTCGTGCTCCGCGTCGGCGACGATCGATGCGCCGTCGGAGAAGATGAGACGGAAGCACGGCCGGTCGTCCCAGATCTCCGAGAGCCCCGTGACCTTGGTTGGGCGGCCATCGGAGGCGAGCACCTCGTCGCCGACCTGGAGCTCGCCTTGGGTGGTGAAGGTGGGAGCGGCGCCGTCAAGAAGCGGTGCCGTGGGGATGGGCGTATCGAGGGCAAGGGCTTTGCCGACACCGGGACGGGCGGCGATGATGACCATCTGTCCGCCGCGCAGGCCGTTGGTGAGCGAATCGAGATCGACGAAACCGGTGGGAACGCCCGCCGAAAGACCGCCGGCCTCCTGGATTTCGTCCATCTCGTCCATCGTCGGCTGGAGGAGCTCGGACAGCGCGACGTAGTCCTCGGACGTGCGGCGCTCGGTGACCTCGAAGATCTCCGCCTGCGCGCGGTCGACGACCTCGTCGACCTCCTGCCCGTCCCCCGAGTAGCCGTACTGCACGATGCGCGTGCCCGCGTCGACGAGGCGCCGCAGCACCGCCTTCTCCGAGACGATGCGCGCGTAGAAGCCGGCATTCGCCGCGGTGGGGACCGTGGATACGAGAGTGTGTAGGTAAGGGGCGCCGCCGGCGCGTTTGAGCTCGCCCTTGCGGTCGAGCTCCGCGGATACCGTGACCGGGTCCGCAGGTTCTCCACGGGCGTAGAGGTCGAGGATGATGTCGTAGACGACTTGGTGCGCGGGCTTGTAGAAGTCGCCCGGGCCGAGCGCCTCGACGACATCCGCGATGGCGTCCTTCGACATGAGCATGCCGCCGAGGACGGACTGCTCGGCGACGAGATCCTGCGGCGGCACGCGGCCGTACTGCTCGCCGCCACCCTCTGCGGGCTCGGACGAGAGGCCGGTCTCGAACCGCTCGAAATCTGCAGGCATTACCGCTTCTCCGTCCGTCGCATTACGCGTTCAAGTCTAGGCGATCCGTTGGCGTCACCGGCGTCTGGATACCACGGCTGTGGAGGCGGATACAACCCATCGACATCACGAGAGCCGAGAGTTATCCACAGGGATTTCCACAATCGCGAGTAACCAGCTGTGGATAGATGTGGACAAACTCACCGTTTCCTCGGCATTTACGGGTGCGCTTGTGGACAAACCGTGGATAAAGCGAAATATTGCCGCTAAAACCGCTGGTCAGAATGTTTTCGCAGGTCAGAGCTAATGTGCATAATTTTATTTGGACTTCGGAAATCTAGCTTGCATTTCCCTGGATTTTACCGTCGAACACGTGGTATGTGATGTAGGCAACACGATGTGAACACCACGTTATCCACAGGTCCTGTGCACACCCGCGTGCCCTGGGGATACACCGATCCGGCGAGCGCGAACACGTTGCAGCACAAGCGAAATACCGCCGCCCACACCGGAAGGTGGTCGACGGAAATTGGCCGCCGCATAGCGTACGGCGAGATGTAGAAGTTGGGCCGGGGGCGAGACCTGATCCGGGCTCGGGACGCGCCGGGCGTCGATGCGATTGGGACGTCCGACGTCATACGTGAATGGGGTTGTGCGTGTGCGCACGGGTGCCGCTGTGCACGATGGTGCGACGCGGGTCGTGACACGGCGGAAAGGGGCACAAAAGTGCCGCGCCCGCTCCCCACCTAAGCGGGAAGCGGGCGCGGCTACTGCGCGAGTGGATTACTCGGCGACGACCTCGACGTTGACGGTCGCGGAGACCTCGTGTCCGAGATCGACGACAGCCTTGTGGTTGCCGGCGTTCTTGATGTGCTCCTTGGGCAGCGTGATGCTGCGCTTGGCGAGCTTCGGGCCGCCCGAGGTCTTGATGGCCTCGGCGACATCCGCGGTGGTGACAGAGCCGAAGAGCTTGCCCGAATCGGAGGTGCGCACGGCGACCTTCACGTTCGCCAGGCCCTCGAGCTGCTGCTTGAGCTCGTTCGCGTGCTCGGCGTCGCGCACCTCGCGCTCGGCCTGGACACGACGAATCGTCTCGATCTGGCGCTCCGCGCCCGGGGAGGCCAGGATGGCCAGCCCACGCGGGAGCAGGAAGTTACGTCCGTAACCGCCCTTGACCTCGACGATGTCGCCCGGCGCACCGAGGTTGTCGACGTCGGCGGTGAGGATCAGCTTCATGATCCTTAACCTTTCTCGCCCCGCCGCCGCTGCTATGCGCGGCACGCGAGGTCAGTACTCAAAGTTGATCGTGCTTGGGGTGTAAGTGCTTCCGGACCGCTAGGTCCGAATCGTGGGCGATCAGAACGGGGGCTCGTCGTCCGCACCGCCGAAGCCGCCGCCCGCCTGCGGGGCGCTGCCCCACGGGTCGTCGCCTGCCGGAGGACGTCCGCCACCTTGCTGACCGCCGCCGTAGCCGCCCTGATTGTCGCCATAGCCGCCGCGGGGCGCTCCGCCCTGCTGGCCGCCGCCCTGGCCTCCTCCGAAGCCGCCGCCCTCGCGCGGAGTGCGCGCGACCTTCGCGGTGGCGTAGCGGAGCGAGGGGCCGACCTCGTCGACCTCGAGCTCGTACACGGTGCGCTTCTCGCCCTCACGGGTTTCGAAGGACCGCTGCTTGAGGCGACCCTGCACCACGACACGCATGCCGCGCTGCAGCGACTCGGCGACGTTCTCCGCCGCCTGGCGCCAGATATTGCACGTAAGGAAGAGGGCTTCGCCGTCCTCCCACTGGCTCGTCTGCGAGTTGAAACGCCGCGGCGTCGAGGCGATACGGAAGTTCGCAACGGCCGCGCCGGACGGGGTGAACCGCAGTTCCGGGTCTGCAACCAGGTTACCAACAACGGTGATGACGGTATCGCCTGCCATATAACTCGCTCCTCGAGGTTTAGCGGAAAGACTCTCCGCGCCCAGATTACGTGCGAAAACGCTCAGGGACTAGGGGGAACTACGCGTCGGTGCGCAGAACCTTCGTGCGCAGGATGGACTCGTTGAGTCCGAGCTGGCGGTCCAGTTCCTTGACCGTGTCGGGCTCGGCCTTGAGCTCGATAACGGCGTAGATGCCTTCGGTCTGCTTGTTGATCTCGTAGGCAAGACGGCGCTTACCCCACACATCGACCTTGTCGACCGAGCCGCCATCCTTGCGAATTACGTTCAGGAACGTATCCAGGGACGGGGCTACGGTGCGCTCGTCGAGACTCGAATCGAGAATGATCATCACTTCGTATTGACGCACGGGACCTCATCACCTCCTATGGTCTATGAGTTTCGGCCGCCGCCCGATTGGCAACGGCAGGAGGGTCGTCGCGTCAGCAACCTTGACAGTTTAGCTTGCTGCCGCTGGGCGCGCCTAATTTGCGCAGGCAGGTGGCTGTGCCAGGGACTGGTGGGCGCCGGCGGGGCGTGACGGCGTCGGTTCTGGCGGAAATCCGTGCGGGCGCGTGCCGCGCCGGCCGGCTTGTCCCGCTGTCCCGGCCCCGACGCGGCCGCTCTTGGGCCCCGCGCCGACAAACCGCAGCGCCAGTCCTCAAACCGCGTTGTCTTGACAACGGTGAAAGGTGACCCGGCGTGCGTTCTGGCAAAGGGGAAGGGAAAGGGCGGACGAGGTGCCGGCGGGTCCGCTAACCGCCGAGGAGCTCGGAGCGTCCGTCGCTCAGTCCCATCGTCAGCGCCGCGATGATCGGCAACACCGTGAGGAACACGATCGCCGCGACGATCCACCCGATCCACGTCTTCTTGTGCCAGCCCATGCGGTAGCCGCCGGCGGCGACAAGGATGCACACGAAACCGAGGAAGATCCCCAGCCACATCAGCAACATCTCGAGGGTGCTCATCGTGAATCGGACTCCTTGTCATCGGACGTGTCGGTCGGTTCGGCGGCGGAAGCCGCGGGGGCGGAGGCACCGGCCGCCGCTCGTACGCGCTGCGGCAAGCGCGGCCGTCCGGCGCGGGGAGCAGCTCCGACGTCAGAGGCGAGGTCGAAGGACGCACGCACCGAGGCCGGCGCATCGGGCTCCGGGGCCAGCGTGCCGAGGAGCGGATCCGCGCCGGGCAGATCGGCGTGCCAGCGGCGCACCCGGTCCCGCGCGGGCCGGTAGATCTCGAAGATGATCGCCGCGCACACGGCCACGACCAGCAGGTTCCGGATGATCACGAGCATGCCAAACCACTCGGGGTTGAGGCCCTTGGCGTCGGTGCCCGCGAAGTACGACATGTGCGCGATCCACAGGAGGGCGTCGAAGATCATCCACGGCAGCAGGATGCGCGCCCGCGGGATCGCGAGCACCGCCAGCGGCACGAGCCACAGCGAATACTGCGGGCTCCACACCTTGTTGGTGAGCAGGAAGAACGCGACGATGAGGAACGCGAGCTGCGCGATACGCGGTGACTTCGGCGCGGTGAGGCCGATCGCGAGGACAGCCACACAGCCGAGCGCGAACAGGACGAGCGAGACCGTGTTGAGGGTCTCGGGGACCGCGCCGGCGGGGTCGAAGCCGTCCCACGACGTCAACGATTGGATGACGGCGTACATCGATTCCGGGTTGGCCGGGCGGTCGGAATTGAGACGGAAGAACTCGCGCCAGCCCGCGGGGAACAGCAGCGCGATGGGCAGGTTGATCGCCGACCACGTGATCGCCGCGACGCACGCCGCCCACGCGATGTCGACGAACTTGCGCGCGCGGATCGCGACGACGAGCAGCGCGCCGAACAGGAACAGCGGGTAGAGCTTCATCGCGACACCGACGCCGATCGCGAAGCCGGCCCAGCGCGGCATCTTCTTCGCCCACAACAGCAGCGCCACCGAGGCCGCGGCGACGGCCATAGCGTCGAAGTTGGTGAAGACCTGGAAGACCACCAGTGGGCTCGCCGCCATGAACAGCGTGTCCCAGGGTCTGCGCCCGGCGCTGTAATACGTGGCCCACACGGCGACGAGCCAGAAGATCGTCATCGTCACCACGAGGATGAGGAAGTATTTGATCACGTCGATCGGCCCCGGCAGAATGCCCGAGCGGTCGAGGTGATCCCATGCGAGTGCGACCTGCGCGCTGCCGTACTGCCACAACCCGGAGATCACCGGATACTCCATGTAGCGCACCTGCTCGGCGCCCGGGTCGCCCTCGGTCCACGAGAACTTGTACGGGAACGCCCCCTGAGACAGGCCCTCGATTCCCCACAGCGGGATCGGGTCCGCGTAGCACGCCTTGTAATACTGGCGGCCGTCCCACATCAGCCCCGGGGCACTGCCGTCCTCGGGGTGGGAGGTCTCCAGGCACGCCGCCTTGGAGAAGAACCCAAAGGCACAGAGGATAACGGCGAACAGCAGGATCACCCGTAGCGGAGTGATCCGCGGCTGCCGCCCGACCACCGCGTGCCTACCCAACGGGCCTCCCCATGCCTGCGCGGCGGGGAGAAACGCGCCGTCGCCTGGACGGGCGCGATCGTCCGGGCCGAGCTCCGCGAGGTCATCTGCGAGCGGGCGCGGGGAGGAAGAGTCTCCGTTGGTCACGTTGGGTAGGTTATCTCACGCCTATCAGCCGCCGGGCGGGGCCGGTTCGGCGGGCGCACCGCCGCCGTCACCGCCGCCTTCGACGCCTAGGCCGTCGAGGAAGTCGTTGACCTGGTCCTGGAAATCCTGCGCCGGGTCGGGGGCCGGGGCGCCGCCGCCACCGGTGTCTCCACCCGTGGGCGCCTGCCCGGTCCCCTCGGCCGGGGCCTGCTGGCTCGGCTGGGAATCGGTATATCCGTAGTCCTGGCCGCCGGTGTAGCTCTGGCCGCCGGTGTAGCTCTGGCCTCCGCCGCTGCTTGTACCGGAGTCGCCCGGCGCGCCGGCCTGGCCACCGATGTAACCCGGGTCTGGGAAGGACTCGTAGTCGGTGCCCGCGAGCGAAGTGTCCATGATGGACTTCCAGATATCGGCCGGGTCCATCGCGCCGAACATCGAGCCGCCCGATCCGCCGCTGTAGAGCGGGACGTTGTCGTCGGTTCCCATCCATACCGCCGTCGAAAGCGACGGCGTCGCGCCGATGAACCAGGCGTCCTTGTTGTTGCCCGTGTCGAGCAGCTGCGCCGTGCCGGACTTGGCCGCCGAGGTGCGGCCGCCGGCGAGCGCATGGTTCCGAGACGCGCCGGCAATGGGCTCCATCGCGGAGATCAGGTTGTTGGCGACATCCTTGTTGACGCGCTGCTCGCCCTCCATGTCGCTGTTGTCGAGCAGCACCTCGCCGTCAGCGGCGACTACCTTCTCCACGAAGTGGGGCTTGTGGTACATGCCCTCGTTGGCGAACGTCGACAGGCCGGTGGCCATATCGAGAACGCGCACCGGGTACTGGCCGAGGATGACGCCCTCGAACGGCGTCTCGCCGCCCTCGGTGAGCGTCTCATCCGGTAGGCCCGGGATCTTCTTGGCGATGCCCGCCATGTGCGCCATGTCCGCGGTGTCCTGCGGGCCGTTGTCGAGCATCGTCTGCAGGCGGATGAACGAGGTGTTGAGCGACTTCTCGAGCGCCGTCGCAATCGAACACGTGCCGCACGACATACCCTCGGAGTTGTTGATCGTGATGTTGCCCGAGGTGACCGGCGCCGAGGAGATCTGCTGGCTCAGCGGGATGCCCTGGTCGAGGGCCGCCGCGAGGCCGAAGATCTTGAAGGTGGAACCGGTCTGCAGCGGGGCGTTGGCGTAGTCCCAGCCTTCGGCCTCGTTGCCGCCGTAGTAGCCGCGGACTGCACCGGACTTCGGGTCCATGGAGACTGCCGCCGCGCGGTTGGCCTCCGGCTGGTAGCTCATCACGTCCTCGACCGAGTCGATGACGTTGTTCTGGATCTCCGGGTCGATCGTGGTGATCACGCGTAGGCCGCGGGTGTTGACCATGTCCTCGGAGATGCCGGAGTTGGCGAGTTCGGCGAGAACCTGGCGTCGAATCGGGCCATTGGATTCGTCGCCGACGTTCTGCTGCAGCGGTGCCGCGTCCTCGACGATCGCCGGGAACTGGGCGCCCTGGCGCTCGTCCGCGGGCAGCGCGCCCATGTCGACCATGCCGTCAAGCACGTAGTTCCAGCGCTGCTCCGCCGCCGGACGGTTGGCGAAAGGATCGAGCGCCGAGGGAGACTGAATCGTCCCGGCTAGCAGAGCGCCCTCGGAGACAGTGAGCGCGGAGACCGGCTTGTTGAAGTACGCCTGCGCGGCGGCGTCGATGCCGTAGGCGCCGCGACCGAAGTAGATGGTGTTGAGGTAGCCCTCGAGGATCTGGTCCTTGGACCACTTCGACGTCATCTTCGCGGAGGTGAGGATCTCCTTCGCCTTGCGCTCGTAGCTCACCTCGTCGCCGACCATCGTGTTCTTCACGTACTGCTGGGTGATCGTCGAACCACCGCCGGCGGTGGACTCGCCGGTGACCTGCCCCATCGCGGCGCGGGCGATGCCGACCGGGTCGAAGCCCTGGTTCGAGTAGAACGTGCGGTCCTCGGCGGCGAGCACGGCGTTGCGCACGTGCACCGGGACATCATCGATCTTGATGATGTTGCGGTTGCCCTCGGGCGGCACGATGCGGCCCATGAGAGTCGAATCGTCCTGCGCGTAGATCTCCGAGACCTGGTTGGTCGACATCGACTCCGGAGTCGGAATGTCCTGGCGCTGGTACATGATGCCGACGATGACGACGGGGATGACGATGAAGATGATCGCCAGAACCGCGAGGGTCGTCAAGACGGGATGCCGACGGAAGAAGCCCTGGTTCGGGTCGCGCTGGGCGGCGCGCTTGCCGCCACGCGGCGACGACGCTTCGCCCGACGACCTGTTCGTCGGCTTGTCCTTGCCGGGTCCGGGGTTGGCCCGACCGGTATTTTCCTGGCCCATGTATTTCTCCTGCTTCGCAGGACGACCCGGTTAGGCCGCCCAATGACGCACACACTGCGAAATGCTGATCGCGCCGAGACGTACGAACAAACGCGGACAACTATTGCGCTGACGATCTATTGTCGCGCAGATCGCGCGCGAGGACCATATTTCCGCGCCGAACGGCGCCGAAGCGGTCCCGCTTCTAGGCCTGGCCGCGCAACGAGTTCGCCCGGCGGATCTTCGCCGACAGGCCCGCCGGCCAGCCCACGTCGTAGCTCTCGACGAGGTGGTTCCACTTGCACGAACGGCACACCTCGACCACGTGCACGGTGAACTCGTCGTGCGTACGCGCGAGTTCGTCGATCTCCTCTGCCGTGCGCGCCGATCCGCTGGCATCCCCGAGCGATTCCTCGTACACCCATTTGACGGTGACCAGGTGTTCCTTGCGGCACACCGGGCACAGCTCGTCGCTGACGTGCCCGTGGAACTCGGCGGCGCGCACGAGGTAGCGGTCCGCGTCGCACACCTCGCCGAGAGTGACCCTGCCCTCTTCGAGGTCCGCGAGTGCGGCACGACGGCGCAGCGAGTAGTCGATCACCCGCTTCGGCGCCGTCGGGTCGAGCTTCACCCCACCCGTATCCGCATGCTGCTCATTCATTGTCTTCGAGATTACGTGTTCTTCCTCACTCGCGGCGCCGCGGGTGAGCGAAAGGGCGCGCGCACATGTTCCACGATATGAGTGACCGACATTACGGAGGGTTATATCGCTTCGATACATCGCAGAGGTGTACGCTGACCAACGCCTCGGATAACTCCGCGCTTCGAACTGCGGAGACCTCTGCGGCGACGAAGCCGGAAACCGGCACAGGGACCCACCAAGCGACATGAGAAGGGAGGCGAGAGCGCATGCTCGATCTCGCTGTTCTCGGTCTGCTCGACGAGGGCCCCATGCACGGATACGAACTGCGCAAACGCCTGTCGGAGGTGTACGGGACCATCAGAACCGTCTCGTTCGGCTCCCTGTATCCGACCCTGCGCAAGCTGCAGGGGGCCGGGTTGATCGAAGCGGCTCCGACGTCATCCAGCGGTAAGTCTCGGGTTCCCACCGCGGGCAGGGGGAAGAACAAGAAGCCGTACCGACTGACCGACGCCGGCCGGACCGAGCTCGCCGAGATGCTCGCGGAGCCGAGCGCGGCGAGTTTCACCGACGACGGCTTCGGCGTGCATCTCGCGCTGTTCGACCGCACTCCCGCGGCCGCGCGCCTGCGGGTTCTCGAGGGGCGCCGGCGCGTTCTCGAGGCCCGGCGCGAGGAGCAGCGCGGCGCCGCGGGAACGGAGCAGCACTCCGAGATCAGCCGCTACACGCGGCAATTCACACTGCTCGGCCTCGAGACGAGCGAACGCGAACTCCGGTGGATCAACGAACTGATCGCCGCTGAACAAACCAGAAATAATCCGTCCCAGAACGCTTGATGAAGGAGACCTACAAAGCTATGGGTAATAATAAGATCCGCGTCGCGATCGTCGGCGTAGGTAACTGTGCATCCTCGCTGGTCCAAGGCGTCGAGTACTACAAGGACGCGTCGCTTACCGACACCGTCCCGGGCCTTATGCACGTGAAGTTCGGCGACTACCACGTTTCCGATGTCGAGTTCGCGGCTGCGTTCGACGTCGACGGCAAGAAGGTCGGCATGGACCTGTCGGAGGCGATCTTCGCCTCGGAGAACAACACCATCAAGATCTCGGACGTGCCGCCGCTCGGAGTGTCGGTACAGCGTGGCCCGACCCTCGACGGCCTCGGCAAGTACTACCGCGAGACCATCGAGGAGTCCACCGCAGAGGCGGTCGACGTGGTCTCCGCGCTTCGCGAGGCCGAGATCGACGTGCTCGTGTCCTACCTTCCGGTGGGCTCGGAAGAGGCCGACAAGTTCTACGCGCAGTGCGCGATCGACGCGGGCGTGGCGTTCGTCAACGCGCTGCCGGTGTTCATCGCCTCCGACCCGGAGTGGGCCGAGAAGTTCCGCAGCGCAGGCGTGCCGATCGTCGGCGACGACATCAAGTCGCAGGTCGGCGCCACGATTACGCACCGCGTGATGGCGAAGCTGTTCGAGGACCGCGGAGTGACCCTCGACCGCACTTACCAGCTCAACGTCGGCGGCAACATGGACTTCAAGAACATGCTCGAGCGTGAGCGCCTCGAGTCCAAGAAGGTCTCGAAGACCCAGGCGGTGACCTCGAACCTCACCGGCGAGCTCGCCGGGAAGATCTCGGACCGCAACGTCCACATCGGCCCGTCCGACCACGTCGAGTGGCTCGACGACCGCAAGTGGGCCTACGTCCGCCTCGAGGGTCGCGCCTTCGGCGACGCTCCGCTCAACCTCGAGTACAAGCTCGAGGTGTGGGACTCCCCGAACTCGGCCGGCATCATCATCGACGCCGTGCGCGCCGCGAAGATCGCCAAGGACCGCGGCATCGGCGGGCCCGTGCTCCCCGCCTCGGCGTACCTGATGAAGTCGCCGCCGGAGCAGATGCACGATGACGTCGCACGTGCCGCTCTCGAGGAGTTCATCATCGGCGCGTAGCCTCGCCGCGCTTCGCGCCTCGGGCTTCAGGTCTCGATGTCGCGCGGACGACATAGGCTGAGGCCAGGCGATTTCTAGGGCCGCATCACCGCGATTTCTCCGGTGGTGCGGCCCTTTCGTCGTCGGCGCGGGCAGGCGAACGGCAATTCAGGTTTGCCTCTCGTCTCCCTGACCTCTGGACGCCACTTTGTATCGTTGAACGCCCTTACGTCCTTCCCTCACTGGCGTTTATCGATACAAAGTGGCGTCCCGACGAATATTCGTCTCCGCCATTGAGCCAGTCATGGTCAGGTGAGAGCGCTGCCGCTGAAGGTACGCCGTCGACAGGGCGATGCCAGCAGCGAGTTACGCGGCCGTCAGTGCGCGGCGGGCGCGCCCTCGGCCGCTGTCGGCTTGTGCTTCGGCGTGAAGAACGCAAGCACGATCACCACGCACATCAGCCCCGCGGCGCCGAATAGCGCGAGGCGGCTGCCGAACTCCGGGTCCGGAGCCGCGCCACCGGAGGCGGACGAGCCGACCGACATCAGCGAGATGAGCACGGCGATGCCCGCGGCGCCGCCGACCTGTTGCAGCGTCGCGAGCAGCGCGGAACCGTGGGAGTACAGCGCCGGCGCGAGGGCCGACAGGCTCGCCGTGAACATCGGCGTGAAGGTCATGGCGAGCCCGGCGCCGGCGAAGAAGTTGATCGCCGCGATGAGAATCCACGACCCTCCCGGCGCGAAGAGTGCCTGCGCCGTCAGGGCAAGTGTTGCGAGGATTGCGCCGGGGACAACGACGACCCGGGCGCCGTGGTTGTCGTAGATTCGGCCGACGAGCGGCCCGAGCAGGCCCATCATCAGCCCGGCGGGCATCAGCGCGCGCCCGGCGTTCTCCGGGGTGTCCCCGTTGGCGACCTGCATGAGCAGCGGCAGGATCATCATGATGCCGAGGAATGCGGCGAAGCCGATCGTCATCAACCCGACGCCGACCGAGAAATCCTTCGACGCGAACGCCGTGACGTCGAGCAGCGGCTCGTGCCCGCCGCGGCGCAGCGAGAGCTGCCGCCACACGAGCACGGCCAGCGCCACGGCGCCGATCACCAGGAGCGACCAGGTCGGCAGCGGCGGCTCGGCCCCCTCGCCGAAGCTCGACAGTCCCCACACGATTCCGCCGAAGCCCAGCACCGACAGCGGTACCGAAAGCATGTCGACACTCTCGCGCGCCGCGCCTCCGCCGCGCGGGATGAGCTTGACCGCGACGAGGGTGACGAGGATCGCCAGCGGCAGCACGATGCCGAAGATCCAGCGCCAACCGAGGTACTTGAGAATCTCGCCGGCGAGGAACGGACCCATCGCGGGCGCGACCGAGATCGCCAGCGACACCGACCCCATCACGCGGCCGCGGTCGGATTCGGGGATCACGTTCATCAGGGTCGTCATCAGCAGCGGGATCATCACCGCCGTACCGAGGGCCTGGATCACGCGTGCGCCAAGCAGGATGCCGAATGTCGGCGCGAACGTCGCGAGCGCGGTGCCCACGACGAAGGTGCTCATCGCCGTCAGCAGCGAGACGCGGGGACCGAAGCGGTCGATGAACCAGCCCGTCAGCGGGATGGCCACGGCCATCGTCAGCATGAACGCGGTGGTCAGCCACTGGGCACTCGACTCGACGACATCGAACTCGTCCATGAGCACGGCGATCGCCGGCGTCATCGTCGTCTCGTTGAGGATGACGATAAACGCGGCCGCCGTGAGCACCCGCACGAGAAGCAGAGCCTGCGCGGGGGTGAGGTCGTGGCGCGCGGACTCGCGGACGGTGTCGCGGTCGCGAGAAACGGCGGCCACCTGCTCGCGAGGCGAATTCGTTGCGCGCGAACCGGACTCATCGTTTGACGGCGGAGTACCGGGGTTGGAACTGAGATCGTTGTGCACCGAGCAAGGGTAGCGGAAGGAGGCACGTTGGTCGCAAGCGTGTGGCGAACCTCATCACAAGGTCGGGGGCACGTGGCGAACGCAGGGCGCGAGGCGCCGGCGGACAGTCCGTCGGCGCACCGGGCGCCTAGTCGTGGCGATTCTTCACCGCGTTGTCCGCGCGCTTCCATGCGCGGTAGGTGTACCAGCCGAGCACGAGGAAGACGAGGAGCACGATCGAGGCGATCGCCGACGGCCGGCCGGTGACGATCAGGACCACGGCGTTGAGCAGCGCCATCACCGCGAAGAACCCGACGAATCCGCCGAGCACCTCGAGCCGCTGCCGCCGGGCGAGCGGATGGGACGAGCCCGCGTTCAGCCCCGCCATCAACTCTTGAGGCCGCCCGACGTCAGACCCGAGACGATGCGGCGCTGGAACACGAGCACCATGATGACGAGTGGGACGGTGACGAGCGCGCCCGCGGCCATGATCGCCGCGTGCGGAGGCGTGTACGGATTGTCGCCGGCGAAGCGGGCGATCGCGACGGTCACGGGCTCGGAGTCGCGGTTCGCCAGCTGGCTGGCCAGCATGTACTCGTTCCACGTCTGGATGAACGCGAGGATCGCGGTGGTGAAGATCGCCGGCGCCGCGAGGGGCAGGATGATCTTGCGGAATGCGGTCGCGCGCGAGGCGCCGTCGACGCGCGCCGCCTCTTCCAGCTCCCACGGCAGGTCGTTGAAGAACGACGTCAGCGTGTAGATGGTCAGTGGCAGCGCGAACGAGATGTTCGGGATGATCAGCGCCCGGTACGTGCCGATCCAGCCCAGATCCGAGAACAGCTGGAACAGCGGGGTCAGCAGCGCCACGCCCGGGAACATGGACGCAGCGAGGATGACGCCGGTCACCACGAATTTCCCGCGGAAATCGATCCGCGCCAGTGCGTAGGCGGCGAGCACGCCGAACACGATCGCGAGGAGTGTCGTCGCCAGCGAGATGAACACCGAGTTGCCGATAGCGGCGAGGAAGTTGTTGCCCGTGGACGTGCCGAGCGCGGTCTTGAAGTTGTCGAGCGTGAAGTGCGAGGGCAGCGGGTTCTGCGAGAACGTGAACGCGTCGTCGCGGAATGCCGTGATCACCATCCAGTAGAAGGGTGCGAGACCCCAGATGAGGATGAACAGCGCGCCGAGGTAGGGACCGAGCTGCCTGAGCGGGTTCGGCTTGGGGGGCTTCACGACACCGTCGTCATCCAGCGATGTGGCCGGCGACCACGATTCCGCTGCCGCGCCGTGGGAGGTATTCGGTGTGCTCATCAGGCCTCCACCTCGTCCTTCTTCTTCGGTCTCTCGGTACTTTCCTCGACCACATTGGCCCCGAGGAACTTCACCATGACGAACGCGACGACGAAGATCAGCAGGAAGATCAGCGTCGACAGGGCGGAGGCGTTGTTCGCGTTGCCGAGGCGGATCTCGTTGACCACGAGCTGCGAGATGGTCGCGGTAGGCGAGTTCGAGTTGCCGGAAATGAGGATTACCGGGAGGTCATACATCCGTAGAGCATCGAGCGTACGGAACAGGATCGCCACCATCAGCGCGGGTTTGACCAGCGGCAAGGTGATGTGGATGAACTGTTGCCAGCGGTTCGCGCCGTCGACGCGCGCCGCCTCGTAGACCCCGCCCGGAATCATCTGCAACCCGGCGAGGATGAGCAGCGCCATGAATGGCGTGGTCTTCCAGATGTCGGCGATGATGACCGCGACCTTCGAGTAGACCGGGTCGGTGGTCCACGAGATCGTCGTCCCAAACAGCGAGTCGAGGATGCCGTTGGCGATGCCGCGGTCGGCGAAGATGAACGCCCACAGCTTCGCGGTGACGGCGGTGGGGATGGCCCACGGGACGAGAACCGCGGCGCGCAGCAGGGCGCGGCCCCAGATGTTCTTGCCCATGATCACGGCCATCCAGAAGCCGAGGATCGTCTCGATCGTCACGGTCACGATCGTGAACAGCGCGGTGTTGCGCACGGCCGGCCAGAAGTCGGTGGCCGAGGAGCCCGGCGCACAGGTCTGTGTCGCGCCGGTGGGGGTCGTGCAGGACTGGGTGATCCAGTACAGGTAGTGCTGCAGGCCGGCGAAGCCGCCGGTCACGAAGCGTCCGGTCTCCGGGTCGAGTTGCCGGTCGGCGAGGAAGGACAGGTACACCGCGCGGGTGATCGGGTAGCCGATGATGATGGCAAGCAGGATGATCGCCGGACCCACGAAGAGGACGGGGCGCCAGTCGAACTTCTTCTTCGGCGCGGGAATCGGGCCGTCCGCGCCGGACCTGACGCCGCTTTCGGGGCTCGGATACTTCTCCGACTCCCCTGTCTGCGTTGTGCTCATAGGTGCTCCGTGCCTCTTCGCTTATGTCCGTCCGCCGCATCAGGCGGGCGCACCGCGCCCCCGGTGATCGGTTCGATTGAAGGTCGAGCCGAGCCGGGGGCAGCGGTAAGTGGTTCCGGCAGAGCGGGTTACGCCCCGCCGGGATTCTACTGTGCACCACGACACAGGATCTAGAGTCGGCGCGGAAAAACCTTTCCCGCGCCGGCGGCGGGCCGCAAGACTAGCCGGTGGCCTGCGTAATCGCATCGGACATGTTCGACAGCGCCTGGTCGACCGGCGCCTCGTCCTTGATCGCGGCCCAGGTGTTGTCCTGGATCGCCTTGGACACGCCCGGGTAGAACGGGGTGACCGGACGCGGCTGGGCGTTGTCGAGCGCCGCCTTGAGCGCCTCCATGTACGGGTACTGCTCCTGCACGGACTCGTCGTCGTAGATCGACGCGAGTACCGGCGGGAAGGACTGGTCGGCGAAGCCGCGCTGGACGTCCTCGGAGATCACGTAGGACAGGAAGTCCTTGGCCGTGGCCTTGTTCGGGGAGTTCACGTTGATCGCGTCGTTGTAGCCGCCGAGCGTCGAGGCGCCGGCGCCGTCCTTGCCGACGATCGGCGCGACGTCGAAGTTGTCCTTCACCGTCGAGGAGTCCTCGGTCTTGGCGGAGTCGTACATGTACGGCCAGTTGTAGGAGAACAGCGTCTCGCCGGCGAGGAACGCCTGCGCGGTCTCTTCCTCGGTGAAGCTGTCGCTGCGCTTGGCGATCACGTCGTCCTTGTAGCCGTCGACCAGGGCGGTGAAGCCCTCGACGGAGTTCGGGTCGTCGAGGGTCGGCGTGGTGCCGTCCTCGCCGACCACGGTTCCGCCCCAGCCCTGCATGAACTGGGTTGCGGCGACCGAGAGGCCCTCGTACTGGCTCAGCTGCATGTCGAGGCAGTCGACGTCGGCCTCCTCGGCCGCGGAGCATGCTTCCTTCAGCTCGTCCCAGTTCGTCGGCGCCGCGTCGACGAGGTCGGTGCGGTAGTAGAGGAGCTGGGCGTTGGTGTTCTGCGGAACCGCGAACACGGTGCCGTTGTAGGTGGCCGACTCGACCGGGGCGTCGAGCACACCCGACAGGTCCGGGGCGCCCTCGCCCTCGATCGGCTCGATCCAGCCGTTCGCCGCGAACTGCGCGGTGTCGGTCACGTCGAGCGCGAACACGTCGTAGTCCGTGCCGCCGGCCTGCAGCGATTGCACGAGGGTCTCGCGCTGCCCGTCCTGCTCGGCGGGAAGCTCGACGAGTTCGACCTGCTCGTCGGGGTGATCCGCATTCCACGAATCGATGACGGGCTTGAGCTTGTCGGTGTCGTTGCTGCCCATGGCGAAGGTGATGTTGCCGCGGCCATCGCCTCCGCCGTCGCCCGTGCTGTTGCCGCCCTCTTCTTCAGAGCTGCATGCAGCAAGGGTCAGCGCGACGGCGCCCGCGAGCGCCGCCGTCTTGGTGAGCTTGCCGAAAGAAGTCATGTACCTTCCGCTCCTTATCGCAGTTTTGGTACCTGTGAGCGCCCGCGAACGCCACTTGAGGACAACGCCGGCGAGAGACGTGGGCCGAGACCCGATGTTTCTACGTGCACACTTGTGCCCAGGCTCACATGGTCCCACTGAGCTTATCGCAGCCTGAAAACATCATCGACGTTTATCCCCAAAACAACACCGAGAACTTTTCTCACTCCTCCGGTACCCAGCGTTTTTATTCGCCCAGGTGGGCGTGGACCTTTTATTTATGACGCCGGACGCAGCGCTATCTGAGCCGGCGTCGCACCCGGCGACCCCAGCCCGAGCGGCCCCATCGGCTCCTCGATCCCCCGGCATTCGGACTTTTGTGGGTGCTAACGTTTCCTCAACCGCGGCCGTACCCCGGCCGCCGCGTCGCAGGGAGTGCATCGATGAGCGAAGGCCATCAGGCCACCGGCAACAGCGCCGGCGGCACCGGAGAATCGGACGAGGACTTCTACGTCGGTAGAGCACTGATGCTCGCCACCGTCGCCGCTCTCGGCGGCTTCCTCTTCGGCTTCGACACCGCTGTCATCAACGGCACGGTGACTGCCGTACGGGAGCAGTTCGATCTGAGCTCGGGCGTCATCGGTTTCGTCGTCTCTTCCGCCCTGCTCGGCTGCGTCGTCGGCGCATTTATCGCCGGCCGTCTCGCCGACCGCATCGGCCGCGTCCGGGTCATGGAGATCGCCGCCGTCCTGTTCTTCGTCAGTTCCATCGGCTCGGCGCTCGCATTCGGCCCGATCGATCTGACGATCTGGCGCGTCATCGGTGGCCTCGGCGTGGGCGCCGCCTCGGTCATCGCGCCGGCCTACATCGCCGAGATCGCGCCGGCCTCGATCCGCGGGCGACTCGGCTCGCTGCAGCAGCTCGCCATCGTGCTCGGCATCTTCGTCGCGCTCCTCACCAATGCGTGGCTCGCGGGCGTCGCCGGCGGCGCAGCCGAGGAACTGTGGCTCGGTCTCGACGCGTGGCGCTGGATGTTCGGAATCGAGATCATCCCCGCCATCGCCTACGGGGTGCTCGCCACGACGATCCCGGAATCGCCTCGCTACCTCGTTCAGGTCGGCCGCACCGACGAGGCCCGGGATACGCTCGCGGGCATCCTCAAGACGGGTATCGACGACCGGATCCGCGAGATCGGCACCACCATCAAGCGCGAAACGAAGTCGAGCTTCGCCGACCTCAAGGGCCCGGCGCTCGGTCTCCTCCCGATCGTGTGGATCGGTGTTCTGCTGTCGGTGTTCCAACAGTTCGTCGGCATCAATGTCATCTTCTACTACTCGTCGACGCTGTGGCTGTCCGTCGGATTCGACGAGGACACCGCCCTGGCGCAGTCCGTCATCACCTCGGTGACCAACATCGTGGTCACGCTCATCGCGATCGGCCTCATCGACAAGATCGGCCGCCGAAAGCTCCTTGCCATCGGCTCGACGGGCATGCTCATCTGCCTGGGCACGCTTGCGTGGATCTTCGCGAGCGCCCCACTCGTCGACGGCGAGCCGGCGCTCGGCGACACCCAGGGCGTCATCGCGCTCATCGCCGCCAACGGTTTCGTCGTCTTCTTCGGGGTTTCCTGGGGCCCGGCAGTCTGGGTCCTGCTCGGAGAGATGTTCAACAACCGCGTCCGCGGCGCCGCGCTCGGCCTCGCCGCTTCGGTGCAGTGGATCGCGAACTTCGGTGTGTCCGCCACGTTCCCGGGTCTCGCCGACATCAGCCTCGGCGTTCCCTACGGGCTCTACACACTGTTCGCGCTGCTGTCGCTGGTTTTCGTGCTCAAGTACGTGCCCGAGACGAAGGGCAAGCAGCTTGAGGACATGTAGTTCGAGCGCCGGCTCACACGTCGACTTGGAATCCGAGATCGATGTCGGAGGCTGCATGGCCTCCACGGATACCCCAGTTCCTCGCCGGTAGATCGCGCACGATGATGGTCACGTGGTCTTTGGGGATGCCCAATGCCTCAAACCTCGTGACGATCTCCGTGTAGAGAGCGCGCTTCGCATCAACCGATCGACCTTCGAAGCAGTCGACCGTCACCAACGTGTAGCGGTCGGGCTGTTCGAGCGTCGGGCTCGTTGCCATGCGGTGCGGAAGGTTCACGTGCAGTCGGACGTGACGGTCTTCGGGCGGAATGCGGAACGCCGCGATCAGCGAAGCCTGGACGGCGTCGATGATTGCGACTTCCTCGTCGGCGGAGTTCTCCCGACGAATCTCGATAGATGTTGAGGGCATGCCTTACGTTATCAGCGCCTCATTACCTATTTCGGTTGTCTGAGCGGGTTCGTTGGCGTTGGTAGATCGTTCGGCCCGAACAATTCCGCCGACGGGAAGAGTCATCTTCACCGAAACTCTTCGATATCTCGCACCGAGGGATTGTCAGCGCTTTCCACGTTCTGCCGCCGCCCTGGCGAGCGCCTCGATCTGCACTTGCTGGGCCGCGGGTGGATTGATGATCCGGATCCAGCCAGATTTGGCGTATTGAGGGTGCGGCAACGGCGTTGCTTCGGCGGCCGGGTTCAATCGGACGACGTGCTGCGATGTCTCGGATGGCGGAAATCCTAGGAGGCCTTCGAAGTACTGCGCTCCGACATGGAGATTCAGCGCGAACGTATCTGGACGATCCAGATCCGAATCCTCATCAAAGCCGGGGTAATTCTTGGTCACGATCGTCGCGAACGGCATGCGACTTTGTGGACCATCACCTCTCGGCTGGTTCGTGAAGAAGGTGTCGCCCCATGCGATTTCTGGCGCACCTGTCTCCGGCCCCGCGAGTTCGGCGGCGACGTCCGGGATTCCTCCGATCATCTCTCGAAGCCGCTCCTGCGTGAGTACCTCGCCGCGCTTTCCTCCCGGTACGTGGAGGACGGCGTCGGACGCGACCATGACCGTGCGCGGATCCAGCGGTCCGAGTGCCATCGCCGGGGTGAGGTCGTCGCGCATGCGAAGTGTGTGCTCGCTCGAGCCGAGGACTCTGCCGAGCGCCTCGTGGTCGAACACCTGCGGGCCAGCGTCGATGCATTGCCGATTGAGCGCATCCTCGATCGAGTCCGCTGGAGGGGCCTGAACCCCGCGGGCAGGTGAGCTCCCACATGAGGTGACGATCGAGACGTAGTCGCCTTCGTGGCGTCTAGCGAGAATTGATCCGGCCGTTTCCCACTGGATCCTTTGCGGCCCAAGCTGCATCGACGACGTGGCGATCTGGATGTGGGCGTTGTGCGCGTACGCCATAACCCGCCCGCGACCTCCGACGCTCTCGACTAGAGCGCCAAGGTTGTTGGCCATCTTGTTCGAGCGTTCCCTCATGCGCATTTCGGCTCGCTCGGCCGAGGCATAGTCCTCCGCCGAAAGCTCCATCGCGGCGTCGAAGCCGGTGCACCGGAGCAGCTCATCAGCCGGACGGTGAGAATTGATGCGGCGCATCTGCGTGAGCAGTTCGCGATTTCCATCGAAGCGGCCGAACCCGTGGCTGAACCCCTCGGCGAGCACGTGGCCGAGGTCGTCGACGGCTCCGCGCACGTAGCTATCGACGAGCTCTGCGCGCTCGGCATCGATTTCCAACGCGATTACGGTGAAGCCTTCGCGTTCCGCGAGAGACAAGAACAATCGGTTTCGGATCGACAGGAATGTGTCGTCGCCGTGAGTAGGTTCTCCCAGCGCGAGAAGGCGCGGAAAGGTCTTCGCTGACCTGAGCAACCGGGCCACGGCGGTTTCGAGTTGTCGGTCGGACGGAGAATCGGTGTCGTTATTCACCTCTTCTACTGTAAATCTGAAGAACCCGGTGAACTTTTTGCCGCAAATACCCAGGAGCTCCGATGTCAAACTTAAACTGGTGGAGTATTTGACCTTCGGGCCGCGTGGTGGAGGTTGCGATGAGGCCGATCGATTTGGCGCGTCCGTACGGCTTGTCGAGCCAGGCGATTCGCACGTACGAGGACCGCGGGATCATCCCTGCCGCGTACCGCACCGACGGCGGGCATCGCCGCTACGGCGAGCGCCACCGGCTGGCGCTCGCGGCGTTTCGAGAGTCGGCGCCCGCACTCGGCCACGAGTTCAGCGCGACCGTGGTCCAGTCGGCCCACCTCGGCGAATACGACCACGTGTTGGATCTTCTCGCGCACGCGAACACCCGGCTCGCCGACGATCGCGCTGCGCTCAGGCTGGTCACGTCCGCCGTGCATTCCCACTCGCCCACCGAACAGTCGCGCCTGACCGTGTCCCGGCCGGTGCCGATCGGAGTTATCGCCCACCGGATAGGGGTCCAACCTGCCACTATTCGGGCGTGGGAGGCGGCGAGGATTCTCGCTCCCAGACGTGATCGGCGCACGGGTCACCGCGTGTATGACTCCGACGACCTGCGCGACGCGCACCTTGCCAGGCAGCTCAGGCGCGGCCACCGCTCGCTGGAAGAAATCGCGACGATTGTTGCCGAGCTTCGCGAACACAGAACTCAGGAGCACCTGGAGCAGGCGCTGGCCGAGTGGCGAGACGCGGCTCGTGCGAGAGGCCGCGCGCTCCTGCGTGGCACTGCGGCCATCGACCGGCTGATCGAACACGATGCGGACGTAGATCGCGACGATTGAAGCTCGATCGCGTATGACGTCGGAGTACGTCAGCGCAGGCGGGCGCCGCTTTCGCGATCGAAGAAACGCACCGAATCCTCGCGGGCGGCGAGCGTGACCCGGTCCCCCTTCGACCACGGATCATCGGTAACACCGCGGAATACGATCGGAGTTCCCTCTGCCGTACGGGTGTGCACGTAGGAATCGGCGCCGAGTTCCTCGACGAGCTCGACGACCGCGTCGAGACCCGCGCCGTCCGACGTCGGGCTGAGGTGTTCCGGGCGGACGCCGACGGTGACCTCCGCACCGGCTCCGGATGGGGCGGTCGCCTGCACACCGGGCACGTCGACGCGGCCATCGCGCACGGGGACCGGGAAGAGGTTCATCGCCGGCGAACCGATGAACCCGGCGACGAAAGCATTCGCGGGATCGTTGTAGAGCTTCTTCGGGGTGTCGACCTGCTGGAGCCGGCCCTTATCGAGGACGGCGACGCGGTCGCCCATCGTCATGGCCTCGACCTGGTCGTGGGTGACGTAGATCGTGGTGGTTCCGAGCTCGCGCTGCAGCGTCGCGATCTGGGTGCGCGTGGCGACGCGAAGCTTCGCGTCGAGGTTCGATAGCGGCTCGTCCATGAGGAACACCTGCGGGTCCCGGACAATCGCGCGACCCATCGCCACACGCTGGCGCTGGCCGCCGGAGAGCTCCTTCGGCTTGCGGTCGAGGAACTCGGTGAGATCGAGCATCTCCGCGGCCTTCTGCACCCGCTCGGCGACCTCGTCCTTCGGCCGGCGCTTGAGGTCGAGCGCGAACGCCATGTTCTTGCGCACCGAGTAGTGCGGGTAGAGCGCGTAGTTCTGGAACACCATCGCGATATCGCGATCGCGCGGCTGCATGCCCGTGACGTCGTGGTCTCCGATGATGATGCGCCCGGCGGCGGTCGGCTCGAGCCCCGCGAGCGAACGCAGCGTCGTCGACTTGCCGCAGCCTGACGGCCCGACGAGCACGAGGAACTCCCCGTCGGCAATATCGAGATTCAGCCGGTCCACGCTGGGGCGGTCGGCGCCCGGATAAACGATGGACACATTGTCGAAGACCACTTTGGCCATGGGTTATTACCTCGCGTCTTTCACCGACAGGTACGTGCCGGACGATCCGAATGAAAGGGGAACTCCCCCACCCTAGCGTTCGGCGTTCTTGTCGCGGAGGCTTCCCAGCCGCTTCTCGCGAGCGAAAGAACGAGCGGCCGACGTGTCGATGACCTTCGCGATCTGTTCCGGATCGTCGGACATCGGCACATGGCCGAGCCCGCGCATCGGGATGATCCGAGCCTGCGGGAACACGGTGTGCACGTTGTGACGCTGACCGGGAAATAGCACGAGGTCACGGGTGCCCCAGGCGATCGTGATCGGCAGGTTGCGGTCGGTCGGCGCCGAGAACGTGAAATCGAGGTCCGGCAGGTCGTCGAGCAGTGTGTTCTCGGCGAGAGTGTTCGCGTCGATGAGCATCGACTCGGCCGGGTACTTCCACGGGTGGGTG
The DNA here is from genome assembly GCF_001659785.1 of Dietzia timorensis. NCBI lineage: Bacteria > Bacillati > Actinomycetota > Actinomycetes > Mycobacteriales > Dietziaceae > Dietzia > Dietzia timorensis. Next base: position 3,536,937 of record NZ_CP015961.1, read on the forward strand.
GAGAACACGCCGAACATCACCGAACGGCCGACCCGATTAGCCGAGAGCCGCGGCACCAGCGGCTTGATCACCCCCACGGATTTCTTCAGCGCGAGGAACACCTGCTCGGCGTGTTTGAGTTCGAAGCGGTTGCGGAAGAACCCCGCCGGCGAAATCCCGGTGACCCCGCTGGCCAGGCCCCGGCTGCCCATCTCTAGCGCCACGTATCCGCCCAACGAATTGCCCACGAGGTGCGGGCGCTGTCCGGACCCGCCGAGCTCGCCGATGACGTCGACGAGGGAATCGAGAACGTAAGGAATCGGATTCGAGCCCTCGGGAATCGCTCCGGAGGCACCGTGGCCAGGCAGATCGAACGTCACGACCCGGTACTTCTCGGCGAGCAGCGGGACGACGGGATCCCAGGCGTGCTGCTGGTGGACGACGCCGTGGATGAGAATCACGGTGGGCGCATCCGGGTCGCCGTGCACTGTCGAGGCGATCTCGAGTCGATTGGCCATGGCTACTCGGTTTACCACGACTTACCGTCGGAAGCGGGGCTAATCGCCGGAATACACCTTGTTCGACGGCGGCGCATCGGCGTCGGGCGTGGAAAATCTCGGCCGTCCGACGTCATATATCGGTGAGAATTTTCTGAAATATGATGTCGGGTAATGATTTTGACGGTTAACAACGCTAATGTTAGTTGCGTGGTCGATGGCCAACGGGGGATGTGGGTCATCGCAGTGGGGGTCTGTACGAAACGAGGGGAATCTCTGCGGTTTCGGGCGATCTATTTCGCGGCGCCGAGTGCGGGGCACACCCGTTCCCCGGGGCGAAAGATGGTCGACCGGGGCCGATTCCCGTCCTTCGAAGACCTCTATCGAATTCATTGGTTGAGGGGGACGATATGGGGACGAATACGTGGCAAGAGGTCGACGCGGAAACGGCGGCCGATGGGAACGAGATGGCGGGGCAGATCGCGCAACAGCTGCGCACTCTGGTGATGCGTTTCGAGCTGCTGAGCAGGCGCAATCGCTCGACTTTTCCGCTGAGCCACTCGCAGCTGTCGATGCTGAGCACGCTGTCCAAGCACGGATCGCTGCGGATGAGCGAGCTGGCCCGCTACGAGAATGTGCGGGTTCCGACGGTGTCGAACGCGGTGTCGACGCTCGAGGGACTCGGCCTGGTGTGCCGCGTGTCCACCGACCACGACCGGCGGGTGGTCAATGTCGCCCTCACGCCTGCGGGCCGCCAGGCGGTCAAGGAGTCGACCCAACAACGCGAGGCGTACTTCGCCGAAACCATCGCAGGGCTCCCCGAGGACAAGCGCGAGGAACTCCATCGCGCGATCCCAGCGGTGCACGACCTGCTTCAGCGCATCGAGAAGCAGGCAGGCTAAGTGTGATGTCCAGCTAAGCCTGACCTCGCGGGGTGGCCGGCCGCGAAAGTTAGTCCTCGAACCCGATCGAGAACGCGGCCTGCAGGTCGACCTTCGACAGCGCCCGGAACGCGATATGCGTCTCGGTCTCGCGGACCCCGTCGATCTTGTTGAGCTTGTCGGACACGACCTGCGCGATCTCCTCGTGCGTGCGCGTGCGCACCAGCACGATGAGGTCGATCGCGCCGGTCACCGAATACACCTCGGACACGCCTTCGAGTTCGGCGATGGCCTCGGCCACCTCGGGAATGCGGGCGGTGTCGACCTGGACGAAAACAATCGAGGTAATCACGGTCTCAATGCTAACGCCCGCACGCCTCGCGGCGCCGGGACATGTGGGTTATGAGACGTTCTCGGCGCCCCAGTAGGCCTTCATCGAGGTCACCTTGCCGTCCTCGCCGTGCACCATGAGATCCCACACGTTGATCGTCGTCGCGGTGTTCTCGTCGAACCGTGTGACCAGCTCGAAGTTGAACAGCAACTCGCTGCCGCACACCCGCGTCTCGAGCAGCGTCGCCTGCATATCCAGCGGCGCGAGGTTGTCGTAGAAGCCGCGGATCGCGTCCTTGCCCTCGTGCACGGTGCCGCCGCCGACGGGATCCTCGACCGTCGCTCCCTCGGCGTACACGCCCGCAAGCACCTCCGGGTCCGAGGCATTGAGCCCGGCGATATAGGTCTCGGCGGTCGCACGAATCTGCTCGGGCGTAGCGGCCATGGGTGGTCCCCTCTTCTTCACATATGACGTCGGACGTGCCCATCCTTACACCTGGCCGCATCCTTCGCGCCCACTTTTCCATTGCCGGGAACGCCCGAATTCGCCGTCCCACGGCCGAGGCCTCTCGGCAATGGGCTCGCTTCGACACACGCCCGTAACCGGGATCCGAAATCCGAAACCGCGGCGTAATCCCGGACACGATCGGGCTTCACATTCTCTTCTTAACGTTTTCTGGGTCGGCCGATCATGGCCGAATCGGGCACGGCGCCGCGAGTGCGCGGTGCCCGTTCCGATTGTCCGGCCCTCCCGCGCGGCGCCCTGAGCACCCGCGAGGCGGGAACCGACCGCGAAGGATGTGCCCCACGTGCCCGAAGTTCCCGAGAAATACCCCCGAACCGGACCCGAGCCTCGCCGCCGGGTGCTCTCCCGCCGGGTCCTCTCCCGCCGGGGGGCGGTGGTCTCGGCGCTGTCTTTCGCTCTCGTCGGAGCTTTGACGGCGTGCGGGGCCAGGACCTCCGATCCGCCGGGGAGCGCGGCCGTGAGCTGCGTCGACACCAGTGGGGACACCATCAAGATCGGCTCGCTCAACTCGTTGTCGGGAACGATGGCGATTTCCGAACGCACCGTGCGCGACTCCATCGCATTGGCGGTCGAGCAGATCAACGCCGACGGAGGCGTCCTCGGCAAACAGATCGAGCGCGTCGAGGAGGACGGCGCTTCGGACCCCGCGGTGTTCGCCGAGAAGGCGCAGAAGCTCATCATCTCCGATTGCGTCGCCGCGGTGTTCGGTGGCTGGACCTCGTCCTCCCGCAAGGCGATGCTCCCGGTCGTCGAGGACACGAACGCGTTGTTGTATTACCCGGTCCAGTACGAGGGGCTCGAGTCCTCACCCAATATCTTCTATTCGGGCGCGACCACGAACCAGCAGATCATCCCCGCCCTCGATTACCTTGCCGAGCAGGGAACCCAGAGCTTGTACCTCGTCGGTTCGGACTATGTCTTTCCGCAGACCGCGAACCGCGTGATCAAGGCATGGGCGCAGGCCCACGATGTCGAGGTCCTCGGCGAGGACTACACCCCTCTCGGCTCGACGGATTTCTCCACGATCGTCAACAAGGTGCGCTCGGCGAATCCCGATGCCGTGTTCAACACTCTCAATGGCGATTCCAACGTCGCGTTCTTCCGCGAATACGCCAACGCCGGCCTCAGCGCCGAGGACACCCCCGTAATCAGCGTGTCCATCGCGGAAGAGGAGGTCGCCGGCATCGGTGCCCAGAACCTCACCGGACAACTCACCTCGTGGAATTACTACGAGACGGTCGACTCTCCCGAGAATGCCTCGTTCACCGAAGCGTTCAAGAGCGCCTACGGCGCCGGCCGTCCGACGTCAGACCCGATGGAGGCCGCCTACAACTCGGTGTACCTGTGGCGCAACACGGTCGAAAAGGTCGGCAGTTTCGATGTCGACGCGATCCGGGAAGGTGCCGACGGCGTCTCCTTCGACGCCCCCGAGGGCACGGTCACCATCGACGGCGAGAACAACCACCTCGCCAAGGTCGCCCGTATCGGGGAGATCCGCGAGGACGGGCTCATTCACACCATTTGGGAATCACCCGGCCGCATCGACCCCGACCCATTCCTTCGAACCTACGACTGGGCGGAAGACCTGCACACGAGCTGATCGCGCTCCCCACCCACCACTTCCGACTCGAAAGGACCCGATGTGGATATCGTCATCGGACAACTCGCGACGGGGTTGAGCGTCGGCTCGATCCTGCTGCTCGCGGCCCTCGGGCTATCGCTCACCTTCGGCCAGATGGGCGTCATCAACATGGCGCACGGCGAATTCATCATGGCAGGCTGCTACACCGCGTACGTCATCCAACAGCTCGTCTCCTCCGCCGGCGTGTCCCTGTGGCTGTCGCTCCTCGCCGGTTTCATCGTCGGTGGCCTGCTCGGAGTCGCCCTCGAGGTGACGCTCATCAAGCGACTCTACGATCGCCCGCTCGACACCCTTCTCGTCACGTTCGGTGTGGGACTTGTGCTCCAACAGATCGCCCGAGACATCTGGGGTGCGCCGGCCGTCAACGTCACCGTCCCGGACTTCCTCCGCGGCAATCTCACGATCCTCTCCGCCACCGTGCCGTACACCCGCGTATTCATCTTCGTGCTCGCCGTCGTCTGTGTCGCCGCGCTCATGGCCGCCCTCCGCTTCACCCCGATGGGCCGACGCATCCGCGCGGTCACCCTCAACCGGCAGCTCGCGGAGACCTCCGGCATCTCCTCGCGGCGCACCGATATGGTGACGTTCTTCATCGGTTCGGGCCTGGCGGGTGTGGCCGGCGTCGCGCTCACCCTTATCGGCTCGACAAGCCCTACGATCGGCCAGTCCTATCTCATCGACGCCTTCCTCGTTGTCGTGGTCGGCGGCCTCGGGAACCTTCGCGGCGCCGTCATCGCCGCGTTCGTCCTCGGCCTTCTGCAGTCCTTCTTCGAATACTCGACGACTGCCTCCCTGGCCAAAGTTTTCGTCTTCGTGGCCATCATCATCTTCCTCCAGGTCCGCCCGCAGGGCCTGTTCGCCACCCGATCCAGGAGCCTCGCATGACCGTGACCAATCGCGCAGACCATGCGCCCGCCACACAACACGCGACCGGCGACGTCAGCCCCGATTCCGGACACAAAGACCAATCACCCATGACGTCGGACGCCACGCCTGCCCGGCCGCGCTGGATCTTCCTCGCGGGGCTGGCCGTCGCCGCCGTACTGGTGTTCATCGTGGCGCCACTTGTGTTGCCGCCGTTCCGCCTCAACCTACTGGCGAAGTTCTTCTGTTACGCGATGGTCGCCACGGGGATCGGGCTGGCCTGGGGCCGAGGCGGGATGCTCACACTCGGGCAGGGCGTGTATTTCGGAATCGGCGCGTACGCGATGGCGATGTTTCTCAAGCTCTCGGACACCGCCGATCAGGGCGCCGAGGTGCCGGAATTCATGACACTCGCCGGCAGGGACGCGCTGCCCGGCTACTGGGAACCGTTCGCGAACCCGGTGTTCACCGTCGCGGTGATCCTCGTTCTTCCGCCACTCGCCGCGTTCGGTTTCGGATATCTGGTGTTCCACCGGAAGGTCAAGGGCGCGTACTTCGCGATTTTGTCGCAGGCCCTCGCCGCCGCGGCCGCGATCTTCCTCGTCTCCCAGGCGACTCTCGGCGGCTCGAACGGACTCAATCAGTTCCGCGGCTTCTTCGGGTACGTCATCTACGATCCGGCGAATCGCGTCGCGCTGTACATGCTCACCGGCGCTGCACTCATCGGTTGTGTGCTGCTCGTGCGCCAACTCATGTATTCGCGCTTCGGCGAACTTCTCGTCGCGGTGCGCGACCAGGAGGAGCGCGTCCGCTTCCTCGGCTACGATCCGGCCCTGATCAAGGCCACGGCCTACGCCGTCGCCGCGCTCACCGCATCGGTCGGCGGGGCGCTGTTCGTCCCCGTCGTCGGGATCATCTCGCCATCGTCCATCGGCATCGCCCCGTCCATCGCGTTTCTCATCGGCGTCGCGATCGGCGGGCGCACCACGCTGCTGGGCCCGGTACTCGGCGCGATCGGCGTCGCGTGGGCGCAGACCACGTTCTCCGAGGCCTACCCGTCTCAGTGGACCTACCTGCAGGGGCTGCTGTTCATCGTCGTCGTCGGGTTCCTTCCCGGCGGTCTCGCCTCGTTGTTGATCGCCCGTCGTCGCCGCGCCCGCGCAGCGGACGCCGGTTCCGCGGGCGACACCGCCATCACTTCCGCGAAGGAGACCTCGTCATGAGTCAGCAGTCCACCCAGTCCGACGGCATGCGAGCCACTGGTCGCGGCACCGCGGAAGCCCCCGCCGCAATCGCCACCACACCGCGCCGCGGAAACTCGGCAACCGGCGGTTCCACGCCGATGCGCGGAGTATTCCTCGAGATCGAGAATCTGCGCGTCACCTTCGACGACTTTGTCGCCATCGACGACGCCTCGCTGTCCTTCTACTCCGGGGACCTGCGCTTTCTCATCGGGCCCAACGGTGCCGGAAAGACCACTCTCGTCGACGCCATCACCGGGCTCGCCCCGGCGAAGGGCCGCATCGAGGTCTCGGGGCAGCCCATCCTCGGCACCCCCACGCACAAGCTCGCCCGACTGGGCATCGGCCGCACGTTCCAGAACGCCTCGGTATTCGAGGAACTCACCGTCGAGCAGAACATGGACATCGCCTCCGGCGCCCGCCGCGGCTGGACCACCCTGCTGCGACGCCGCCGCGGTATGACGAGCAAGGTCCGCGACACGCTCGAGACCGTCGGACTGTCCGCCTACGCGGACACGAAGGCCGGCGTCCTGTCCCACGGGCAGAAGCAGTGGCTCGAGATCGGGATGCTTCTAGTGCAGGACTGTACGGTGCTCCTTCTCGACGAGCCCGTCGCCGGAATGGGGAAGGACGAGCGCCAGGCCACCGGCCGATTACTACAAAAGATCGCCGAGGACCACGCCGTGATCGTCGTCGAACACGACATGGAATTCATGCGCGAGTTCGCGACCTCGGTAACGGTTCTGGCACAGGGCTCGGTCCTCGCCGAGGGATCCGTCGCCGACATCCAATCCGATCCCGCGGTCCGCGAAGTTTATCTGGGCACCGCAGAAATGGAGAACGACCGATGACCTCGCTACTCGAGATCTCCGGCGTCCACGCCGGTTACGACAAGACCGAGATCCTCCACGGGGTATCTCTACACGTGCCTGCGGGCGGCGTCGCCGCCGTACTCGGGCACAACGGCGCCGGAAAGACGACCCTGCTACGCACCGCGGTCGGCCTTCTCCCCGTGAAGAAGGGGACCATCACGTTTGACGGCGAAGAGGTGAGTTCGCTCAGCCCGCACGCCCGCGTCGCGCGCGGTTTCGGCTACGTACCGCAAGGTCAGCAGTCCTTCGCTCAACTTTCCACGCGGGACAACTTGCAGCTCGTCGCCGACGGCCGTGCACGCGGCAAGCAGCTCATCGCCGAGGCCCTCGACACCTTCCCGGCATTGACCTCGCTGCTGGACCGCAAGGCGGGACTGCTCTCCGGCGGCCAGCGCCAGCAGCTCGCCATCGCCAGGGCCCTGATCACGTCCCCACGGTTGCTGGTTCTCGACGAGCCGACCGAGGGCATCCAGCCCAACGTCGTCGCCGAAATCGAGGGAATCATTTCCTCGCTAGCGCAGCGTGGTGACCTCTCCGTGCTACTCGTCGAGCAACACGTGGGTTTCTCGCTGCGCGCCTCCGACGTGTACTCGGTGCTCGATTCGGGGCGGATCACACATTCGGGCGTCTCCGGCGCCTCGGCCGATGCCGAGGTCTCGGAGGCGCTGGCGATCTAGCGGAGGCGCTTCGCCGCCTCCGCTCTGGTCGTGAGAGGAGCTATTTCTCCTCGAGGCGCATCATCGCCTGGCGGCCGTAAGCCCACTGCTTCGTCGAGGTCAGCTGCGCGCGCCGGTTACCGTTGACCTGCATGCCCCACGACACGATGGCCATGAAGCGGTTGCGGAAACCGACGAGCGTAGCCAGGTGCACCGCGAGCCACATCACCCACGCGACAAAGCCGGAGATCTCGAACTTACCGACCTTGACCACAGCGCTGTAGCGCGAGACCGTCGCCATCGACCCCTTGTCGAAGTACTTGAACGGCTTGCGCTGGGTGGTCGAGGCTCCGTCGAGCTCGTTGGAAATGAGCTTGGCGACGTAGCGGCCGCCCTGCTGCGCGAACGGCGCGACGCCAGGCCAGTTGTTGAGGTTGACCATGTCACCGATGAGGAAGATGTTCTTCTGACCCGGCAGGGAGAAGTCCTCGTTGACCATCACGCGCCCGGCCCGGTCGACCTCGGCGCCGGTCTGCTCCGCGAGGTGCTTGCCCAGAGGGCTCGCGGCGACACCCGCGGACCAGATCTTGCACGAGGCCGAAATGCGGCGCACCTCCCCGCTGGAGTCCTTGACCTCGATGCCGTCGTAGTCGACGTTCTGCACCATCGCGTTGAGCTGCACCTCGACGCCGAACTTCTCGAGCGCCTGGCGGGCCTTCCCACCGAGGTTCTCGCCGAACGGAGGCAGGACCAGCGGCGCCGCATCGAGTAGAACCACCCGCGCATCTGCCGGATTTATTGCGCGGAAGCTGTCGGTGAGCGTTTTGTGCGCGAGCTCGGCGACCTGTCCGGCCATCTCCACGCCCGTCGGACCGGCGCCGACGATGATGAACGTGAGCAGCCGGCGGCGCTCGTCCTCATCCTCGGTAATCTCGGCCTGCTCGAAGCAGCCGAGAATGCGCGAGCGCAGCTCGAGCGCGTCGTCGATCGTCTTCATGCCCGGCGCGTAGACCTCGAAATGATCGTTGCCGAAGTAGGACTGACCGGCGCCCGCGGCGACGACGAGACTGTCGTATTCCACGGCGAAGGACACGTGGCCCATCTCCGCATACAGCGTCTGGTTCTCGACGTCGATGTTCTCGACGTCCCCGAGGACGACGCGGGCGTTGTCCTGGTCGCGCAGGATCATCCGCGTAGACGGGGCGATCTCGCCGACGGACAGAATGCCGGTGGCGACCTGGTAGAGCAGCGGCTGGAAGAGGTGGTGGCCGGTGCGCGCGACGATCGTCACCTCGACATCGTCACGTCCCTTGAACTGCTGCGCCGCGGCGAGCCCACCGAAACCGGAGCCGACGATCACGACGCGATGCTTGCTCGTGTCCGACGGATCGTCGTTGATCACAGGTTCGTTGCCGGTAATGGTGTACGGCTCGATCGGCCCGTCGATGTTCGTTTGTTCGACCATGGACTCTCCTAAAATCGTTTATTCTCCCGGCCCAGGTTAGCGGCCAGAAGGCACCCGCACATCGCCAGTGTTGTGGCAGCGGACCAACACCACGAAATTCTATGCCCCCACCCGCGTGCCCGCTGAGCTAGTCGCCCCCGGATGTGAATCCTGCGCCCAGCGCCGGGATTTCGCAGAGCATCACGCGTGGCCGGGCACCGCAACGACGGGAGGTTCGGCATGGCCCCGGCTGGCATGTAACCGCCCTGTTAACAGTGCGTTTCCGGCTTAGTCACGCACTGTTCGCTGCCCTAGGGTCGAAGACATCGGACAGACCGGCCACGGGGAGGGACGCGACATGACTTCACGGCCGTCGCTCCCGAACACCGGCACCGATCCACGGCTCGCGGCGGATCCGCTCGGACTGCGCGCGCAGCGCACACGGCTCGCTATGTGGTTGGGCGTCTCCGGCGTCATCGCCGTGGGCGTGATGGTGGCGGGGATCGTGGCAGGCCCCGCAGCGGTCGCACCGGCCGATGTGCTCCGCATCATCGCGTCGAACGTGGCCGGGCACCCTTCCGATGCCGCACTGTCGGTCGACGAGGCGATCGTGTGGCAGATCCGGGCACCCCGAGTCGTGCTCGCCGCTGCGGTCGGAGCAGGGCTGGCACTGGCGGGCGTGGTGCTTCAAGCGGTTGTGCGCAACGTGCTCGCCGATCCATACGTCCTGGGCATCAACTCCGGGGCGAGCTGCGGCGCGGCGGCCGCGCTCTTGTTCGGATTCGGAGCGGGATTCGGCGACTACGCCCTGCAGACCTGCGCATTCTTCGGGGCGGCGGCCGCCTCGGCGCTCGTGTTCGCGGTTGCCCGGGGCGCGGGCCGACTATCGTCGGTGCGTCTGCTCATGGCCGGGGTGGCGGTGGGCTATGCCCTCGCCGCATGCACGTCGTTCCTCGTCTTCGCCTCCGATTCCACAGAAGGGGCACGCACCGTGCTCTTCTGGCTCCTGGGCTCGCTCGGCCTCGCCGCATGGAACGGGCCGCTCGCCGCGGTCGTTCTCGCCGTGGGCACGGCGCTGGCGCTGGGAATGTTCTTCGGCCGCCGCATCGATGTCCTCTCCGCGGGCGACGACGCCGCGCGCGCCCTCGGCATCGACCCGGACCGGCTTCGCCTCGCCCTCGTCGCCGGAGTCTGTGTCCTCGTCGGCATCCTCGTCGCCATGGCCGGCTCTATCGGCTTCGTCGGGCTCGTCGTCCCGCACCTCGCGCGACTCGCCGTCGGGGGCACGCACCGCGCGCTGATCCCTGTCTCCGCGCTGTTCGGCGCCATCCTACTCGTCGCCTCCGACATCCTCGCCCGCACGGTTCTCGCCCCGCAAGAGATCCCGATCGGCATCGTCACGGCCGTGTTGGGCGCGCCTTTCCTACTCATCCTCGTCCGCCGCATGACCACAGTGAGGTTCTAGAACGTGTGCCCTTCCCGCGCCCGCATCGGCCATATCCATCGCCGCCGTCGACCGGGTATCCCCATCGCCACCAGAGGGACCTCTGCAATGGTCGCGACGGCGCTACTCGCCGGCTCGCTCACAGGCTGCGGCGCGTCGTCGACGACTACTTCCTCGGTCTCTATTTCCGTCGAGAATTGCGGCGAACGCCTCTCGCTCGACGAGCCGCCCAAGCGCGTGACGGTCCTCGACAGCGCGTCGATCCCCACACTCCACCGCCTCGGCGTGTTCGACCGGATCGGCGCGCGCGCCGGCCTCTACCCGGCCGAATACTACGACGCCGAGCTCAACGCCGCGCTGAGCGAGGTTTCCTCGCTCACGGAGCGGGTCGACGCCACGGGTCACCTGCAGATCTCGGCCGAAACAGTGGTCGCAACCGCCCCGGACCTCGTGCTCGGCCAGTCCGATACCGTCAATCGGCGCACACTCGCGACCGCCGGCATCGAGGTCATCGACGAGCCCGCCTTCTGCGGCTCGCTCGACCACGACGCGAGCTTTGCCGATGTGTGGTCTCAGATCCGCACCTACGGAAAGGTCTTCGACCGTGCCGGCCGTGCGGAGGAGTACATAGACGAGCTGTCCGGTCAACTCGAAAGCCTGACGTCGGACGTGCCGAACGGCCATGCGGACAGTCCCACCGTTGCGGTACTTTATCCCACTCTCGGGGGTGGCAGCACCTACGCCTACGGCCGGCGGTCGATGTCGAATCCGGTGGTCGAGGCCGCAGGTCTCGACAATGTCTTCTCGGACACCGCCGACCGTGTGTTCGAGGTGACCGGCGAGGAGCTCGTCGCCCGCGATCCCGACTTCATCATCGCGCTGCACTCGGACGGCTCGCCTGCCGATGTTCGTTCCGCGGTCGGGCAGATCCCGGGAATCGGGGCCGTGACCGCGTTGCGTGAGGAGGCCGTCCTGCCGCTGCTACTCGGCTTCGCCGAGCCCCCGACCCCGCTCGCCGTCGACGGCCTGGAGAAGGTCCACACTTTCGTTTCCGCACACAACCGAGCCGAGGTGCGACGGTGATTCGTGGTTCACGTGTGGGCGTGGCGCGCGGACACGTCCGGGCCGTCAACGGTGTCTCGATCGATATCGCCGACGGTCGAACCCTCGGCATCGTCGGACCGAATGGCTCGGGAAAGACCTCGCTTCTCCGGGCGCTGGCCGGGACTCTTCCCGTGAGTGGGGGCTCGGTAGCGCTGGATAACCGCGGCATCGACTCCTACTCCGATCGTGAGCGGGCGCGTCGCATCGCACTAGTCGTGCAGGAAGAGCCGGGCGACCTTCCCCTCACCGTTGCCGATTCGGTGGCGCTCGGAAGATTTCCGCAGCAGGGATTCGCGGCGCAATTGACCAGCGCAGACGCGGCCATAATCACCGCGACTCTACGGAGAGTGGACATGCTGGATTTCGCGCGACGACGCATGGACACGCTGTCCGGCGGAGAGAGGCAACGCGCGCTCATCGCGCGGGCGCTCGCGCAGGAGGCCACGCATATCCTGCTCGACGAGCCGACGAACCACCTCGACATCCGCCACGCCCATGAGGTGCTCGGGCTCGTCGCCTCGCTGGACGTGGCCGCCGGCATCGTCCTCCACGACCTCAATCTCGCCGCGCAGTTCTGCGACGAGATCGCCGTAATGTCCGAGGGGGCCATCCTCGCGTCCGGCGCACCGGATCAGGTGCTCACGCCCGAGATCCTCGAGCCCGTGTACGGGGTGCGTGTGCGCCGGGCGGACATCGACGGCGCCATCACGCTTGCCTTTCGCAGTGACCCCGCGCGCTCGGCCCCCGGCGTCCGCTAGCGGATGTCCGCCGCCCGCGACACACGTCCTGACTCCTCCAAAGCGGTCCCCTTGAGCTCGGGCAGGGTGAATGCGGCCAATGCGGCAATGACAAAGGCGATGGCGAATACGGCGAAGACGAGAACCTGGCCTCCGCCGTCAAGAAGTAGTGGCACGAGCAGCGGCGCGATGATGGACGCGAGCCGCCCGAAGGCGGCGGCCTGGCCGGTGCCGGTGGCGCGCATGGCCGTGGGATACAGCTCCGGGCCTATCGCGTACAGCGCGCCCCAGGCGCCGAGGTTGAAGAACGATAGCGCCATACCCGCGGCGATGACGGTCCCCGGGGAGTCGGCGAGGCCGAAGAGCCCGGCGGCCACTGCGGACCCCGAGAGGAATACGGCGAGGGTCAGCCGGCGGCCCCATACCTCGATGAGCCACGCCGCGGCGGCGTAGCCGGGCAGCTGCGCGAGCGTGATGATGAGGGTGTACTCGAATGATTTGACCAGGTCGAAGCCCTGCGCGACAAGCAGGCTCGGAAGCCAGATGAAGGCGCCGTAGTAGGAGAAGTTGATGCCGAACCACACGATCCACAGCGCGAGTGAGCGGCCGCGGTAGCGGCGCGACCACAGCGAGTCGCCGCGCTCGTCGGGCAGTCCGGCAGCAGCGGGCTGCGTCCCCGGGTCGGCCCGGCCGGCCGGCGTCACCCCTTCGTGTCCGCCCTCTCGCTCGCGCAGGTCCTGGACCGAGGGCTTGTGGTCCGGGCCGGCGGAGTCCTCGAAGCGGCGCACGACGGCCTCGGCCTCGGCCTGCTTCCCACGGGATTCGAGGTAGCGAACCGATTCGGGCATACCGAAGCGTATGACCAGCGCGTAGGCGGCCGGAACGAGGCCGAAGGCCAGCGCCCAGCGCCAGCCGTCGTCGCCGAGAGGCACGACGAAGTAGCCGATGAGCGCGGCGAGAATCCACCCCAACGCCCAGAAGGCCTCGAGACCCACGACGACGCGGCCGCGGATTTTGCGCGGGGCGAACTCGCTGATCAACGTCGAGGCCACGGGCAGCTCTGCGCCGAGGCCGAGTCCGACGAGGAAGCGAAGCGCGATGAGCATCACCAGGCCGGTAGACAGAGCCGCGGCGCCGGTCGCCAAGCCATAGACGAGGAGGGTGAGCGCGAAAACGTAGCGGCGACCGAATTTATCGGCGAGCAACCCGCCGACGCTCGCGCCGATAGCCATGCCCACGAAGCCAATGGACGCGACGAGGCTATTCTCCGTCGGGGTCAGCCCCCATTGCACGGTGAGCGCCGCCATGACGAAGGAAATGAGACCCACGTCCATCGCGTCGAGAGCCCAGCCGATCCCGGCCCCGCCGAGCATGCGGCGGTGGCGCGGTGTAAAGGGTAGCTCGTCGAGTCGCTGGGTACGGGTCCTCATGCACGACGACTCTAAACCTGTTCAAAGGTTTCTCACAGTTTAATGTGAGGTGTGCCACATCAGGACTGGCGCGGGTGGTCTACTTCTTCGGCGTTCCGGCGATGACGGCGAGGCCGCCTGCGACCGCGAGGTTCTTCACGAACTGGAGTGCCTGGTTTTTCTTCTCGCCCTTGTCTTCCTGCTCCCAGAACGCGTGGCCAGCCAGCGTTGTGGGTACGAGTGATCCGATGAGCCCGAGCGCGGACAGCCGCGGGGCGATGCCCAGAGCCATCGCCGAGCTCAGCCCGATCTGGGCGGCGCCGTTGACCTGGACGAGTTGCTTCGACCCGACCGGCAACCCGGAGAGCCCGACCTGCTCGCGCCGGGAATCGATGAGCTGCGCCAGGCCATCGGCGTTATCGATCGCGTTCTGCGCACCGAGGATGAACACCGGCGCGAAAAGAGCGCGGCCGAGGAATGCGGTGGGGTTAGCCATGGGACGTCGCTTTCATTCGAGGGATGAGCGCAATCGGAGAGATTGCCATGGGCATTATTACCAGCGACGTTGATGTGACAACGAATTCCCCGTTCGATGCCTCCACACGACCGTCGAACGGCCGAGGCCACAGTCGCACCAAAAGCGGTACAGCACTACCCTGCGTCACAGCCGCCATGCGCAGGGCTGATGCAGGGGCGGCCCACCTGGGTTACCGTTGGGCCCAGCACCACCGAACCCGATTACCGGAGGTGATCCGAGGTGGCCGCAATCACCACGCGAGATGGCGTGACCTTGCATGTATTCGATAACGAAGCCCCTGGCCGTCCTGTCGTGCTGATCCACGGCTGGCCCCTGTCCGGAGCGTCGTGGGAAAACCAGGTCGGTGCGCTCTCGCGTGCCGGGTACCGGGTGATCACCTACGATCGGCGCGGATTCGGTCGCAGCGACAAGCCAGAAGACGGCTACGACTACGACACCTTTGCTGCAGACCTAGAGGACGTGATGGCCGGCTTGGACCTCAGGGAGGCGACTATCGTCGGCTTCTCGATGGGCGGCGGTGAGGTTGCACGCTACATAGCCAGCTCGGGAGAGGATCGTCTGCACAGCGCGGTGTTCCTCTCCTCCGTTCCCCCGGCGATGCTGCACTCCGCGGACAACCCCGACGGACCGTTGACGCCGGACGCCGCGCACGAAATGCGGTCCGGTCTCGAAACGGACAGGGACGCGTTTTTCGAGGACTTCATCACGAACTTTTTCTCCGTAGACGGAGAACTCGTGGTGCCGGGCGGTGAGCGACACAAGGCGCTCGATATGGCGCGCCAGAGCGATCACCGAGCCGCCCTCGGCGCGATGGATGCGTTCGCCACAACGGATTTCCGCCGCGACCTCGACAAGGTCACCGTCCCGACCCTGGTCATCCACGGCGACAGCGACGATATCGTCCCGCTCGCTGGTTCGGGCGCCCGAACGGCCTCCGCGATCGAGACGGCGTCCCTCACCGTCATTCCGGGCGCCGGGCACGGGCTCCTGTCCAGCCACCCGAACGAGGTCAACGAGGCGCTGCTGGCATTTCTCGGCGGGGCCGGCGGAACGGAGCACGCCGCCGGCGCCGCCGGACCTGCGGGCTAGCGCACCCAGGGCGCGAAGGGCGCGACCGGCATGCACGGCACCTCTTGCGCGTTCTCCGGGTCGAGCGCATTGAGGACGTAACGCCACGCCCGCTCGCTGTACAAGGTGGAAATGTGCTCGGACAGGTCCTCCGGGCACCCTTCCTGCAGGTCGATGTTCGTCACGTTGTCGGCCTCGGCATAGAACTGCCTGTCGTATGGCGTGACGACCCAGTCGTAGTGGGTGACGATCGCCGTCGTTTCCACCCCCGGCGCCGCAGTCGTACCGTCCGGGTACACCTGCTTGGCGACCTCCGAGTCGAAGACCTGGTCGGTCAGGCCCGCCGCCGATCCGCCGAGGCTGCCGAATACGAGCGGGCCGATCACGGGAATGAGCGAACGAAGGAATGCGAATTCGCTCAACGTCGTGCCGGTCGACGGGGAGATACCTACCTTCGTGTGCACCTTTTCCGCCCCACCCAGGAGCTTGAGGTAGTAGTCGGGCGTGATTCCGCCGCCCTGGGAGTGGCCGACGAGGTCGACCTGGTCTGCGCCGGTGGCCTCGAGCACCTGGTCCACGGTGTCCGAGAGGGCCTGGGCGGCCGAAGGGATGTCGTCGAGGGCCTGGAACGCCGATCCCGACACCGGGGCGATATTGCCGTAGTTATAAGTGAAAACGCAGTATCCGGCATTCTTGAGCAGAGGCGCACCCGCCTGGAAGGCAAGGGCCTGCGTCGTGGACGTCGGGTTGACGAGGACGACGGGGCGGGGATGCTCGGGGCTGGGCTCACAGTTCCAGTCGTTGGCCCCCGGGGGCGGGGTATTCGGCGCGAGCATCGCCGAGACACCCGCGGAGATATTGAACGGCACCGGCAGCGGCCCGCGCGTGGGATCCTCACCTATTTCGAGGTCGGGATCGAATTCGGGCGGAGAAAACAGCGACCCCGAGACCGAGTCCGACAGTTCCGTCGAGCCGAGCGATCCCGTGGACCCACCCTGATCTACGGAGCCCACCGAGTCACCAGAGCCCTCCGAACCGATCGACGCGCCCGGCACGCTCTGCGCGGCCGCATTCCCGATGATCGATCCGCCGAGTGCGATCGAGCCGGCCAGCGCGATGGCGATCCGCGCGGGACGAGATAGTGATCTGCGTGACATATTGCTCCTAGCAACCGAAATAATAGTTCACGCAGACAAGGCGGTTTCTAGTGGTCGACGCAACACTGCTGTTAGTTGGTGGTGATTAGATCACGCAGACGCTCGGCTGGGGTATCCCAGTCGAGCGTTTTGCGTGGACGGCCGTTGAGTTCCTGGGCGACGTGCTCGAGATCGGTAGGACTGTGAACGCTCAGGTCGGTGCCCTTGGGGAAGTACTGCCGCAGCAGGCCGTTGGTGTTCTCGTTGCTTCCGCGCTGCCAGGGGCTGGCAGGGTCGCAGAAGTAGACCTGCATGTCGGTGGCGACCGTGATCTGCTTGTGTCGGGCGAGTTCGGCACCTTGATCCCAGGTCAGCGATCCGCGTAGGTGCGCGGGCAGATCACCGATCGCGGTGATGAGCGCGTCGCGGACCTGTTCGGCGTCGTGCCCGTCGGGCAGGTGCAGCAACATCGTGTAGCGGGTGGCACGCTCGACGAGAGTCCCGATCGCGGATTTGTTCTGCTCACCGGTGATCAGATCCCCTTCCCAATGCCCGGGAACAGCGCGGTCGTCCACTTCGGCGGGACGGTCGCTGATCATTACCATCGGGTCGACGAACCGCTGATACCGCTCACCTTCTTTCCGCTGCGGCTTACGCTTGGTCCGCCCAGTCCGGAGTGCGTGCTGCACTTCCTTCTTCAGACCGCCGCGGGCTTGGAAATACAGCGCTTGATAGATCGTTTCGTGGCTCACCCGCATGCTTTCGTCGTCGGGATGATCCCGCCGCAGACGGTGCGAGATCTGCTCCGGCGAAAGTTTTCTCGACAAGCCTTCCTCGACCGCTGCCCGCAGGACTTTGTTCACCACCAGTTTGGACCGCTTCGGCCGCACCCGCGCCGCCGCCGCATCCCGATGCGCCTGATGCGGCAGATACCGGCCAGCGATGCTGTGCTCGCGTACCTCGCGGGAGATGCTGGAGACATTCTTGCCGATCCGGGCAGCGATCGTGCGCATCGAATCCTTGACCACCAGCCCATCGGCGATCGCAATCCGGTCATCGAGAGATAGGTAACGGGTACTGATCACCGGAGATGCTGCGGCGTCTACGCAGGTCGCACTAGTCACGGTTTGTTTGTAGACCGTGCCGGATCGATAATCCACGACCCGACCGTCCGGATAGATCCGCGTGTTGCGGGTACGCCGGATTCCCTGACGCCAGTCCCGGCCGGTGCGCTCGTTGACTCCCACCTCGCGGGCCGCGCGCGCTGCGGTCCAACCCTGATCTATCAACTCGAGGAACCGTTTCTTGGCCTCCGGCTTACCGAACGCCCGCGGGGCAGCGTCAACCAGACCAGCAGCGACCAAAATTCGACGAGCCACGCAGAACGCCACACCGCACTCGATCGCTGCCTTGTTGATCGACCCGGTCCGATCGAACACCTCCACGATCTGCCTCGAGTCGGCCGGCTTGCCCACTCCACGCAGGCGCCCCACCGGCCGACCGATCGCCCGCAAAATCGCATAACACCGCTGCCGTGGCACACCCACCACCACAGCGGCTTCCTTCACCGGAACCCCGGCATCAACCAGCCGCGCTAACTGGTCACCGAACTGAACACAGTCCTCCTGAAACGACATGATCGCCGCAACCTCTCATCTGAGAGTGTTGCGACGATCATGTGAACCCGCGACAATATTGTTATGTGAGCCGATTTTTATTGCTTTTGCTTAAAACCCACTTTCCCGGTACCCCCATTTTTCAGTGATCCAGCACACGCCATTGTCGGTTTTTTCCACGATTCCGCTGGCCACGACGTCAGACCCTGTGACTGTCGACAACTTTTTCCGACTACCCCTCCAACAGCTCCTGCCCCCACCATTGCCCTTCTGCAAGGTCGGGCGGGCACGCGTACACGCCGGACGAGGTGTGAGTGATGTACTCATTGAGCGCGTCCGAACGCGACAGTCGGCGCTGCAGCGGAACGAACTGCGCCACGGGATCACGTTGAAAGCAGATGAAGAACAGCCCGGCATCGAGGTGTCCGAATCCATCGGAACCGTCGGTGAAGTTATAGCCGCGTCGCAGGATCCGGGTGCCCGAATTGGTATCGGGGTGCGCCAGCCGGACATGGGAATCCTCTGGGATCACCGGCTGCCGCCCGGTGGTCATCGCGAAGTCGGGTTCGTCGAACTCGACGGCCTGGCCGAGCGGGGCGCCCTCGCGCTTGTCCCGGCCAATGACGCGTTCCTGCTCGGTGAGATTCGCGCGGTCCCACGCCTCGATGTCCATCCGGATTCGCCGGGTGACCATGTAGGTGCCGCCGTCCATCCACGAAGGACCGTCGCCCGACTGCGCCCATACCTGCGAATCCAGGGCTCCGACGTCATCGGATTTGATGTTGGCGGTGCCGTCCTTGAACCCGAACATGTTGCGGGGCGTGCGCTGCGCGCTGGTCGTCGACGCGGTGCGGCCGAAGCCGAGCTGCGAATAGCGCACCCCGACCACGCCGAAACCCATCCGCGCGAGATTGCGGATCGCGTGTACGGCGACCTGCGGGTCATCGGCGCAGGCCTGAATCACGATGTCGCCGTGGGAGCGCGCCGGATCGATGTCGTCCCCGGCGAATATCGGCAGATCCTCGAGCGCGGCCGGGCGTCGACGAGCGCGCTCGTCTGGTCGACGAGGACGTCAGTCTGGCCGGGCACGTAGTCGAGGTACTCCGACTTCGCATCCTCTACTTCCGTGGACCCCTGGAGGGTCTCCTTCTCCTCGCCGCTCACGGCGATCTCGCCGGAGATCCCACGACCGACCGTGCCGGGCTTGCACGCCACCCGGTAGCCCCCGGGCGAGGCGATGTCCACGATGAGCGTGCCCTTGAGGCCCGGCCCGATATTCTCGACCTCTCCGAGGACGCGGCTGTCTTCACCAAAGACGTAGAACTCGGTGACCCTGTCGCCGGCGCTTTCCACCGTGAATCGCACGGGACTGGTCTGCGCTTCGGAGCTGCCGAGTTCACAATCGTCATTCGAGCTGGTGACGGCGATCGGCGCGTTCTCGCCCTCGCCCGTGTCGCCGCCGTCCTTTTCCGCGCAGGCGGCGAGTGAGCCGACGCCGATGGCAAACACGGCCCACGTTGCCGCGGCCCATCAGCAAATTAGGAAAGGCTAGGTTTTCTCCGCGGTGGCAACGCGGTATACCCATAGAAGAACTAGAACACGTTGCAGTACGGTGGATACATCTACATTCTGCCCGCGCAGGAGGAGGAGATTCTCGCCCATGGCCGACAACACCGGCACCGCCGCACTCACCTTCGAGGGCTCGAGCCAGACGATCGAGGCCGACGGCTTCACGTTCCACTATCACGAGGCCGGTCCGGACGGTTCGCCGGAATCGCAGGTCCCGGTGTTGTTCCTCCACGGCTCTGGCCCCGGGGTCACCGCGTGGTCGAACTTCGGCGGCAACCTCCCCTACTTCGCCGCCCGGTTCCGCACGATCCTTCTCGACATGCCAGGTTTCGGGCTGTCCTCGGATCACGAATGGGAGCGCGCATATCCACTGGTGGCGGCGGATGCGATCGACACTTTTCTCGAGGCGAAGGGCATCGCACAGGTCGACATCGTCGGCAATTCCATGGGCGGGAACGTCGCGGCGGAGCTGGCCCTCGCCCACCCCGAGCGCGTGCGCAAGATGGCGCTCATGGGCCCCGGCGGGCTCGCCGCTCCCCTGTTCTCGCCCGAGCCGAGCGAGGGTTCGCGCCGACTCTTCGAATTCCTCCAGGACCCCACCGATGAGAAAATGTCGGCCTGGGTCGACACCATGGTGGGCAACAAGAAGGTCGTCTCCGACGAGCTCATCCGCGCGCGCACAGAAGCAGCCACGGCGCCCGGTGCGGTCGAACGCATGTATTCGATCTTCGGGTCCATCCTCGATCCGACCAAGGAGTACACCCCGCTGTACGCCCGCGCGAGCAAGATCCGTCAGGAGACCATGCTCATCTGGGGCCGGGACGACCGGATGCTCCCCTACGAACAGGCGCACTTCGCCTTCCGCCAGCTCCCCCGCGCCGAGCTCCACGCCTTCTCGCGCTGCGGCCACTGGGCAATGATCGAACAGAAGGACAAATTCTCCCGTCTCGTGTCGGACTTCTTCACGCACTAACCACACACCACCAGGTATGACGGCGGAGTCGCGCCGCCAGGCGGGCCTCGCGCGTCCGCCGTCATGGGCGACAATGGATGCGCGCGGAGCGGGCGACTTCGCCGTAACCTTGCAGCGGACACCCCGACGCAGGAGCACGAGAAGATGAACCGCCCCGCACCACTCGCCCGCTCGTTGGGACTGGGCGATGCCATTGCCATCGGACTCGGATCGATGCTCGGCGCAGGCGTATTCGCCGCGTTCGCGCCCGCCGCCGGGGTCGCGGGTTCGGCGATGCTCCTGGGACTGGCGCTCGCGGCCGTGGTGGCCTTCGCCAATGCCACCTCCTCCGCGCAGCTCGCGGCGCAATATCCGGATTCGGGCGGCACCTACGTCTATGGACGCGAGCGACTGGGCCCGTGGCCGGGATTTGCGGCCGGCTGGTTTTTCGTCGTCGGAAAGCTCGCCAGCTGCGCCGCCATGGCTCTGACCTTCGCCGCCTACGTCGCCCCGTCAGGCTGGGAGAAGCCCTTTGCCGTCGGCGCGGTTCTGGTCCTCACCGCGGTCAACTATGTGGGCGTGACAAGAACCGCGGCGCTCACGAAGATCATCGTCGCCGTGGTGATCGCAGTGTTGGGTCTGGTCGCCGTCGCCGCTTTTGTCGCCGCGCCGTCGGACGGCGGCAAAGTCCTCCCAGGTCTCGGCTTCGGCGAGGGCGGTCCGGTCACGGGGTATGCGGTCCTGCAGTCCGCGGGCCTGCTGTTTTTCGCCTTCGCCGGGTATGCGCGCATCGCGACTTTAGGGGAGGAGGTCCGCAGGCCCGAGCGCACGATCCCTTCCGCGATCACCATCGCGCTCACGGCGACGCTGCTCATCTACGCGGTGTTGGCCGTCGCAGCACTCGCGGTGCTGGGGCCCGAGCGGCTGGCGGACTCGTCCGACCCGCTCCGCGAGCTCGCTGCCGCAGGAGGCTGGGACTGGACGGCGCCGCTGGTCCAGATCGGCGCCGCCGCTGCTTCGCTGGGGGCCTTGCTCGCCCTCATCGCGGGCATCAGCCGCACGAGCCTGGCGATGTCGCGCAATGGCGATCTCCCCCGCATCCTCGACGCCGTTCATCCGCGCTTTCGCGTCCCCCACCGCGCGGAACTCGCCGCGGCGGCCGTCGTCTGCGCCCTGGTGCTTGCTGCAGATCTGCGCTCGGCCATCGGGTTCTCCTCGTTCGGCGTCCTGCTCTACTACTTCGTCGCCAACGTTTCGGCATTCACGCAGGACCACACGCACAGGCGGTATCCGCGCGCACTCGCGGTCGTCGGCGCCGTGGGCTGCCTCGTTCTCGTCGCCACACTCCCGTGGCACTCCATTCTTGCCGGTGTCCTCGTGGGAGCCGTGGGTTTCGCATACCGCGCCGTGGTCGTACGCGCGAACGACTAGGAGCTGCGCGCCGTGCGTTTCCATCCGGTGGAATCGGCGCACCCGCGGCGACGGTGCGCAGATACCGTGGGCACCATGTCGACTGATAACCCTTCCGACTCCGAGGCCAGCGTCGAAACCACTACCCCGTCCACTCGAGTCGCCCTGGTCACCGGGGGGAGCCGCGGCGTCGGGCAGGGAGTTGCCCGGGCTCTCGCCGATGCCGGATGGCACGTGTACGTCACCGGCCGCAGCGCAGAGCGGCTCGCCGCGACCATCGAGGGTCGCGAGCACTCGATCTTCCCGCTCGAGGTCGACCACTCCGACGACGCGCGCGTGGAGGCCGCCTTCGATGAGATCCGCACGCGCTCGGGTCGCCTGGACCTGCTGGTCAACAACGTGTGGACCAACCCGAAGGGCTTCATGGGCTTCGGCTCGACATTCTGGGAGCGGCCGGTCGACGACTGGGATTCGCTCATCGGCATCGGGCTGCGCGCCCACTACGTCGCGAGCGTCGAGGCGGCGAAGATCATGGTTCCGCAAGGAAGCGGACAGATCGTCCACATTTCCTCGTTCGGATCGCGCGCGCCGTTCCACACCGTGCTCTACGGGATGAGCAAGACCGCGCTCGACAAGATGGCCGCCGACATGGCCCACGACCTGCGCGAGACCGGCGTGCGCTGCAATTCCCTCTGGCTCGGCCTCATCCGCACCGAGCTGCTGTTGTCCTTCGGCATGGAGGAATTCAATGGCTTCCCGCTGGATCGCGCGGAGGACCCCGAGTTCGTCGGCCGGGTCATCGCCGCGCTCGCCGAGGACCCCGACATCCGTAGCGGCGACACCATCATCACCGCCGAGTACGGCCGCGGCCACGGGATAGTCAATAATGACGGCGCGCAGCCGATCTCGCACAGGGGCGCGTTCGGCGGAGGACCGTTATTCCCGCCGGTCACCGATGCGCAGCTCGGCCTCGACACCGCCGACGAGGTCGCCGAACACACGGGAAAGTCGGGCGCCGCCGAGAACGTCGCCGGCCACTAACCTTCCTGGGTCAAGCTCGGTTATTTTGCGCCTCCGGTTCCCACGCTGGATCACGTCCGATGAAGGCGATGAGCTGAATTACCGGGTCCTCGCTCGAAGTATGTATGGGCGGGCCGTACTGACCGGAGTCCCGGAGGACCTGTTCCATCTGTTTCATTCCGGCCAGGAGTTCGTTGGCGAAGTCCGGGTCAAGATCTGGAGTCCGGGAGTTGGCCCGCGCCAGGTCCCAGGTGTGCATGAACACATCCGCTGTGTAGATTCTGTCGATCACCTCGGCACATGTCTGGCCGGCCATCGGCCCCTTACGGACGACTGTCGAATTGACGGCCGGGTCGGCCAGGTATTCCGAGAGTTCGCTGCTGCGGGTCGTCCACCGCGAAGCGAGCGAATCCGTGACGTCGTCGGCCAGGTCGAGCCCCATCCAGTCCGAAAGTACGGGAACGGGCCAGGCCAGCAGATGTTCGACGACGTCGTTGGCCGTCCATTCCGGGACCGGGGTGGGCAACGTTGGGTCGTTTAGTTCGCGAACCTCGTGAGCGAAGTTTTTGGCGAAGGTGTCATGTCGTGCGGCGAGAGTTTTCATCATGATCCTGACGTCGTGAGCGAATACCGGAGGAATACTGCGCCGGAGCCCGAGGCGGTGGCTTCTTGGAGCCGCCACTTCGAGGATCTGGCGATATCGGGGTGGAACAATGAGCTGCCGCCGGCAGTGATTTCCGGGGCCAGGGTGATCTCGAGTTCGTCGATCTCGTCGTGTTCAAGGAGGTGGCGGATCAGCGAGGCGCTGCTCAGCACTCGGATGTCACCTTCGGCGACGTCCCGGAGTTCGCGGATCGTTTGTTCAGGCGAGGCAGTTGAAATGCGCGTGTTTTTCCACTGAGCCGGCTCATTCAGCGTGGATGACACGACCACTTTGTCCACGGCGTCAAGCCATTGCGCGAACGTACGATCGCGAGGATCAGCGGCGTCGTCCTCGCACACCTGCGGCCAATAGCCGGAGAAGCCTTCGTACCCGACCCGCCCCATGACGGCGACCATACTGTCGGTCATCTGAACCAGGTGGTCGCGGGATTCGTCGCTGACCGCATACGGGGCGATGCAACTCATGTCGTCCGCCCCAGCGGAGCCTGTCGTGTGGCCGTCAAGCGTCAGGGTGATGTTTGCAATTACTCGAGGTCGTGACGTTTCCATCGTCTACTCGCTCCACTAGTAGTAGTTTGCTACTAGTCAAGCTACCTCGGGTAGTACTATTCTGCAATCAGTTCTTTCGAAAAACTTTTGGATGAAGGTGGGGAGGGTTCGGCTACGCGCACGAAAAGATCGAGCTGCCCGATCAACCATGCGGTTGAGCTCCTTGGCGATCAGTGGTCGCTTCTGGTGTTGCGAGACATGGCAATGCTCGAACACCGAACGTTCCGCAGTTTGTTAACCGGATCGCAGGAGGGGATTTCCCCTTCGACCTTGTCGAACCGGCTCCGGTCACTGGAAAATTTGGGGTTGATCGAGCGCGCGCCCGTCCCGATCGGTCATCAGGGCCGCTACACGTTGACGGAGGACGGCGTCGCTCTCGTGCCGCTCCTGTTCGAGCTCGCTCGTGCGGGGTCATTTCTCGACCCTTCGACCGAGGCGACCGCCCCGGGCGTCGAGGATCTCTACGGCGATAGCGAGGGAATCGCGGCATTCACCGAGTCGATTCGCGCGAGAGAAGAAGCCTTGCGAAATACCCCGATTGGTCCGGGGACGGACTGATGACGACCGATCGCTTCGCCGAAATCCAGCGCGAGCTCACGAGCCGCGCGGACCCCGAGGCGGCGCGGGCGCAGGAAAAGAATTACGGGATACCTGCCGATCACGTGTACGGCGTCCCGATGCGAGAAATGAAGAAGCTGGCCGCGGACATCGGTACCGATCACGCCCTTGCCGAACGGCTCTGGGACACCGGAAACTACGAATCGCGCACCATCGCAGCGTTCATCGCCGACCCTGTGGAAACGTCGATCGACGTGATGGACCGGTGGTGTCGCGACAGCGACAGCTGGGCACTTGTGGACACGCTGTGCTTTCGCCTGTTCGACCGAGCCCCGGAGCGGTGGTCGAGGCTGGAGCCGTGGGCGCAAGACGACGAACTTTACGTCAAGAGAGCGGCGTTTGCGCTGCTCTGGGCCCTCGCCTTACACGATAAGGACGCGGACGATCACCAATTCGTGGATGCCTTGGCACTGGTCCGGGAGCACGCCGACGACGATCGCCACCTCGTCACCAAGGCTCAGACAATGGCGCTGAGGGCAATTGTCAGCAAGCGGCCCGCCGCGATCCCAGCAGTGTCCGATCTTGTGGCTGACCTGGTCGAATCACCGTCTGCAGCACGTCGACGGGTCGGCCGACCAATTCTGAAATTAATCGCCGACGCGTAGCGATTCAACTAGAAACTCCGCAACCCGAGTCGGCCCGGCTCGAACTCGATATCTTCGGATTCCGGCATTTCGAGCGCGTCAACAATCGACCGCTCGCAAGGATCGCCGTCCACTTGCTCGTCTTTGATGTTCCCCATCGTCACCACCCCTGTCTTCAGGGCAAGAATATAGCCGGCCCGCACGATTCGACAGCCCCCATCGACGGCGGCACCGTCGCACTTCAAAGGCCGCCTGTGGGTACCGTTGTTCCCATGACTTCTCCCTATGACGCCGAAGGTACCGATTCGAACGGCATGCCGGATTGGCGCCGCAATGCGCAGGCGGAAGTCCTGCTGTCCGGGCCCGCGCCGACCGCCGCGGCAATCATCGCGACGCTGCAACAAGTGCTCGGCGATATCGCCACGATTTCCGCCGGCGAGCAGATCGACTCCAGCGGCGAGCCCTTCGTCAACGTCGACTACCGCGGCGTCGCGCTCGTCGTGCGCTCACGCGCCGAGGCGCTGTCCCCGCAGGACGTGCCCGAGGGCGAGGATTTCAACGGCGGGATCAGCTTCCCCCAGTCGAATCCGTCATTCAACGGTCCGCTCAACGCTTCTCGCGGGCTCGTGGTGTGGGGCGGCAACGCCGGGCAGCTGCTGCGCACCACCGCACGCATCCACGTCGCCGGCGCCGTGTACGCCCCCGACGAGCAGTCGGGAAAGCCGGTGGGCGCGGAACTTCCGCTCGATGCGCTGCGCGAGGAGCTCGCGGTCGCGACGATCACCTCGGCGCTCACGGTCCTCGACGCCGGCGGTGCCGAGTCGCTCGGCGTGTGGGTCCCCCTCGCCGGTCTGTGCGTGCCCGCGGACGTCTACCGCGACACCGTCGCGCACGCGCCGCTGCCGGTACCGATCCTCGTAGGCCTGCGCGTCGGCGTATTCACCGACAACCCGGACGCGCCCATCGACCCGGAGAACCCGCCGCTGACCTTCGCATTCACCACCGGCATGGCGCGCTTCGGCCGCGCGGATCTCGAGTTCCCCCGCTCGCCGCAGTCGCCGCCGCGAACCATGGGGACCGCGCTCGACGTGCTCGCGTTCGAGCTGGGAACGAGCTCGAGCTTCCTCGACGGCGAGGTTGTCGACCTCCGGGACGGTCGGACGTTCGACGTCAGAGCTGGTGATTCGACTATTACGGGCTGGCACGTGCTCCAGCTGACTCAGCTGACCGGGGACGAGTAGACGCTGCGACTAGCCTTAGAGGTATGGCGGCACGGCGCGAACCCGACTACGAGGCGGACCCGCTGGAGCGGCTCGAACGCAACGAGCGCTCCACGCGAGAGGCGGTCCGCTATGGGCTCGTGTCCGCGCTGTTGGTAATCGCGTTCGTCTCGATCCTCGCTGCGGTGATCGGGTTCGACGCCGGCACCGGGTTCACCGCGAAGCGGCTCGAGGTACTACTTCCGCCGCTACTGCTCGCCGTCTGCCTCGCCCTCGGCGCCAGCTGGCAGACCTATCGCCGCTGGCAGAACCATATTCGGTGGCGGCCGTGGCTGTGGCTGACCCAGCTCATGTGGATCGGCGCGACGGGCTATATGTTGCTCGTCGGTTCCGCGCTCGTGGCCCAGCCGCCGCAGGTGTGATCGCTGCGGCGGCTGGACACTGGGTGTGCGGTCACTTCCCTACTCAGGGAACGACATTGACCATCTTCCCGGGGACAACGATGACCTTCTTCGGCGTCTCGCCACCGAGCATCTCGGCGATCTTCGGGTCCGCGAGGGCGGCGGCCTCGACGTCGGCCGGGGAGGCGTCGGCGGCGACCTGAATGCGCGAGCGCACCTTGCCCTTGACCTGGATCGGGTACTCGACGGTGTCATCGACCAGCAGCGATTCGTCGGCGGTGGGGAACGGGCCGTGGGCGAGCGAAACCTCGTGGCCGAGCCGCGACCACAACTCCTCGGCCACATGCGGCGCGACCGGCGCGACCATGAGCACGAGCGCCTCGGCCGCCTCGCGCGGAGCGCCGCCCGAGCCGAACGCCTTGGTCAGGGTGTTGGTGAACTCGATGAGCTTTGCAATCGCGGTGTTGTCGCGCAGCTCCGCGTAGTCCTCGCGCACCCCGGCGACCGCGCGGGCCAGCGCCTTCGCGACATCGCCCTCGGGCGCGTCCTCGGAAACGTGCACCTCGCCGGTCTCCTCGTTGACGACGACGCGCCACAGCCGCTGGAGGAAGCGGTGCGCGCCGACGACATCCTTCGTCGCCCACGGCCGCGACTGGTCCAACGGACCCATCGACATTTCGTACACCCGCAGGGTGTCTGCGCCGAAGTTCTCGGCCATCTCGTCGGGGGAGACGGAGTTCTTCAGGGACTTGCCCATCTTCCCGTATTCCTCGCGGACATGGACCTCTTCGCCCTCCGGGTTGGTCCAGAAAAACTTTCCCTCGCGCTCGGTGACCTCGGCTGCGGGCACATAGATGCCGCGCGGGTCGGTGTAGGCGTAGGCCTGGATGTAGCCCTGGTTGAACAGGCGGCGGTACGGCTCCGACGAGGACACGTGGCCGAGGTCGTAGAGCACCTTGTGCCAGAAACGCGAGTACAACAGGTGCAGTACGGCATGCTCCACGCCGCCCACGTAAAGATCCACGCCGCCCGGATCGTTCGCGCCGTGCTCATTCGGGCGCGGGCCCAGCCAGTAGGCCTCGTTCTCCGGATCGGCCATGGCCTCGGTGTTCGTCGGGTCGGTGTAGCGCAGTTCGTACCAGGACGAGCCGGCCCACTGCGGCATGACGTTCGCGTCGCGGGTGTATTCCTTCGGCCCGTCACCGAGGTCGAGCGTGACCTTCATCCACTCGGCGGCCTTGGCCAGCGGGGGAGAAGGCTCGGAGTCCGCGTCCTCCGGGTCGAAGGACACCGGGCTATAGTCGTCGACCTCGGGGAGCTCGACGGGCAGCATCTCGTCGGGCAGCGCGTGCGCGATTCCGTTCTCGTCGTAGACGATGGGGAAGGGCTCGCCCCAGTAGCGCTGGCGCGCGAACAGCCAGTCGCGCAGTTTGTACTGGATCTGGCCGCTGCCCAGGCCCTCGGCCTCGAGGAAGTCGATGACCTTATCCTTGGCCTCGGCCTGCTCGAGGCCGTTGATGTCGAGGGCGCCGGAGGCGGAATTGATCGCGGTGCCCTCGCCGGTGAAGGCCTGCTCGGGGTCGTAGTCGCCGCCTGCCGGCTTGACGACCTGGATGCGCTCGAGGCCGAAGGCCTCGGAGAACTCGAAGTCGCGGGAGTCGTGCGCCGGGACCGCCATGATCGCGCCGGTGCCGTATCCGGTGAGCACGTAGTCGGCGATGAACACCGGGATCTTCGCGCCCGACAGGGGATTGACGGCGTAGGCACCGGTGAAGACGCCGGTCTTCTCCTTGTTTTCCTGGCGCTCGAGATCACTCTTCGCCGCGATGGCCTTGCGGTAGGCATCGACCGCCTCGCGAGGGGACGAAGCGCCGCCGGTCCAGCGCTCATCCACGCCGTCAGACGGCCATTCGTCCTTCGTGATCTGGTCCACGAGAACGTGCTCGGGGGCGAGCACCATGTATGTCGCGCCGAACAGCGTGTCCGGGCGGGTGGTGAACACGGCGATCTTCGACGATGGGTCCTCTGCCAGCGGGAAACCGACCTGCGCGCCGCGCGAACGGCCGATCCAGTTGCGCTGCATCGACTTGACCTTCTCGGGCCAGTCGAGGTTGTCGAGGTCGTCGATGAGGCGGTCGGAATACGCGGTGATGCGCATCATCCACTGGCGCAGATTCTTGCGGAAGACGGGGAAATTGCCGCGCTCGGACTTACCCTCGGCGGTGACCTCCTCGTTCGCGAGGACCGTGCCGAGGCCGGGGCACCAATTGACCATCGAATTCGACAGGTACACCAGGCGGTAGTCGGCGAGGACT
The DNA here is from genome assembly GCF_001659785.1 of Dietzia timorensis. Classification (NCBI taxonomy): domain Bacteria; kingdom Bacillati; phylum Actinomycetota; class Actinomycetes; order Mycobacteriales; family Dietziaceae; genus Dietzia; species Dietzia timorensis. Next base: position 3,566,222 of record NZ_CP015961.1, read on the forward strand.
CGCTCGCGCTCGGTGGCGTCGAGCTCCGACCAGCCGCGATTGCCCAGCTCGGCGGCGACCTCGGGGGCCAGCGCGCGCTTTCCGCTCGCGAATTCCTCGACCAGCTCCGAGATCGGTCGGGCGCGGCCGGTGCGGCCGCTGGGCGCTACGCCCTCGTGCTCGCGCACGGGCGCCTCGGCGTCGAACCACGAGTTGAAGATCTGCAGGAAGATCCACTGCGTCCACCGGTAGAACTCGACATCCGTAGTGGCGAACGAGCGGCGCGGATCGTGGCCGAGGCCGAGGCGTCCGAGCTGGCGCTTCATGTTCTCGACGTTCTGCTCCGTGGTGACCCGCGGATGCTGCCCGGTCTGCACCGCGTACTGCTCGGCCGGCAGGCCGTAGGCGTCGTAGCCGAGCGCGTGCAGCACGTAGCGCCCGAGCATCCGGTGGTAGCGGGCGTAGACGTCCGTAGCGATGTACCCCAGCGGGTGGCCGACGTGCAGGCCCGCGCCCGAGGGGTACGGGAACATGTCCTGCACGAACAACTTGTCGGCAGGGAGGGAGCCGTCCTCCGCCGTCAGAGGCCCGACGGGGTTGGGCGCGTGGAACGTGCCGCGCGCAGCCCATTCGGCCTGCCAGCGCGGCTCGATCTCGCCCGCGAGGCGGGCACTGTAACGATGAGCCGGGCCGGACTCGCCGGCGGCGGGCTGGACGTTGTCGCTGGATGTGCTCAATGTGCCTGATCGCCCCTATGCTGCGTTCGGATTCGGTCTGTACGTATGTGCGGTACGCGCGTTCCGCACGGTTCCGGGCTCACCCCTGGTCCCGCGGATAGCCTATCGACCCAACCAGTCTAAGCCCGAATGGGTATTCTGCCCTGGTGGGCGTAACCTTGGGGCCGTGGACACTACGGCAACTTTTGTGGTGAGCGTGCTGTTCCAGGTCGTGTTCTTCGTCCTGGGAGCGGCGCTACTGGCCGGCGGCATCGCCGCCCTTCGCGAGCGGCTGCCCGGCAACTCGTGGTTCGGCGTGCGCACGCCCGAGACGCGCGAATCGCCGGAAGCGTGGACGATTTCGAATAAAGCCGCAGCTCCCGGCTTCTTGGCTGCCGGTGGGGCACTGGTTCTCGCCGGGCTCGGGCTTGTACTTGTTGACGGCGTGGTGGCCGTCGCTATTGCTGTGCTCGGGGTGCTCGTCGCGCTCGGAATGGCCTCGTTCGCCGGGCTGGCCGGGTCGAAGGCCGCCGCGATCTGGCTCGACAACGCTCGCCGTACGGGCACGCTTCCGGAGTCGATGGACCCGAACGCGATGTCGTCGTCGTGCTGCTCCGCCGGGGGAGGATCCGGCGCTGCTGGCGAGACCGCGTCGGTCGGCGCTTCGGCTGGGGCTGCGTCAGCCTCGGGCTCGAGCTCGGGCTCGGACTCGGGCGCGCCCGCCTCGGACTGCGGCGTGACAGGCGGCTGCGGCAGCTGCTCACTCAAGGGCATGTGCGCGCCGGAGGGTTCGCACCAGCACTGAGCGCGCCCGCGGCCTTCCGCCGAGTTGCACAGTCAAATATATCGGCTACCAGGGAGGATGCACGTCCGAGTTGAAGAAGTTGGGACTGATCGGCGGCACCGGACCGGAGTCGACGCTCATCTACTACCGCCGGATTATCGAAGGCGTGCAGGCGGCCACGCGCCCGGACCTTCTCGCGCCGATGACCATCGAATCGCTCAGCGCCTTCGACGTCTTCGAGTACGCCGGTCGGGAGGACTGGGACGGCCTCGCCGATTATCTTCTCTCCGGCGTCATACGCCTCGAGGCGGCGGGCGCGGAGGTCGCGTCCCTCACCGCGAACACGCCGCATGTGGTCTTCGACCGGCTCGCGGAAAAATCGCCGTTGCCGCTGGTCAGCTCCGTGGAATCGACGCGCCGGGAGATCCGTACGCGGGGCGCGAGCTCGGTGATCCTCCTCGGCACCGAGTTCACGATGGTCGGCGATTTCCTCTCCGGGCCGCTGCGCGCGGACGGCATTTCCGTCGCCGTGCCCAGCGCCGACGAGATCGCTTACATCCAGGACAAGATCGCAACCGAGCTCGAATTCGGCGTGGTGCGCGAGGACACCCGGGAGGGGTTCTGCGACATCATTCGCCGCCTTGCCGCCGATGACGGCGGAGAGCTCGTTATTCTCGGCTGCACCGAACTCCCGCTCCTTCTCGACGATTTCACTTCGCCGGTGCCCACGCTCGACACCATGGATCCGCACATCGCCGATCTCGTGCGGGTGGCGCTGGGGGAGGAGCTCGGGTAGTTCCGATCCCGGCGCTTCGGCCGCTCTTTGCGGCCCTCCTTCCGGCCGGCACCATCTCGAGTCCCGCAGACCTCGCGAATTGCCAGGGTCTGCGGGACTCGAGATGGTGCGCGGGCGTGGGAGCCAAGAGAACGGTCGGGGAGAGACCAGAACCGAGGGCGCTGGGGGAGCCGGGGGCGCTGGGGGAGCTGGGGTGCTGGGGCAAGCTGAGGTAGGGGATGCAGACAGTGCGTGCGTGTGGTCAGCCGACGTAGAGCGCGACCATGAGGGCGAGTGCCAGGAGCGAGAGGACCACGCACAGCGCCGTCATCGCCGCGAGCGGTGCCCAGCGATAGCGCGTGTGATCGTCGCGCTGCAAGTCTCGCTGCCCGGCTCGCTGCTCGGCCGCGGGCCCGTCGCGCTGCCCGTCGCGCTGCCCGTCGCGCTGCAAGTCCCGCTGCCCGGTCGCGGGCGCGCCGCTGACGGAATGCTCGGTGTGCTCGAACCAACGAATCCGGGCGACGTGGCCCTGCTCGAACAGCGCCAGCCCACCCATGGGAATGACGATGAGTATCGCGTAGGCGGCCGTCACCCAGGGAGAAAGCATGAGCGTGAGTTTCGCCATGACCGCGAGCGCGATGGCGGTCGCGGTGAACAGGCGCACCCACGACAGGGACGTCCGCTCGGACTGCAGCCCCGGGTCCGGCGGCGGCAGAGTGTCCTTTGCGGCGAGCACGATGCCGTGGGGGCGGGGTGGGCGAGGTGCCTGCGACGTCATGGGTGATACGTCCTGATCCCTAGGCGTTCCACAGGATGCCGATGACCAGGGCCAGCGCCGCCGCGCCGACGCCGGCGACGAGGATGAGCGCGCCGGCGGGGGCGGGGAGTGGGCGGCGATTGCGCATCGCCGCTTCCATGCGCAGCCAGCGGCGGAACGAATAGATCGCCAGCGATGCGGCGATGACCAGCAGCACGACCGCAAGCGGCATGCGCACGGCACGGGGGATCGCGTCGGAGACGAAGGCTTCCAGGGCGACGGCCCCGGCGATGAGCGCCATCGAGGTGCGCAACCACGCCAGCAGGGTGCGCTCGTTGGCGAGGGTGAAGCGCGGATCGGGATCGGATCCTTCGCGCAGCGAACGGGGACGCCACCTCTCGCCCGTCGCGGAACTCGTCTCCGCCTCGCTGTCTGCGTCGTGCGTACTCACGCCTGCGAGGTTACCGCCGAGGTCGCATTGCCGGGCGAATCCGATTGGCCTCCCGGCCGCTTCGGCGATTGAATGGGGCAATGGATTTCGCACGGCGCGTGGGTAGGGGTTTGAAGAAGTTCGGTCTCGATTGGTTCATCGCCTCGATCCTTCTCGCCGTCGCCGTCGCGGCGCTGCTGCCGGCGAAGGGAGCGGGGGAGCGGGCGGTCGAAGGGATCTCGATCGCCGGAATCGCGCTGCTGTTCTTCCTCTACGGCACGCGCATGTCCCCGCGCGAAACGCTCGACGGGCTGCGGCACTGGCGACTGCATCTCACCGTCACCGTGTTCACGTTCGTCTTGTTCCCGGTGCTCGGACTGCTTGGCCAGTTCGCGCTGACACCGCTTCTCGGCTCCGGTCTCGCCGCAGGCCTGCTGTACCTCACCCTGGTGCCCTCGACCGTACAGTCGTCGATCTCGTTCGTGTCGATCTCGCGCGGCAACGTCCCCGCCGCGATCGTGTCCGCGTCCGCGTCGAACCTCATCGGCGTGTTCGCCACCCCGTTGCTGGTCCTCGCGTTGATGTCGACGACCTCGGGCGTCCACATCGACGGCTCCTCGGTGCTCAAGATCTTCGCGCAGCTGCTGCTGCCGTATCTGCTGGGGCAGCTGTGCCGGCGTTGGGTGGTGCCACTGACCCGCCGCATCGGGCCACGAATCTCGCTGTTCGACAAGGGCGTCATCGTCGTCGTCGTGTACGCGGCGTTCTCCGAGGCCGTCGCCGAGGGCATGTTCTCGCAGATCACGTGGGCCGAGGCGGGGTGGCTCGTGCTCGTGTGCTGCGTGCTGCTCGCCCTCGTGCTCTCCTTGTCCGCGCTGGCGGGGCGGCTGCTCGGGTTCTCGCTCGCCGACCAGCGCGTGGTCCAATTCTGCGGCTCCAAGAAGTCGCTGGCCACGGGGATGCCGATGGCGGCCGTGCTGTTCGCCGGTCAGCCGATCGGGTTGCTCGTGTTGCCACTGATGATCTTCCACCAGATCCAGCTCATCGTCTGTGCGTGGATGGCCAACGGGTACGGCCGCGAATACGACGCCGAGCACGCCTAGCGCTTGCGCAGCTACAGGCTGCGCAGCTCGGGGGCCGGAACGCCCAGGTAGATCTCTCTCGCCGCCGACCACATCCGGCGCATCGCGCTAGCCACGCGCTCCGGGGACTCGCCCAGAACGCGCGCCCACGCTCCGCCAGCGGGAAGCGTACTCACGCCCGTCCTCACCGATGCCTCGGTGCCTGCCTGTCCGCGCATTGCCTCGGCAACATCGTCCACCGGCGCCGGACACACCACGAACAGCGAGCCCACGGCCCCGCATCCTTCCAGCGCCACGGAGGCGCCGGGGCCGGTTCCCGCCCCGAAAACGCAGCGGTCCAACGCCAGAAGCTCGCCGCCAGGTCGCGATATGGACGTCCGCGAGTCGAACGCCTCCGCGGACCACGGTGCGTCCCGGCCGGCCCGCCCCGCCGTGAGCACCTCGCCGAGCACGAGAGTGGCTCCGCCGCCCACGACGGCGTCGACCTCGCCGACGAATCGGCTGCCCGCGTAGGGGATTGTCACGTCCGGCATCCACTCGCACACCGCATTCTCGCCGACCCCGATCCGGGTGCACTGCGACGCCCAGCCGTGCTCGGCGCGAAGCAGGCGGGTAGCGCCCTGCGTGGTGACGATGGCATGGGCGCCACGGTCGACCGCAACGTCGATGCGCAGTCGATCACCGCTCACGACGCCGCCGCCGGTCGAGGCTATCTGCGCAATGGGGACGCCGGGGAGTGCCCGGTCCGCGTAGTGCGGCCGGATCATCTGCAGCGGGGACTTGTGGAAACGCCCGGAGAGCACGGTGCGCCCGGCGTCATACCTCGCGGCATTCGGACTGCTCGCGGAACCGGCGCTCCTGGAGAACTGGACGTCGAGGACGCCGACCTTGCCCGGCGAGCCGACCGGGAGCGCATTCCCGCCCGCGGGTAGTTCGGCTACCGTTCTGGGCACGTGCCGCGGCGCGACCGCTGCCGGGGACAGCCGCGGATTGCGCGATGCGTGCGGGCCAGTCGCGCTCACGCCGATGCCGAGATACGCTCGCGGTGGGATTCGAGAAAATCCGCGATCTCGGCGATTCCGGTACCGTCCAGGCAGTTCGTGAGGACCACGGGCCGCCCCGAGCGCACGCGATCGGCGTCGGCGCTCATCACCTCGAGGTCGCAGCGCACGTACTGCGCGATGTCGACCTTGTTGATCACGAGCAACTCGCATTCGGTGATCCCGGGCCCGCGCTTACGGGGCATTTTCTCGCCCTCTGCGGTGTCGAGTACGAACAGGAACAGATCGACGAGGGCGGGGGAAAAGGTCAGGGTCAGGTTGTCTCCGCCGGATTCGAACAGCAGTGTGTCGACCTCCGGGTGGGCGTCGAGCATCTCCGCGCCGGCGGCGAGATTCATCGTCGGATCGTCCCGCACGGCGGTGTGCGGGCACGCGCCTGTCTCGACGCCGACGACCCGCTCGGGAGCCAGCGTGCCATCGAGCTCGCGTCGCACGTGCTCGGCGTCCTCCTGGGTATAGATGTCGTTGGTGATCACGGCCGGCGCCAATCCGCGATCGACGAGCACCGGTACGAGTGCCTCGATGAGCGCGGTCTTTCCCGAGCCCACGGGCCCGCCGATGCCGACGCGCAGCACGGGCGTGCCGCCGGTGTTGGTGGTGGTGTGCATCATTTCCTCTACTTTCGTCTAGCTTGCGAAGAGCCTCGCCGGTGCCGTTTCGTGCCGCATCTGTGCAATGTCCAGAGCGGGCGCGAATCCGCCCAGTTCCTCTATCGGTCGTATGACGGCGGAGTCCGCGATTTCGGTGACCACCGGCGCCGCCCGTGTGATGAGTCGCTGCGCGCCGCGGTGGTCGGTGAGTCGCAGGCGGAGCGCCGCGCCCGCGAGGGATGCCAGGTACGCGGACAGATCGGTCGCCACCGCCTCTCGCGCGCCGAGCCCGCCCCGCGCGTACACCAGGCCCATGACCACCGAGGCAGAACCGGGGGAGTGGCGCGCGGAGACGTACGCGTTCCACGCGCGAACCGCAGGGTCCTCCATGAGTTCAGCGGCCAGGTCGAGCACCTGTCGGCCCGTGCGCACCGCCGAGACCCGCGCCTGTTTCGCCAGGCGCGTCGCATGGATCCTGCGATCGATTCGGGCCAGCGCTGCGCAGAGTTCGTCCAGGTCGGTGGTGGACGAGGCGGCCCATGCGAGCGCGAGCGCCGTCGACTCCCCCGGGCCCACGTTGTGCCGGAGGATCCCGTGGACAGTGTCGGTGAGCGTGTCCGCCGACACCTCCCCGTCTTGGGCGAGGCCCTCAAGACCGTGGGAGAGGGTGTACATGCCCGAGGGAAACGACGAGTCCGATAGCTGCAGCGCGAGCAAAAGCGGGGAGAGCCGGTCGTGCACTGACGTTCCTCTCATGACATGTACAGCAGCTGCGACAGGGGCAGGGTCCGGGCGGGGGCGATCGTCGCGATCTCTCCGTCGACCCGGACGACGTAGGTTTCGGGGTCTACCTCGATGTCCGGGCAGCGGTCGTTGCGAACCATGTCCTTCTTGCCGATTCCGCGACAGCCGCGCACCGGCAGGCACGGCGAGTCGAGGCCGAGCCGATCGGGGATGCCGTCGTCGATCGCCGCCTGCGACATGAACGTCACGCGAGTCGACGTGAGCGCCTTGCCGTAGGCGCCGAACATCGGCCGGTAGATCACGGGCTGCGGCGTGGGCAGCGAGGCGTTGGGGTCTCCCATCGGCGCCCACACGATCGCGCCGCCCTTGATGACGAGCTTGGGTTTCGCGGCGAACGAATCCGCCGGCCAGATGACGATGTCCGCGAGCTTTCCCGGCTCGATGGAACCGACGTGCTCGGAGATGCCCGCCGCGATGGCGGGATTGATCGTCATTTTCGCCGCATAGCGCAGAACCCGCTCGTTGTCCGAGCCGTCGTCGTTGTCCTCGGGCAGTGGCCCGCGCTCGACTCGGCAATGGTGGGCGGTCTGGAAGGCCCGGGCCCACGACTCCCCGATCCTGCCCATCGCCTGGGAGTCGGAGGAGAAGATCGAGATGATGCCCTCGTCGTGCATCACCGTTTCCGCCGCGATGGATTCTGCCCGGACCCGAGAGTCGGCGAAACTCACGTCCTCCGGGATGTCGTGGGAGAGGTGATGGCACACCATGACCATGTCGAGAAGCTCGTCCACGGAGTTCGTCGTGTACGGCAGGGTCGGGTTCGTCGAGGCCGGCAACACGTTCGGCTCCCCGCATACGCGCAGGATGTCCGGGGCATGCCCGCCTCCGGCGCCTTCGGAATGAAAGGTGTGGATCGTGGACTCCCCGAGCGCCTCGGCGGTGTCCTCATAGAATCCGCCCTCGTTGAGGGTGTCGGTATGGATCGCCACCTGCACGTCGTACTCGTCGGCGACTGCCTGAGTGGTGCGGATCGCCTGCGGTGTGGAGCCCCAGTCCTCGTGGATTTTGAGGCCCGCGGCACCGGCACGGATCTGCTCGACCACGGCTTCCGGCCGCGCGGAGTTGCCCTTGCCGAGAATCCCGATGTTGACCGGCAGCCCCTCGGCCGCCTCGAGCATGCGGTGGATGTTCCACTCGCCGGGTGTGCACGTAGTGCCCTTCGTGCCCTCGGCCGGTCCTGTTCCGCCTCCGAACAAGGTGGTCACTCCGTTGGACAGTGCCTCGTCCACCTGCTGCGGGGCGATGAAGTGAATGTGTGTGTCGACTCCTCCGGCGGTGACGAGGCAGTGCTCGGCGGAGGCGACCTCCGTGCCCGGGCCGATGACGAGGCCCGGGTGCACCCCGTCCTGCAGGCCCGGATTGCCGGCCTTGCCGATGGCGACGATCTTTCCGTCGCGCACCCCGATATCGCCCTTGACGACCCCGAGCACCGCGTCGATGATCGTTCCACCGGTGATGACGAGGTCGAGGGCCCCCGATGCCCGGGTTCCGGAAGGGTCCTGCGCCATACCGTCGCGAATCGCCTTCCCGCCGCCGTACACCGCCTCGTCTCCGTAGCCGCAGACCCCGGCGCCGGCCGCCGCGTTGTAGTCGATCGACGGCGAAACGGTGAGGCACGTGTCGGCGAGCGGGACTCGGTCTCCGACCGTCGGCCCGTAGATGTCGACGTAGTCGCGGCGCCCCAGGACCGGCGGGCGTCCGCCCGTCCGGGTGCTTTCGGCCGGTCCGGTGTCTTCGAAGCCACCCGATTTCAACGCGGTCATGGCGCGGTCGCGACGTCCGGCGTCATCCAGCGATCCCTCGACGAGGCCGGCGAAACCGGCGCACACGCGAGAGCCCGAGAACGGCACGAGCGCCACCGTGCGGGTTGTGCCCGGCTCGAAGCGGACAGCAAGGCCCGCGCCGATCGCGAGGTGCATGCCGTACGCCGCGGCGCGGTCGAAGCGCAGCGCCCGGTTGGACTCGAAGAAGTGATAGTGCGAGCCGACCTGCACGGCGCGATCGCCGGTGTTGAGTACCTCGACGGTGACCGTCTCGCGGCCCGGATGCAGCTCGATATCACCCGATCCGTACAGATAGGGGACAGACCCTGACATGTCCTGCTCCTTTGTGACTATGGCCGGTGGCGGGAAGGGGCTCAGTGGGAGTGGGTGTAGATGGTGCCGTCGGCGTCGGTGTGGGAATGGGCGTAGCCGTGCCCGTCTTCGGCGTGCGAACCGGCGTGGATCCCGTCGTCCCCGTGGGAGAGGCGGTGTACCGCGGCGGCCACCCGGGTGGAGATGAGGCTGCGCAGCACGGCGGGCGAGCAGAGGTACTCCGCCGCCCCGGGTAGCGGCGCTCCGGTACCGAGCCCCGGCGCGGGGCCGAGATGTGCCGGGATGAGAGTCGGCCGCGGGGATCCGAGCAGGCGGCAACGTTCCAGGCCCGCCTCGAGCGCAGGGTCGGGTTCAGCGCCACCGTCGAAGGCGACCTCGACGAGTTCCGGTGTGCCGTATTGCCTGGCCAGCCGAGCGACGCGGAAGAGCTCGGCGTCGGCGAACGGATCGATCGACGGGCTCACGACGAGGGCCGCACCGGAGTGACCGTGACGCCGCATTGCCGCGCGCAGGTACGCGATGAGCTCGGCGGAACCCCCGAGCGGCTCGCTCAGCGCAATCGGAGATCCCGCCCCGGGCTCACGTTCGTCGCGGGCACGGATCGCCGCGAGCGTGCGCGCGCAGTCTGCCGTGAGTGTGGGTTCGCGGCCGAATCCCATCGGGACCACGACCAACGGATCGCAGGACATGGCGCCGGCACCTCCCGCGGCCAGGCCCGCCACCGCACGTTCGAGGTCCCTGCCCGGAGCGGCGACGGGGTAACCGAGGTCCGCAAGCCCGCGGGCTTCGGCGCCGACGGCGAGAATGACTCGGCTCAATGCTCCCCCTCCGTGACGGGCGCGACGGGATCGTGCACGGTCACGAGCTTCGTGCCATCGACGAACGTCGCCTCCACCTGGATCATCGGCACCCGCGCGGGCACCCCTTCCATCACCTCGGCGGTGCTCAGCACGTGCCGGCCGAGCTCCATACACTCGGCGACGCTCCGCCCGTCGCGGGCGTGCTCGACGATCTCCCACGAGATCAGCGCCGTCGCCTCGGGTACGTTGAGCCGCACCCCTCGGTCACGTCTGCGCCGCGCCACCTCGGCGGCAGTGAACAGCGTGAGTGTGTCCAGCTCACGTGGGGTAATCACTGGTGTCGCCCTCCTCCTGGGGGCCTGCGGACCGGTTCCGCGGCTCGCCCGACCGTTCTCCACTGTGGCAGCGTCGTGTTTCGCCGCCGTGGCTGAAGTGTTTCGGCCAGATCACGCGCCGAGGCTGATGGAGGAAAATATGACCCACGACACATTTGCCGGGGCTAGAATCTCTTTATGTTCCCCGCGAAGTCTCCCCGCCCCGCCTCCTTCATCACGCGCGTAGGCGCATCCATCACCGCAGTGTGCTTGGTGACGGCGGGCCTCGCCGCCCCTGCGACGGCGCAGGAACTCGAGCCCGTGTGGTCCGGACTCGACACGCGCGCCCTCGAGGGCGTCACTCTCGACAAGGGTCAGTCCGGCCCGGTCGTTCCGCTCGATCCGTCGATCTCCCTCGCCTCTGCCGGCGAGGCGCACCGCTCCTATTACGGCACCGTCGACTACAACGGCGCGCCCGCGCTGAGTTCGACGGCCGTGTTCCTTCCCCGCGGTGAGGCGCCCGCAGGAGGCTGGCCGGTCGTCGCGTGGGCGCACGGCACCACCGGGCTCGGCGACCAGTGCGCGCCGTCGACGCTGCCGCGCAGCGAACGCGACTCCGAGTACCTCAACCACATGCTCGACCAGGGATTCGCCATCGTGGCCTCGGACTATGCCGGGCTGGGAACGCCCGGACTGATGAGTTATCTGGGTGGCGAGGTCGCCGCGCACAACATCGTCGATTCGGTCGCCGCCGCCCGCGATTCCGGGCTCCCGCTGTCGCCGACATACGCGGTCGTCGGCCAATCCCAGGGCGCCGGCGCCGCGATGAACGCCGCGGCCCGCGCCGGTGGCCTGGGCGCCCCGTATGGCCTCGACTATCGCGGCGTCGTCGCGACGGGCACACCGGCGAACATCGAGGCCATCTTCCAGTGGGCGGCGCCGGACTTCCCGCCGATCGCGATTCCGCGCGGGCTCAACGTCTACTCCGTCTATATCCTGACGGCGCTGCGCGACGCCCACCCGGAGCTCGACATCGACTCGTTCCTCACCCCGGAGGGCATCGGCCTCCTCGATTCCGCCGAGGTCCAGTGCTACAACGAGCTGCAGGAGACGGTGGGGGATACGCAGGTCGCGCGGCTACTCACGCGGCCGCTTCGCGAGATCCCCAACTTCTACGGCATCCTGCGCGATTACATGGGCACGCCCGACCGCGGCTACGACCGCCCGGTATTCCTCGGTCAGGGGCTGCTGGACATCGACGTGCCGGCGCCGTTCGCGCTCTCGCTCGCCGCGCAGATGGCGCTCAACGCGCAGCCACCGGAGCTGCACGTGTACCCGACCGAAGACCACAGCTCGACGGTGATGGCCTCGATCCCGGATTCGTCGAGGTTCCTCGATCGCATCATGGCTTAGTGGACGGTCGGCCTAGCGGCCTGTCAGCCCAGCAGGGAGGCGAGGGCCACGTACACGGCCGTACCTGCGAAGATGCTCAGCACGCTCGAGCGGCGCCACAGGTGCAGGCCGATCACCACGGCCATTCCGGCCGCCGCGGGCACCCACGACGCCACCGCCGTCGAGGTGTCGCGCAGCGTGTAGATGACGAGCACGACCATCACCCCGGCGGGCATGTAGATGCCGAGGAATTGCACGATCCGCGAATGCTGCAGCCGCGACAGCGCGACAAACGGAGCCAGGCGCAGCAGGACCGTTATCAGGCCCATGACGGCGAGGCCCACGATCACATAGCCGGCGGAGATATGTTCGGGCATTGCGCTATTCGCCCTCCGACGTCATGGGTGAACTGTGGCTGCCGCCGCTACCGAGCAGCGGGCCGGAGCGGTAACCGGCGGCGAAGACCACGAGGAGCACCACGAGGTAGGCGGCCAGGCCGAGGACGAGCATCTGCTCGGGGGCGACGAGGAGCGCGCCCAGGCCACAAGCGGCCGCAGCCGCCGGCGGCCACCACGAGGCGTTGACACGAATTGCGTCGATCGCGAGAACGGTGAACAACGCGGTGAGCGCGAATTCGAAGCCCTGCACGGAGTCGGGGATGAATCCACCGGCGAGCGCGCCGACGATTCCGGGGAGCACCCAGAACAGTTGGCAGCACACGGCGACCGTCACCGCCCGGGTGCCCGAGACGGTTCCGCGCGGTTTCGTCGAGACGATCGCGTAGGTCTCGTCCGTCAGCGCATACACCGAATACGCCTTGGCCAGCCGGTTTCGGACGAGGTGCAGCGGGAAGGACAGCCCGTAGAAGATGTGGCGGAAGTTGACGAGCAGGCTTGCCGCGCCGAGGCTGGCGATGGGCGTGCCGGCGAGGAACAGACCGATGGCGAGGAACTCCATCGATCCGGCGTAGATGAGGATCGAGAATGCCGGAGTCCACCACCAGTCGAAGCCGGACTGCACCATGAGCACGCCGAACGCGAGGCCGAGCGGGAGCATCCCCACCGCGACCGGGAGGGCGTCGGCCACTCCCTTGCGGATTTCGGCGCGCGCCGATCCGGATGTCGCGGAGTGGGCCGGCGCGGCGTCGTCCGACATCGTCAACTCTCCTTATGTAGAGATTCGGGACGCCGCTACGTCCCGGCAGCCCCCAGCAATTCCGCGGAGTCCTCGCGGCGCTCGTCGCGCCGCGGCACCAACGGGATCGCCGCCATCCCAGCGAGCGTAGCGAGCGCGAACGCCCAGACAAATCCGTGCCCGGAAATCACCGCCGCGAACAGGGGAGTGGCCGCCGAGACCGCCAGGAACTGCATCGTATTCTGCACCCCCAACGCCCGCCCCGACCAGAACGGGCCGGCGAACTCGGCGACCGAGGTGAAGGCGAGTCCGTTGTCGGCGACGGCGATCACCGAGGCGATCACGGCGACGGCAATGGCGACCGAGTTCGGCACCCCGAGCGCCTCGGCGGCGGTGAGCGCGCCGAACGCCACCGCCGCGGACATCGCTACCCAGCGCAGCAGCCAGTTGCGGTGGGGGAGCCTGTCGGAGGCGCCGCCGACGACGATGCGCCCGATCCCGCCGAGTACCTGCGTGACCGTGACGACGGTACCTGCGGCCACCGCGTTCCAGCCTTCGCCGACGACGAGCCACACGAGAAGCCACGACTGCATGAGGGTTTGGGGAAGCACGAGCAGAACGCTGGTTGCGTGAATGCGCCACAGGTAGGGCACGCGGTAGGGCGAGGTGCCGAGCACGGCCGCGCTGCTCGAGGACTTATCGGGCCTCGGCGGATCCTTGACCACGAGCGCGCTGAGCACGGCCGACGCGGCGGCCAGCGCCATCGGGACGCCGAGCGCCGCGGACACCCCGTGGCCTCCGGCGATCCACGGCATCGTCATCGCCGCGACCGCGACGCCTGCGGGTTGGGACATCTGGCGGATTCCCATGGCGAGTCCGCGCCGCTGGGGCGGAAACCAGCCGACGACGACGCGCCCGGACGCCGAGTTCGCCGCCGCCGAGGCCGCGCCGCCCAAGGTGAACAGCACGCCGAGCCACACCAGGCCCGCCGTCTGGGTGCCGCCTGCCGCCGCAGTCCACATCGACGCGCCGATCGCCAGCGCGGTCAGCGCGGCCCCGGACGTGAGCGCGAGGCGCTCGCCCTTCGCGTCGACGAGGGAGCCCCAGGCCACGAGGGCGCACGCGACGCCGACGTTGGGCATCGCGACGAGGACCCCGGCCGCGGTGAGCGAAACCCCGGCGGCGTGAAGGTGGGGGATGAGAAACGCCACGCCCACGACGAACGCGCTGGTCGCGCTCGCGGCGAGCGTGGAAATCGCAAGCACCGCCCAGTGCCACGCCGTGACGTCGCGGCGCGGGCGCGCCCCGGGGGCCCGAGTGCGAGAGTCTCCGCCGTCATCCATGGGCCCGAGCGTACTCGCAGCTATCCCAACTTATGAATTTCTTCTCCCATTAGTTGAGATTCGGATCTGTGGGGTAGGTCGAGAACAGGCTCAGTGGCGCCTCTTGCCGGCGCATCACCTGCGCCCAGAGATCGCCGGCCTTATCGGTGATGACGTCGGACGGCAGGCCCATCGCGACGATCCAATCCCCGCGCGCGAGTTCCGCGGTGAGCTGCCCCGGTGCCCAGCTCGCGTAGCCCGCGAAAATGCGCACGCCCTCCACCGCATTAGACAGGGAATCGGGGTCGGCATCCAGGTCGACGACGTACACCCGTGATTCGACGTTGTGGACGTGCTCGTCGTCGCGGAGCGGCCGGCCGGGCTGGGCCACCGCAAGCGCTACGCCGGAGTCCCCGCTGAGCGGCCCGCCGCGGAAAAGCGCGTGCGGGGGAGCGAGGATCTGTCCCCAGTGCTCGAGGAGTTCGGCGACATTGGCGTCGAGCGGCTTGTTGAGCATGACCCCGAGCGTGCCTTCGATGCCGTGTTCGATGAGGTAGATGATGGTGCGCCCGAAGATCGGATCGTCCATCCCGGGAGAAGCGATGAGGAGCTCGCCGGGGCAGGGCTGTCGAGCGTCGCGCGCGCCGGACAGGTAGTTCTGCCGCTCGCTCATCCGTGTCTGCCTCCTTTGCACCGGCCGCCGGAAGCGGCGTGATTATGTGCATATTGTGCGGCCAGAACGGCGAGATGGCGCGGGATTCTGGCGGGTTGGCTTGCCCCGTACCCCCGTTCCGGGCGTCCGGCGGGGTCAACGATGCGCCGCCTGCCGCGCAGGTCACGCGACGAGGAGGAACATTTCGGCCCCGCGCGCGCATCGGTGGGTTATGACCACTACACGCGAAGATTCCCCGAAGCTAGGCTCGAACGTGCCGGATCTCGGCAAGGACATTCGCCAGCTGGCGGCGACCTTCGGGCAGTCCCAAGAGATCCTGAGCCGAATCGCCACGCGCGTCGACGCGCTCGGCGCGCCCTCCGCAGCGGAGAGGAAGCCCACCGCCTTGGCCGACAAGGCGACGGCCCGCCCAGCTGCTCCAGCGCCGGCGAAGAGCACGCCTCCGGCGGCAAGGCCGGCACCGCGGAACCCGTCGCCGGACAAGCCGGAAGCCGCCGGTCAGCCACAGACCAACTCCCGGCACGCCGACAGGACGACGTCGCCCTTCCAAACCGCTCACAATCGGGTGCGACAGGCGAATACGGGCCCGGCGTTCCGGAGTGCCCAGCATCCGCTGCCACCTGTTGATAAGCGGGTCGCCGAGCCCAAGCCTGAGCCATGGTGGACGAAGGAGGGCGCGGTCACCCGCGTGCTCGGAATCGTCGGCGGAGTCCTCACCGCCATCGGTATGGCGTTTTTCCTCGCCATCGTGTTCAATCTCGTCGGCCCGTTCGGGCAGCTCGGGATCGCCGTCCTCGTCGGAGCGGTCCTCGGCATCACCGGCTGGGTGTTGCAACGGCGCCACGAGCACAAGCGGGATCTGACCTCGCCTCGGCCGCAGGGTCACCTATTCGCCAGGCCATCGACACACATCGGCGCGCTGGCACTTCTCGGCACGTCGATCGCGGTATTCATGCTCATCCCGGTGGCCGCCTCGGCCGTATACGAGCTCCTCCCTCAGGCAATCGGCCTGTTCGTCGTGTTTCTCGTCGCCGCAGGTGGCCTAGGTCTCGCGCGGAAACTCACCTCCGCTGTCATTGCCGGAATCGGCGCATGTGGCGCGATGGTCTCGATGGTGATCGTCGGGCACTCCCTACTCACGCTCGCGGCCGTCGCCGTGATGTTCCTCGTGTCCGGTCTGGCCACCACGCACCTGGGTATCGTGCTTCGCGTCGTCCGCACCGTCGCCTATCTCGGTACGGTGACCGCGATCTTCGTACTGATATGGTTCGATGTCACCGATGGCGAGGAGCTCGATTTCGGTCTCGGCCCGGCGGGCTACATCGCCGTCCTCACCGCAGTCGCGGCAAGCGCCATGATCATCGGCGCCCGCGACATCGAACACGACCGCTCGTACGAACTCATCACCGGCGCGTGCGCACTGGCGCCGACGATCCCGGTCGCGCTCTTCTTTTTCGACCTCGAGGTCAACCCGAACCCGTTCTTCTTGCTGGTCCTGTCGGCTGTCTACATTCCCGCCGGAATCTTCCTCCAACTCCGCTCCTCGCGGCTGCAGTCCACAACCGTGACGTACGGCCGAGTGACGATGAGCCTCGGGGCGATGGCCCTCAATATCGGCCTGCTCTGGACGGCACGCGAACTCGACTGGCCGGCCGGGATCTCCTGCATCACTGTGTCGGTGTCCGCGGCGAGCGCGTTCGCCTGGCACCGGCACAACCGAACGATGCATAGCCTCGCCCAGGCGTGCATCATTGGCACCATCCCACTGGTCTGGACGATCCCCTTGATCCTCAACCCGGACTTGTGGATGCTCCCCGATGAGCCTTCCGACGTCCCCGGTCTGCCGCTGGCGCAGCTCTCGGTGACCACCGCGATGCTCCTCTTCGCGCTCCACGTACTCGCTCGAACCCTGCCGGCACTCTTCTCCACGCGCCCGGCGACCTCGACGCCGAACTGGGCGTGGGCGCTCCTTTCCCTCGCCTGGATCGCCTCGACGATCCTGTATGCAGGGCTCTACCTCACGGCAGGTTCGGGCAGCGATGTGTACTTCTACCTCGGACACCTGGTCGTCACCGTAGGATGCTTCGCCCTCGCCATCGTCTTGTTGTCGACGAAGAAGGCACTGCCCGGCGCCCGGGCCGTGGGTGCGCTCGTGTTCCTCGCCTCCCTGGCAAAGCTCTTCCTCGTCGACCTGGCGACGATGAGCGCGCTCGTGAGAATCCTGGTGTTCTGCCTGGTGGGCGGCATGCTGCTCGTGGCGGCGACGCGGCTTTCGAACCGTGCGGAGTCCAGGCCGGCGCCCGGCGGGACGGGGACATCAGAGACCGACGGACCCCGACAGCACGCCCAGTCCGGCGCCCAAGGACCCGGCGCCCAGGGAGCCCCCACCCACGGAACCCCCGCCCACGGAACCGACCCCAACGGATCCCACTCCCACGGACCCGCCACCGGCCGAACCGGCCCCCAGGGACCCAGCCGCTAGCGACCCGGCGGCGGCGCTTCCCGCGGCGCTACCGGCATCGACGCTGCCGCCCCCGGTCGAACCGAGGGCGGCGGCGTCGAGCGAGCCCACGGCCGCAGCCGAAGCCGCCTCGATGCCGCCTTGGATCGCCGAGAGCTCGGCACTGCCCGCCGGTGGTGCCGCGGGAACCGGGTCGGGACCGGCGAGGTGATCGGGATCCTCGCCCAGCGACTCCTCCACCGACGGCACTGGTTCGGGGACCGGCTCCGGCGCGGGTTCGGGCGCGGGTTCAGCCGCGGGAGCCTCACCGATCCCGCCCTGCACGGGCTCGGGGCACACCACATCGCACAGGTTCGGCAGCTCCGGTGGGGCCGGCAGCGGCGGGGGTTCGGGTAACGGCGGCAGTTCAACATCGAGTCCCTCGGCCGAGCCTCCCCCGAGCGCACCACCGATCGAGCCAAGCGCCAACGAACCGGCGGCAAGCGACCCCAGTCCGCCGGCCGAACCACCGCCCATCACGGACCCGCCGGCCACCGATCCTCCTCCCAGCGCCGCAGGACTCAGCGAACCGAGTCCGCCGAGCGCTCCGCCCGCGGCGGCCGAACCCGCCGCAGCCCCACCCACGTAGGGAACCGCCCACGTCCCCGCACCGTCGTCGGTGTAGGTCTCCTCGTACTCGGTGCCATGAGCGAGCACGACCCGGTCGGCGACGCCATCGCCATCGGAATCCCACATCGCATCGGACTCCGTTCCATCGCCTGTGAAATCGAGGGCCACGGCGTCGAGCGCCCCGGCACCGCCGAGGTCGAGGTTGGGCGGGGTGGTCCATTGCGTCGGCTCTACGAGGCCGTCTCCGAAGAAGTAATCCATGCCCATAGCTTGACCCACAGGCATGGATTACAGGGTGCGCTACATCCGGCTGTGGATTGCCACAGGCTCTATCCACACCTATGACGTCGGACGGCGCGCTAGTTCGTGGCCGCCTCGCGCACCCGCTCGTCCTCCACCGGTTCGCCGGCCGGCCGAACCCGAATCTCGGCGTCCGCGGGGGAGCGGGGGATCAGGGCCGTGCACACGGCGCCGATCACCGCGACGGTCGCGAACACGAAGAAGGCTGCGCCGGCACCGAAGTTGGCCCCGATGAGGAGCCCGCCGATGAGCGGGCCGAAGATGCCACCGAGCCGGCCGAAGCCCGCACACCACGCCACGCCGGCGGCGCGGGCAGAGGTGCCGAAGTAGTTCGACGTCAGACCGTAGGTGAGTACCTGGGTGCCGAGCACGCCGATGCCGGCGAAGCCGATGAGCAGGTAAACGAGCCATACCGGCATCGAGTTCGGCAGGAGGAACAGACACAGGGCGGCGATCAGGAACGTCGTGGTGATGATCTTATTCGCGCCAACCCTATCGGCGACCCAGGAGGCGACGAGGCCCCCGACTACCGCGCCGCCATTGAGCGCGAAAAGCGAGTACAGCGAGTTATCGGCGCTGGTGCCGTTTTCCTGCATGATCTGCGGGAGCCACGTGTTGAGACCGTAGGTCGACAACAGCCCGATGAAGCTCATGGTGCCGATGAGGATCGTGCCGGGCAGGTAGGCACGAGAGAAGAGCGCGGCGAAGCCGGTGCGCCTCAGCGCCTTGTTCTTGTCATCGGCGGTGGCGCCGGTAGTTTCGGCGGGAGTCGCCGCGTCGACGGCGAGGAATTGTTCGGCCGGGAAATCGTGTGCGGCGCACAGGCGCTCGGCGTCGGCGAGGCGTCCGCGGGCTACGAGCCAACGGGGGGATTCCGGGAGCGCGTAGAAGGCGAGCGGTAGCAGGATCACCACGGGCAGCGCGCCGATGGCGAACAGCCCGCGCCAGCCGATCGCGTCCTCGAGGGCGACCGCGAGGACGGAGGCGAGCACGCCACCGGCCGGGACGCCGGAGTAGACGATGGCGTTGAACAGGTTGCGCCGGTTCTGCGGGGCGAATTCGGCGATGATCGCGCCGCCGGTCGCGACGATCATGCCGACACCGAGGCCGGTGACGAAGCGCAGCACACCGAACGCGGTGATCGAGCCAGCCAACGCGGTGAGTCCCATCCCGACGGAGAACCAGGCGATGGCGGTGAGCATCACCTTGCGCCGGCCGAGGCGGTCGCCGACGGCACCGGCCGAAAGCGCGCCGATCATCACCCCGACCATCGTGTACGAACCGAGGGAGCCCGCCACGGCCGGACTGAGCGCTCCGATTGCGCCCTCGTCCGCGATGAGGGTCGGCAGGACTGCGCCGTAGATGACGAGGTCGTAGCCGTCGAACAAGATGGCGCCGCCGACGATCGCGAGGATCGCGTAGACGGCGCGGCGGTGGCGCGGCGATTGCCAGACATCGCGGTCACCACCGACGGATGTGGGCAGGGTGTGCGGCGTAGTCACGGGAGGCTCCTTCGAGCTGTCGGTTCACGCCCTCTGATCGAGAGCTGTGTCACATTAAAGCCGTGACCTGCGAAAATTAACCCAGACAAAGCCCTAAGGAATGCCACGACCGCGCCGTCCGCGCAGTGAACACTCGTCTGCCCCGGCACGCGGCTCGGAGACGCACCTCCACACGATCTACCTGTGCCTACGCGCAGTGAACCCCGTGCGCCCGGACTCGTCCGAACGCGGGTCGGGCACGCCGGGGATCATCCGTTCGCGGGCGAAACTTTTCCGGCCGGTTCCGCGGATTGGGGTACCCGCGCCCACCACGCGAGCAGCACGAGGTAGGCCAGCGCCCACAGGACGAACGCGTTTCCGACGATGTGGTCGAGCACGCTCCAGTTCTGCTCGGCCCCGTCGTTGTGCGGCACGAGCCAGTACGGGGTGGCGTAGAAGATCAGCGCGCCCGCGACCGCGAGGATGCGCGCGTAGCGCACGAGCGGGGCCGGAAGGGGAGCGGCGTCCGACGTCAGACGCGGCAATGCGATGCGCAGGACGACGATCGCGAACGGCACGATCCACACCCAGTGGTGCCCCCACGTGACAGGCGAGGCGAACAGCGACACCAGCGCCACCGCGAGCGCCGCGTCCGCGGGGCGGCCCGCTCGACTCAGGGCCCAGGCAAGGATTCCGATGACGGCGATCGACGCGATCGACAGGGCGACCCAGATCGCGGAGGCCGTGGTTCCCTCGCCGACGAGCCGCTGCAGCAGGCCGTTGAAGCCCTGGTTCGTGGCGAAGGAGGGGGCGCCGATTCGCTCGGAGGACAGCAGCGTCGTCGTCCAGTATTCGACCGAGGCGCCTGGCAGCACGGCGAAGCCGATACCGGTACTCGCGGCGAATCCGGCGGTCATTGCCGCGGCTCCGCGGAAGTCGCGCCGCGCGAGGTAGTACAGCCCGAACACGAGCGGGGTGAGCTTGACCGCCGACACGAGACCGACGAGCAGCGGGCCCCACAGCGAGGCGCGCGCGGGATTGCCGCCGCCATCGGTTCGGCCGCTCGGACGCCACGGCGCCGTTCCGGCGAGCAGCCCTGCGAGGATACCCACCATGAGCAGGATGTTGATCTGCCCGAACAGCAGCGTCTCGCGTACCGGCCCGATCCACAAACCGAGCGCGAGTAGGGGAAGCGTGAGTCCGATCGCCGTGCGGGCAGAGATGTTCCACGTGAAACGCGCAACGAGGACGAGGCAATAGCCGAGGCCGGCGATCGATGCGAGGGTCATCAGCGTCGAGCCGACGCCGAGCGGGACGAACGTGAACAGCGTGAATATCAGCGCCGCTATCGGCGGATACGTAAACGGCAGGTGGTCGCCCTGCGCCAGTGCCGGGAGGATCGCGAAGATGTCGCCGCCGTCGAGAACGACTTGCCCGCCGGTGCGGTAGACGTCGAAATCGATGCGGTAGGGCGGATGGTCCTGCAGTCCCGGGAACCCGAGGACGTGGATGGCGGCGCTCACCGCGAGCGCGATGAGCCAGACGATCCCCCACGACCGCCGGGAGACGAGCGCGGCGACGGCGCCGGAGAGCTGCGCACGCCGCGCCGGGGAGGTCACGTGCCATCCGCGCGCGAGACCCACGTCAGTTCCCGCCCTGCTGGTTCTCCCACCACGCCTTGAGCTCGGCCCTGGCCTCGTCCGGGTCCAGTGGGCCGCGGTCGAGCCGGAGCTCCTTGAGGTACTTCCACGCCTTGCCCACGACCGGGCCCGGCGGCACGCCGAGGATCTCCATGATGTCGTTGCCGTCGAGATCGGGGCGCACGCGCGCGAGATCCTCTGCCTCGGCGATCTCGGCGATGCGCTGTTCGAGGGAATCGTAATTACGCTGCAGCCGGTTCGCGCGACGCTTGTTGCGGGTGGTGCAGTCGGCGCGGACGAGCTTGTGCAGGCGCGGCAGCAGGTCGCCGGCGTCGTTGACGTAGCGCCGCACCGCCGAATCCGTCCACGCACCGTCGCCGTAGCCGTGGAAG
The DNA here is from genome assembly GCF_001659785.1 of Dietzia timorensis. Taxonomy (NCBI): domain Bacteria; kingdom Bacillati; phylum Actinomycetota; class Actinomycetes; order Mycobacteriales; family Dietziaceae; genus Dietzia; species Dietzia timorensis. The sequence goes on from NZ_CP015961.1 coordinate 3,587,814, forward strand.
CGCAGGTGCAGGAAGATCAGGCCCGAGACGTCCTCGATCATCGCCTTCGGATACTTGAGTGCCCGCATCCGCTTACGAGCCATCTTCGCGCCGACGACCTCGTGATGGTGGAAGGTGACCCCGCCGCCGGGCTTGGGCGCGCGCGTATCGGGCTTGCCGATGTCGTGCAGCAGCGCCGCCCAACGAAGCACGAGATCCGGGCCTTCGTCCTCGAGGTCGATCGCCTGCTGCAGCACCGTGAGCGAATGCCAGTACACGTCTTTGTGCTGCATGTGTTCGTCGCGTTCGAGCTGCATACCGGGGATTTCGGGCATCACCCGCTCGGCCAGGCCCGTCTCGACGAGGACGTTGATCCCGGCGACGGGATCCGCGCCGAGCATGAGCTTGTCGAGCTCGGTGCGAACGCGCTCGACCGTGATTCGGTCGATCTGCTCGGCCATCTCCCTCATCGATTCGCGCACCCGCGGGGCGAGGTCGAAGCGGAGCTGCGAGACGAATCTCGCCGCGCGCAGCATCCGCAGCGGATCGTCGCCGAAAGACACTTCCGGTGACGACGGGGTGTCGATGATCTTCTCGGCGAGAGCGTCCATCCCGCCGATGGGATCGCAAAACTCCGTGCCACCGCCTGGCAGGAGGCGCACCGCCATCGCGTTGACGGTGAAATCCCGGCGGACGAGATCGCCCTCGAGCGTGTCGCCGAAGGTTACGGTCGGGTTCCGGGTGACCCCGTCGTACGAATCCGCGCGGTACGTCGTGATCTCGACCTGCCATTCGGGCTGCGGCTGCGCGTCGTCATCCAGCGACGGGGCGGCGGACCGGGGGACCGGGATGGCTGCGGAGATGGTGCCGAACTCGATTCCGGTGTCCCACACGGCGCGGGCACGGCGGGTAAGGATCCGGCGAACGGTCTCCGGGCGCGCATCGGTGGAGAAATCCATGTCCGACACCCGCGCACCGAGAAGCGCGTCGCGCACGCTACCGCCCACGAGGTACAGCTCGTGCCCGCTCGCCGCGAAATCGTCGGCGAGCGGCGTGAGCAGCGGGGCCAACGCGTTGAGTCGGCCCTGCGCCGCGGCGAGAAGCTCCAGTTGCTGGCCCGGGGAAGTCACGGCGAAAACTTTACCGCGAATTGCTCGCGGCCCGAATCCGTCCCCGCCGCGGGAGGGAACCGGACAGGGGCCGCGCACGAGCCGACGATTCCCTAGTTGGCGGGGGTTGTCGGATACCATTGGCAAGTGAACGATTTTGAACGTCAAACGGCGAGCGCGAGTTCGCGCCCAGGCCGACGACGTTCCCGGCGCGCGGCCGGACCTGCGGGAAACCACGGTTCGAACGCCGCGCAGCCCCCGGCCGGCGGACAGCGCGCCCACGCGCACGGCTCCGCCGGGTCGCCCGGAAAGGGCGACAACGGGACAGGTGGTGCATCACCGAAGGGCGGCCCCGCCCAGGGCAATGCCGACCCAGGACACGGGCCGGCGGAAGGCCGCTCCCGGCGACGGCGTCGGCGCGGCCGAGGCCGAGGCTCCGGGGCACGCGCCCAGGCGGGCGCGGCAGGCAACAGCACCACCATTGGCGACGGGACGTCGAAGGCAGGCGCGGGCGGCGACGGCTCCGCCGAGCAGCAAGGACAACAAGGACAACAACGCAAGAACACCCGCGGCGGCTCTCGCTCGGGTGGCCGGACGCGCGGCCAGGGTGCGAAGGGGCAAGGCTCAAAGGGCCAAGGTCACAAGCCCGGGCAGAAGTCGGGTCAGAAGCAAGGCCAGCGCCACGGCGGACGCGGCGCCCAGCAGCGCGGGCAGGGCGCGCGGGGTGGCACTCGTAAATCCACTGCGCGGGGACCGCACGCCTCGCTGCGAACGGTCCGCGAGACGTCCGCGGGCGGGATGGTCGTACGCGGACTCGCCGAGCTCGCCGAAGCGTACGCGGAGAAGGGTGCCGGTCTCGACCTAGCGAGCGTCGACGCCCTCGAGGTCGCGTTGATCGGCCGCCTCGACCGGCGTGGGCGTATGTTGTGGTCGATGCCCAAGGGACACGTCGAGGGCAGCGAAACCTACGCGCAGACCGCGCGGCGCGAGGTGCTCGAGGAGACGGGCCTCAACGGCACGATTCTCGCCGAGCTCGGCAGCATCGACTACTGGTTCGTCGCCGATGGCAAACGCATCCACAAGACCGTCCACCACCACATCATCCGGTACGACGACGGTGACTTGTGCGATGAGGACCCGGAAATCACCGAAGTGGCATGGGTGGCTTTTAAGCTGTTGCCCATGCGGCTTGCCTACACCGACGAGCGCCGACTGATGGACACGGCCCGCGACCTCCTTCCGGAGCTCGCGGCCGCCGAGGTGGCCGGGCGAAATCCCGAGCCACGGCCAGCCGACGTTGTCGATCCGAACAGAAGATCCGCGACTCGCGAAGAGAACCCGGCACGTTCGGCGTCGGCAAGCGGCAACAAGCCCGGACAGGGCGGCGGCAACGACCACGGAGCGGGCTCGGACAGGGCGCGCGGTGGTGGCGAAGGGCGCAAACGCTCGCGCCGCCGCAGGGGTCGAGGCGGCCGCGGCCGCGGTGGTCAGCAGGCTGCGCACGGTCAGAATCAGCAGGGCCAGCGTTCCCGCGGATCCCACGGCGGCCGGTCGGGCCGCGGCGACAACCCTCGGGGCAGCGGACAGTGATCCGGCGGGGCGCGAGAGTCGGCGCCGGTGTGGCGTGTACTGCCGCCCTGTTGTTGACACCCGTCGCCGGGATCACTGCGGCCCAGTCGATAGTCGGCGCCCCGTCAGCGGCCGCCGCGCCCACGGCGGCACCGGGAGCGCCCGAACCGCAGACGGCGGCGGCTCTCGATCTCGTCCCGAATCCGGCGCCCGCGCACGCGCGCGTGTCGATCGACGAGATCACCCCGCAGGTCGCCGACGGCGCGCCCGGTTCCGACGCGATCAACGGCATCCCGCTGGTCACGGTCCGCGGGACGGTGACCAACGCGTCCGACGAAGAGATTTCCGACCTCACGCTTCGGCTGCAGCGCGGCCCCGGGACCTCGCAGCCGTCGCAGGTGCGCACCGCGTTGTCGGCGCCCGAGCAGGACTTCGAGACGGCCGGCCCCTTCGAGCCGCTCGCGGACACCCTCGCGCCGGGCGCGGAGGTGCCGTTCGAGGTGAAGATGCCGCTCGCCGATGCGAACGACGGACCATCGCTGCGGATCGATCAGCCGGGCGTGTACCCGCTGCTCGTCAACGTCAACGGCACCCCGGCGGGCGGCGATGCCGCGCGGCTCGACGATGCCCGCGTGCTGCTCCCGGTGATGCCGTCCGCGCTCCAACTGCTACCCGGCGCCGACGGATCCGAGCTCTCCTCCCGCGCGGAGACGAGCCCCGCCAGCGACGTCACCGTGGTGTATCCGATCGCCGCCGCACCCACGCGCCGCGCGATCAGCCCCGGCCTCGACGGACCCGCACCGACAGTGCATCTGACCGACGACTCTCTGCTCACCTCTCTCGGCGACGGCGGCCGGCTCAACGGACTGCTCGACGCCCTCGAGAATGCCGAGCAATCCGACGAAGAACTCTCCACCGCGGTGTGCCTCGCCATCGACCCCGAACTGCTGCGAACCGCGGCGGACATCGCCGCCGGCTACGAGGTCATCGTCGACGGGCCGGAAGAGGCCCAGCGGATCTCCGATGCGGCGCCGAAGGCCTCCGCATGGCTCGACCGTCTCCGGGATCTCGCCGCAGACCATTGCACGGTCCCGTTGCCGCCGAACCAGGCCGATCTCGACGCGGTCGCCGCGACGCAATCCGACGCGCTCGCCTCGGCCGTCGGCGACGGCCCCGCGAACGAGCTCACCCGTGTGCTCGGAGTCGAGTCGACCACGGATGCGGTGATTCCCACCTCGGGCACCATCACCCAGCAGACCGTCGACCAGATCCCGGCGCTTCGCGACTCACCATTGGTCGTCGCGTCGTCCGCCGTCAGCACTCCCGATTCGGCAATCCCGACATCCGGTGTCCACCGGCTCGAATCCGGTCAGCACGCGCTCGCCTACGACCCCTACCTGGCCTCTTCGCTGGCCGCGACGGGAGCCATCGCCGAGAATCCGCGGTATTCCAGCGCGAACCAGCGCTACTGGCTCGAGTCCGATTCCCCGGCCGCCCGCCTGCAATCGGCCCGCGCCTCGCTACTCGCCCCGGTGCTCGCGAACATGTCCGAGGCCGCAACGACCGAGGCCGACCCCACCTCGGACACAGCCGACGAAGCAGGCGAGGACTCCGGAGAGCCGCGCAAGCTCCTCGTTATGCCTCCGGCCGTGTGGACGCTGGATGACGCCGGAGTGCAGTCTCTCCTCGACACCGTGTCCGGTCAGATCGAGGCGGGGAATATGCGGCCGCTCTCGCTCGGCGACGCGCTCGCCCAGGCGCCCGATGACGATCCGGTCCGCCTCGACTCCACGCGCCAGGGGCTTCCGATCACCCCGGACACGCTCGGCCGCGAGCCGGCCCGCGAGGAGGACGCAGAAGGTCCGGCGTCCGGCGCATCGGACCCGGGCGAGGTCGAACGCTTTCTCCCGACCGACGCGAGCGGGCAGCCGATCGCCGATTCCGATCCCGGCGCCATCGACATCGACACGATCTCCCGGGTGCGCGACGCCATGGTCCGCGTGTCCACGCTGCGACACGTCGTCGACACCTCGGATCCGACCGCGAACACCGCCCCGGCGTTCATCGACCCGCTGCGCTCCGAGGCGCTGCGCACGCTGTCCACGACCGCCCGCCGCGCAGGGGGCGACGGCTCCATCGAATCCAATGGCTTCGATGCCGACGATCCACTCGCCGGTCCCGACACCGGCCGCACCGCCCGACAGGCCAGCGCGGACTCGCTCGACCGCCTCGAGAACGCACTGGACAATGCCTTCGAGTCGATTTCGCTCATCCCGCCGGGCGCGGTCTACACGATGGCCTCGCCGAACTCACCGCTCCTGCTCGTCGCCCGCAATGGCATGCCCTTTCCTGTGCGCGTCGCCGTGCAGATCGACACCCCGCCGGGCATCACCGTCGAGAACCAGGGCATCATCTCCGTGCCGGCCTCGGGTTCGCGGACGATGCAGCTGCCCACCGATTCCGATCAGTCTGGAACGCGCGCCGGCATCACCATGCAGCTAGTATCTCCGGACGGTGTTGCGCTCTCCGAGCCCATCGACATCGAGGTGCAAACTGGGGGTTCCCGTTTGGCGTGGCTGTTCATGTTCGTCGCCGGCATCGCCGCGGCAGTGCTCATGTTCCGCCGCTTCCTCACGGTGCGCCGCGCGAAAGCAGATGGAACGTGGGAAGATCCCAGCACCGGCTATACATCCGAGCCTGACGGCGGACGTGCCGAACCAAGCCATGGCGAAGGGAGCAAATAGGTGAACGATTCGCCACGCAGACCCGACTTCGGCATGCGCGGGCGGCGCCGGGAGCCCGGTAGTTCCGTGATTCGGGCGGCCACCGCGCCGCCACCGGTCTCGGAGGGCGCCTTCGGCGACCTGCAGATCGTCCAGTCGCAGTATCTTGCGGACGCCGAGCCGGGGCCACTCGCCCAGGGCGAAACCCGCAGCGCGGAGGACGCCGCCCACGGCAGCTCGCGGAGCCTGCTGCGCGCCACCGGTTCGATGGCGATCGCGAACCTCGTCTCCCGCATCACCGGCTTCGTCCGGATGAGCCTCATCCTGTGGACCCTCGGCGGCGCCGTCGCCTCGGCGTTCAACACGGCGAACCAGTTGCCGAACATGGTCACCGAGCTCGTCCTCGGTTCCGTGCTCACGGGCATGTTCATGCCCCTGCTCTCGCGCGCATCCAGGGAGGATGACGACGGAGGTCTGGGGTTCGTCAGACGTCTGATCACCGTCACCGCCACAGGCGCATTCGTCATCACGCTCATCGCCGTCGCCGCGGCCCCGTGGCTCACCGACATCAACCTCTCGGACGGCAAGGTCAACACCTCCCTCGCCACCGCGTTCGCGTTCCTGCTGCTCCCGCAGATCTTCTTCTACGCCGTGTTCTCGGTGTTGCTCGCCGTCCTCAACAAGAACGAGGTATTCCGCCCAGGTGCCTGGGCGCCGGTGTGGAACAACCTCATCGGCATCGCGACGCTCTTCGCCTATGTTCTGTTCGCCAAGGACATCGACCCGAAGGCGCCGGTCAACATCCTCGATCCGGCCATCCTCCTTCTCGGGATCGGCACCACGCTCGGCGTCGTCGTACAGGCCGTCGTGCTGCTGTGGCCGCTCCACAAGCTCGGCATCAATCTGCGCCCGCAGTGGGGCATCGACAACCGCCTGAGGGAGTTCGCGCCGAGCGCGTTCGCGGGGTTCACCTACGTGCTCATCAGCCAGGTCGGGCTCGTCGTGACCAACCGCATCGGTTCGGCCGCCGACGAGAGTGCCATCGCGATCTACCAGTCCAACTGGCTGCTGCTCCAGGTGCCCTACGGCATTCTCGGCGTCACCCTCCTCACGGCGATCAATCCGCGCCTCGCCGACAACGGCACCGCTGGCCGTAACAAGGAGGTCGTCGCGGACATCTCGCTCGGCACCCGCCTCTCGGTCGCCGGACTACTGCCCATCATCGCTCTCATGACCGCGTTCGGTCCCGTCATAGCCTCCGGCCTGTTCGCCTACCAGAACTTCTCTCCCGAGGAAGCGAACATCCTCGGCAACACGATGTCGGCCTCGGCGTTCACGCTCATCCCGTACGCCATCGTGCTACTCCAGCAGCGCGTGTTCTACGCGCGGGAAAGCTACTGGACTCCGACGATCATCATCACCGTCGTCACCGCGGTCCGCGTCGGCTGCGCCTACCTTGCGCCGCATGTCGCGACGTCCTCGCAGGACGTGGTCATGCTGCTCGCGCTGTCCAATGGGCTGGGCTTCCTCGCGGGCGCGGTCATGGGCTACATCCTTCTCAAGCGGAGCCTCGGCCCACTCAGCGGGGGAGAGGTGCTCAAATCCTCCGGATGGGTCCTGTTCGCCTCCGTCATCGGCTGTGCCGTGGCGCTCGCCGCCGACTGGATTCTCCACCTGCATCTGCTCGTCGGCGCAATCGGTTCGTTCGGTGACATCATCCGGATGGCGATCCTCACCCCGATTGCGCTCGTGGTCATCGTCGCGGTGCTCACGCGCTCGAACCTGCCCGAGCTGGCGCCCCTCACGAATCGGATTTCGGCGCTGCTGTCCCGCAACCGCGGATAGCCGCGCGGGCGGGGCGAGGATGCCGCCTACCTGCGCCCCATCCGGCGACACGACCCGGCCTGCCGGGTTGCGCGTTGCGCGGCCGCATCACTGGGTATCCTGGTGTAGTTCGTACTGCTCGCCGACTGGGCGGAGGTCGGAAGGGTTCATGCCTTTCGGCGAGCTCGCGAGTACACCTCGAATCGGTACCTGGAGCGGCTAAGTGAGCACTGAAGAAGGCAACGTCAACGGCGGAAGCGAAAACTCCGCCTCGCCGCGCCTCGCCCCCGGCGGCGCGGTCGCCGGTGGCCGCTATCGCCTCGTCGCGCCCCACGGCGGCGGCAATGGTCTTCGCTACTGGCAGGCCCGCGACCAGCGCCTGGGCCGAGAGGTCGCGCTCGTCTTCGTCGACCCCGCTCCGAGCGACTCCGCCGAGGGCGGAAAGAAGACCACCGCCAAGGTTCTCGACGCCACGCTCGCGTTGTCGAAGCTGTGGGCGCCCGGCGTCGCCGGCGTGCTCGATGTCATCCGCGGGAAGGTCGGCGGCATCATCGTCGCCGAGTGGACCCCGGGCAAGTCCTTCGCCGCCGCGGCCGCCGAGAAGCGCCTCGCCTCCGGCGCCGCCGAGGCCCTCCGTCCGCTGGCCGATTCCGCGTCCCGCGCCCATGCCGAGCAGCGCGACGTCGGGCTGGTCTCCCCGGATCAGCTCCGCGTGACCGACGACGGCCTGGCCATCCTCGCCTTCCCCGGCGTCACTCCGGCAGCGTCCAGGGAGGACGACGTCAAGGGTCTCGGGGCGGTCCTCTACGCGGCGCAGACCGGAAAGTGGCCGCTCGACCTGCCGTCCGGGTCCGACGATGTCGACGTCACCGATTCCCGTCTGCCGGAAGCCGAGCGGGATTCGGACGGCACGCCGGTCGATCCGCAGAAGTCCGGCGCACCGGTGGACCAGGCCACGCTCGCGATGCGTACGCTCGACGGATCGTCTGTGTCCTCGGCGTCCACCGTTCTATCGCTTCTTGACGGCGCAGGTCCCTCCTCCGCGCCGGCCTCGGCCCGCACCTCTCCTACCCGTTCGGACTACGCGGATGCCGAGTCGCTCAGCGAGGGCGACGGTCCCTGGGATTCCGAACGCGAGGAGCTGTCTCCGGCCGAACAGCGCGTCCGCGATCAGCGCCGGTGGGTCATCATGGCCGGGGCGGGCGCGGTGGGCGTGCTCGTCATCATCGTCCTGCTCATCACGATGATGGGCGGCTTCGGCGGCCGCGACGACGATGTGCCGCTGTCCGCTCAGCTCGACGCGATGCAGGAGGAGCAGCGAGCCTCGCGAGAGGCGGCCCAGCAATCAGCCGAATCCGGCGAGGACGACTCGTCGGGCTCCGAAACCTCCGCCTCGCCCACGTCCAGCGCCCCCGCCGAGGAGGGCGAGGAACTCGCGGTGTCAGACGCGACGACGTGGCAGCCGTCCACCTCCGCGGGTAACGCGGAGAACTCGGCTCTCGCCGTCAACGTCACCGACGGGTCCGCGGACACCACGTGGCGCACCGACACCTACGAGAACCAGTTCGGCAACGGGCCGACGGCCTTCAAGCCCGGACTCGGCCTGCTGCTGTCGCTCGAGGAGGCTGCGCGGCTCACCGAGGTCACCGTCTCGTCGCCGGATCGGGGAGTCGAGTTCGAGGTCCGCACAGCGGGCACCGCGTCTCCGACGTCATTGGACGATACGACTCTGGTGGGTGAGGGCACCGTTTCCGGTGGCGAGGAGTCGGTGGCCATCGATCCGGACGACATGGACGAAGATGCGCAGTACGTGATCATCTGGATCACGAAGCTCAGCGGTTCGGATGCCGCCGGATATTCCGCACAGATCGGCGAGGTCGAGCTCGCGGGGCTTCCCGAGGACTAACGGTCCTCCGGCGGTCGCCCGGCAGCCGCAAATGTAGCGCCCCCCATAGCGGAGCGCGTGGTCCTACTTTTGATGCGTGACCACTCGCGCTCTCGGCAGCCATTCCACCCCCGACCTCGCCCGGCCAACGGCCGGGCTCGCCGTGGGCGGGGCCCGCGTGCCCACCGGTGCTCAATACGCCACGCCCTCCGTGGCGGAGACCGATACCGAGCTTCTCCGACGCCACGTCGCCGGCGACGACGTCGCTTTCGCGACCTTGATTCGGCGGCATTACGACGCCCTCTGGCGCGCAGCGGCGCGCGCATCTTTGTCCCCCGAGGACGCCTCGGATTCGCTGCAGGAAGCACTCTTGTCCGCCTATCGGCAGGCGGCCGGTTTTCGCGGGGATTCACCCGTACGCGGATGGCTGTACGCCATCGTGGTCAACGCATGCCGGGACCGCATGCGCCGTTCGCTGCGCAAGCGCTGCGTCGAGCTCACGCCCCTGCTCGCCGAACAGGTGTCCTTCCGCACGCTCTACTATCAGGACCCCATCTGGTCCCTCGTCGTGGCCGAAGCACTGCGCGAGATACCCGCCGGGATGAGGAACGCCATCATTTTGGTCGACATGCTCGGCCTGTCCGTAGGAGAGGCGGCATTTTTGCTCAACGTTCCCGTCGGCACCGTGAAGAGCCGCTGTACCCGCGGCCGTCGGCACCTCGCGCCACACCTCGAGGGCATCAGTTTGTCTGGTTAACGACCTGCGAGTTCTGTCGTTTCGCGGGCGATGGGGGAGGGCGGGAACAACACGCGCGTCGAAGATGTTGGACACTGGGGAGCGGACATTCCGCATAGTGACGCCAAGCAAAGAACCTTAGGACCAACTCCATGACCGACTTCGGTTTCAATCTCTCGCTCGACTCCGACAAGGACGACACCGCAGCGTCCCCTTCGGCGACCGGTGCGGATCCCGACAAGATCCACAACCTGATCATCGTCGGTTCCGGTCCCGCCGGTTACACTGCGGCGATCTACGCCGCCCGCGCAGAGCTCGAACCGTTGGTCTTCGAGGGACTCGAGTTCGGCGGGGCGCTCATGACCACGACCGACGTCGAGAACTACCCCGGTTTCCCCGAAGGAATCCAGGGGCCCGAGCTGATGACCCACATGCGCGACCAGGCCGAGCGCTTCGGTGCGGACCTGCGGATGGAAGATGTCACCAAGCTAGAGGTCTCCGGCGACATCAAGAAGGTTCACGTCGGAGACGAGGTCTATGCGGCCCGCGCCGTCATTTTGTCGATGGGTGCGGCCGCGCGCTACCTCGACGTCCCCGGAGAGCAAGAGTTCCTCGGGCGAGGCGTCAGTTCGTGCGCGACATGCGACGGCTTCTTCTTCCGCGATAAACCGATCGTCGTCGTAGGCGGGGGGGACTCGGCCATGGAGGAAGCCGGCTTCCTCACGCGTTTCGGTTCCAAGGTCACCTTGATCCACCGCCGCGAAGAGTTCCGCGCCTCGAAGATCATGATCGACCGTGTCCGCAACAACGACAAGGTCGAGATCCTCACGAACAAGGTCGTGAGCAACGTTCGCGGCGACGACTCGGGTTCGGTTGCAGGCCTCGCCCTCACCGACACCGTCACCGGCGAGCAAAGCGAGATCGACACTGCGGCGATGTTCGTCGCCATCGGCCACGACCCGCGCTCCAGCCTGGTCAAGGGGCAGGTCGACCTTGACGACGAAGGATACGTTCTCACCGACATCGCGACCACCGCGACCAACGTCCCCGGCGTCTTCGCCTGTGGCGATCTCGTGGACAAGCGCTACCAGCAGGCCGTCACGGCTGCGGGATCGGGCTGCTCCGCCGCGATCGACGCCGAGCATTTCCTGGCCTCGCTCGGCGAGTAGCCGCAGAATAGACGGATACACCGACCATGGGATTGTTCACTCGGCGATCAGGCGCCTCGGATTCTCGAGGCGCCCAGTCGGCGCTCCCTCTCGTATCCACCGACGAGTTCGACCACAGCGTGATCGAGGCCAGCCGTACGCGTCCCGTTCTCGTCGACTTCTGGGCTCCGTGGTGCCGCCCGTGCAAGGCAATGGACCCGGTTCTGGCAGAACTCGCGGCACGGTTCGGAGAACAGGCGAGCATTGTCGGCGTCGATATCCAATCCGAACCCGCGCTGGCAAGCCGGCTGCAGATTCTGTCAATCCCACTGCTCGTTATTTATCGAGACGGCGAGCAGGTCGCGTCACTTCACGGCGCACAACCCAAGCGAGCCATCGCCGACCTCATCGACGATCAGCTTTCGAATAGCTAGTGCCACAGGGCCTATGGCATAGTTGTCAGTGGTCTGCTGAGGGACGATGCGACGCGTATCCTTGATGGGGAGCAGATTCGAGTAATTGTTACAGTGCTTCACTGATTGAAATGCGCTGTTCATCACACGTTTTTGGTCGCGTACCGGCTCTACCTTCACCTATGCGGTTACTTCATCCACTAGGGTTGGGGGACCAATTACAACTGGGCCGCATATTTTAATACCGTGGGTGCAATACGGTTTTGACTGGTTAAGCCCACGATTCTTGGAGAAAAGGGAGGTCATGGCTCTTCGCAAAGGTGATCGCGGTGTCGAGGTCGCACAGGTACGGTCGCGGCTCGCAGCGCTAGGACACCTCCACAATCTGGACTCGGTTGGATTGACCGAGCCGGAAACCGGCGGCGCGACAGAGCAGACCGAGGCACTTTTCGATTCCGACCTCGAAGTTGCGGTTCGTGCCTTCCAGCAACAGCGCGGACTCATCGCCGACGGAATCGTCGGACCTGCGACGGCGTCGTCGCTCGCAGATACCGTGCATCAGCTGGGATCTCGCGACATGTCGTACCTCGTTACGCGCCCGATGGTGGGTGACGACGTCGTCAACTTTCAGCAGCGACTTCACGAGCTGGGCTTCTATACCGGCAACATCGACGGCGCTTTCGGTGCGCTGACCCATGACGCGGCGACCGAGTACCAACGCTCCTCGGGACTCACCCCAGATGGAGTCGCCGGGCCAGAGACTCTCGCCAGCCTGTCGAATCTCTCCACGCTTGTAACCGGGGGAAACCTCAGTTCCATAGTCGAACGCGAGCGCGCGCGTAACGCAGGGCCTCAACTCACCGGCAAGCGCATCGTCCTCGATCCCGGACCGGGTGGGTCCGAGCGTCCAGTATCGATCGAGACGCCTTACGGCTCCACCACGGATGCGGAAATCGTATGGCAACTCACCGAGCGGCTCGCCTCCTTGATGACGCAGGCCGGCGTCGAGGTCCTTTGGTCTCGCCCCGAAACCATTCTTCCAGGTGACGACGAGCGTGCCGAGATCGCCAATTCGTTCCAGGCCGATTTGATGATCAGCTTGCGACTGGATCGTCACTCGAACCCCGAGGCCAACGGCGTCGCCGCGTTCTACTTCGGCAACTCGCTCGGCGCGGTTTCAATGATGGGCGACGCCCTCGCGGGATATATCCAGCGAGAAATCGTGTCACGGACAGGAACTCGTGACTGCCGTACTCACGGACGTAGTTGGCCACTCCTCCGTCGCACCAAGATGCCCTCTGTCCAGCTTGATCTTGGATACATCAATAACAGTCAAGATATGGCCAACCTCCTCGACAGGGACCTGCGTGAACAGATCGTCGACGCGATAATCGTCGGCGTCAAGCGCCTCTACCTTCTCGGTGAGGGCGATCAGAAGACAGGCACATTCTCCGTCGAAGACATCTTGTCCTACGAACCGAACAAGAAGTAGTCCCTTCCCGTTGGGCCTGTTATTGGCTGTTGACAGCTGATGGCCGCATGTTTGCCTCGAAGATCAACTGATCCAGGGCATGCTCCACGTCTGCTTTCCAGAGATGTTCTCCATCGATCTCGAGCCGGAGACGCGGAAATTCGGGGTCTTTTCCCACTTCTTCGAATCCGCGCGCGAGGAAGAATTCATCTTCCTGAAGACACGTCAATGGCCCGCCTGCGTGCCGCTTTGCCTCGGATCCTCGGAATTCTGTCTCAAGGCGTTCTGAGCCCTTCTCCGTACGCGCAAATGTCTCGAGTGCCCTAACTCCTCGCTTTGCCGCATCCGAGACGACGGCGGAGAGAAGTAGGCTTCGGATATCTTTTCGAGCTTTCGTATCGAAATCCGGATGCGCATGCAGGTCCGCGATCAACACCGCATCGGATCCCACAGGACCGCTTGGGAAGGCTCTCACTCGTGCGATGTTGCTCGGGGGAGCGTATGTCACTGATCCGACCGGGCGACCGAACTCTTCGGCAACCTGGGCGCACACTCCCCATTGGAGAAGGACGCTTGACAGCCATGCTTCCTTCTCAAAAGTAGAGCCTCGGGTGTACTCGTGGGTCCCAGAGTTTGTCTGCCAGTACATGCATTTGCGCGAGTGGGAATCCAAACGATCGAACGAGTTGAGCTCGACCGGAGCCACGATAACGTCCCCGTCTATCGGCTCGAGAAACTCGCCTGCCATGTACCGCCCTTACATTCCATCGGAGGAAGCCGTGTGAGCCTCTGTCACCGTGACGTTTCTCTCCGGGGGCCCTGTCCCGGGTTCTAGTTGCCCTTACCGCGAAGAATTTTTACGATTCGCTGCAGATCCTCGGAGGATCCGACGTCGATAGTAATTCGACCCTTCTTCTTTCCCATACTTACTGACACCTTGGTCTCGAACCTGTCCGAAAGCGTTGACGCGACGGCCTGAAGCTCGGGATCAGGTTCGGAAGGGGTGCGCCCCTTCTTGCCCTTCTCGGCAGAATTATCGTTGCCGGCGTTCATCAACGACACGATCTCCTCTGTACTACGTACGCTGAGACCTTCCGCAACGATGCGGGCCGCAAGCTCTTCCTTGGACTCGGACGGACCTTCCAGGGACAACAACGCTCGTGCATGCCCCGCCGAGAGCACATTCGCGGCGACGCGCCGCTGCACGGCCGTAGGCAACTGAAGTAGCCGGATCGAATTCGTGATGGCCGGCCGCGAGCGTCCGATTCGCTCCGCAAGTTGGGTGTGCGTCACGCCGAACTCTTCGAGTAGCTGCTCATAGGCGGAGGCCTCTTCCAATGGATTCAGCTGCACTCGATGGATGTTCTCAAGGAGTGCGTCCCGGAGAAGGTTCTCGTCTTCTGTCTGCCTGACGATCGCCGGAATCGTCTCAAGCTCGGCTTTCTGGCTTGCCCTCCAGCGCCGCTCACCCATGATGAGCTGGTATTTCCCATCCTTCAGTTCGCGGACAACGATGGGCTGCAATAGTCCGAATTCTCTAACGCTGTGAACCAACTCGGCGAGCGCATCTTCATCGAAGACCGACCGCGGCTGCTTCGGATTCGGCTCAATGTCCTTCGGTGAGACCTCACGAAGCACCGCACCGGGATCCACGATCTCGGTGCCATCTGCGTTTCGGGCGACGCCCCTACCGCGAATATCGCCACCGGGCTGTACGCGGGTAGATGAGCTCGATCCGGGTCCCGATCCGGTCTTGTCCTTGTCCTTGTCCTTGTCCTTGTCCTTGTCCTTCGAACCGAGGGTTTCACGTGAAACATTGGGGCGGGGCGGGAGTTGGTTGTCGTCATTGCCCCTGGGCCCGAGAATCACATCTGCGGCGCCATCTCCCAGCCGTGGACCGCCACCCTCGCTGGCGCTGGGAATGAGTGCGCCGATTCCCCGCCCGAGTCCGCTTCGCCGCTTATTGGTCGACATAGGTGTCAATCCTCATCCTCGTGTTTGCTGTTCGCGGCGACCAATGCGCCGAACTCCGCTATAAATCGTTCATTGATTTCCTTGGCTGCATCGATGTACGCCAAAGCGCCCTTACTACCTGGGTCATAATCCAAAATCGTTTGGTTGTAGCTGGGTGCCTCCGAAATCTTGATATTTCGGGGAATTACGTTTCGAAGCACTTTCGAACCAAAGTGCTGGCGCACTTCTTCGGCGACTTGATGCGAGAGATTCGTTCGGGCGTCATACATCGTGAGCATGACCGTCGACACCGCCAATGACTTGTTCAGGGCTTCGGTCACGAGCTCCACATTTCGGAGAAGCTGGGTGACGCCTTCTAGCGCATAGTATTCACACTGAATCGGAACAAGGATCTCCTTCGCCGCAACCATCGCGTTCAACGTGAGGAGTCCCAGCGAAGGGGGACAATCGACAAAGACGTAGTCGATCCCAAGAGCACGTAGATCCTCGGGCACAAGTACTTCGGCAAGCCGCCTTTCTCGAGAGAACATTGAAACTAACTCGATTTCAGCGCCCGCCAGGTCGATTGTCGCCGGAATGCAATATAGGTTCGGGTTCGTGGGACTCTGCTGCGCGAGTTCTTGAAAATTCTGTTCCCAGAGAAGCAGATTGTAGGAAGACGGAGTGCCTTCACTGTGGTCAACTCCCAGCGCGGTTGAAGCGTTCCCCTGCGGATCGAGGTCAATCACAAGTACGCCTAGGCCGCCTGCAGCGAGGGCTGCCGCCAAGTTCACTGCGGTCGTGGTCTTCCCTACACCACCCTTTTGATTCGCGATACACATGACTCGGGGCTCAGACGGTCGCTGTAGCCGAAGTCCGTTTCCGTGCATAATTTCGCTGGCCTGACGTGCCGCTGCGAAAATTGGAGTGTCATCACTCATGCACTAGCCTCTCCGAATCTCATATCGCCTTATATCTTTTCTGCCTTGTTACTCTTGTTTCACGTGAAACCGGCACGTGTATTACGGGCCATGTTTCACGTGAAACCCGGTACCGCTCCGGCGACTACGTCACTTACGTCTCTTGTTCGTTCCCAGCTTATCCCGTCGTACTTTGCTCGTGTCAGCCGCAGTCGTTCCCGATTTGGTCGCTGTAATGAGGTAAGTAGGATCCGCCCCCGGGACCTCCACGGTCTCGAAGTGAGCGTCGACGAGGCCATTCTTTCTTAGGGCTGAGGCATCTCTTTCAAGCTCTTTGGAAGCACTCTCACCCTTGAGAGCGATGAGCTGCCCCCCTTGTCGGATTAGGGGTGAGCACCAGCCGGCGAGCTTCGCGAGGGGAGCAACAGCGCGCGCAGTCACGACGTCGGATTCCTTGGCACCCGCGACCACGTCCGCGTCCTCAGCTCTTCCCCGGATAACTCGAATTTCAATTCCGGCCTCCTTTAACCCGAGTACCTCTATCGCCTCTTCGAGAAAGTTTGACCGTCGCAACAGTGGCTCCACAAGGGTCAATTCCAGGTCCGTTCGGCACAACGCCAATGGAATACCGGGGAGCCCGGCACCTGAGCCGATATCCGTAACCGAGATTCGACGATTTGATTCGCCGACTCCCAGCCGCGAAGCCACGGCCGTGGAATTCAATACGTGCCTCTCCCAGATTCTGTCTCCCTCTCGCGGACCTATCAACCCCCGCTCGATCCCCGCAGAACGGAGGAATTCGACGTAGTTCACGGCAAGTTCAACACGGTCGCCAAACACCGCGAAGGCCGCATGTGGAATCGGTTCGCTTGTAGTCATGGACTTTGACTTCTCCTGAGGACTTGGGGACGTTGCTCAGACGCCGACATGAAAATGCGCAGTTGTGTTTCACGTGAAACACAACTGCGCGCTCCGACAATAAAAACTAGTCAGGATGCACGATGACATATCGATTGGGCTCTTGTCCGGAAGAGTCAGAACGGACGCCATCTATCTCGGCGATGATGTCGTGAACGACTTTTCTTTCGAAAGGAGACATGGGGGCCAGCTCCTCCGATTCTTGACTGCCATTGACGCGACCGGCCGTGTCACGTGCCATTGAAGCTAGCTCCTCGCGTCGAGCCACACGCCATCCGGAGATGTCCAACATTAGTCGGCTCCGTGAACCGAGCTCTTGCTGAACAGCCAGGCGAGTAAGCTCCTGAAGCGCCTCGAGAACTTTGCCATCAGGGCCGACTAGCTTCTTTAGATCAGAAGAACCATCGACGGTCACTGTCGCTCGGTCACCCTCTACGTCAAGATCGATGTCACCATCGTAATCGAGAATGTCCAGAAGCCCTTCAAGATAGTCCCCGGCGACCTCGCCCTCTTCGACAAGGATGTCGTCGGACTCCGGCTTCTCGTCTGCGCTCATCTCTTGTCCCTTCGAACCATGTTTCACGTGAAACTGCGGCAGACGTTGAATCGTCCATAACGATCCAGCGCGCACCCTGGGGTTGTTCACATTCAATCCTACTGTGGACATAATACTGGCCCCGACCGTGCGGTCGAGGCCAGTTCGGAATCACTATTGCGGCGGGGTATTCGCTACTTCTTCTTCCGCTTCTTCTTGGACG
This sequence comes from Dietzia timorensis, assembly GCF_001659785.1. Classification (NCBI taxonomy): domain Bacteria; kingdom Bacillati; phylum Actinomycetota; class Actinomycetes; order Mycobacteriales; family Dietziaceae; genus Dietzia; species Dietzia timorensis. The sequence continues at coordinate 3,605,220 of NZ_CP015961.1, forward strand.
TGTTCTTCGTCCCCGAGGGCTTTTGACCGGGTTTCGGTTTCGACCCCGGCGCCGGAGCGGCACCCGACGACGTAGCATCATTCGCCTTCGTATCCTTTACCGCGACGTCGCCGCCGGATGCATTCGATGCCGGCTCGGCGGAACCACCGTTGGCCGCAGTATTGGCGGACTTCTTCGGGTTGACCGGTTTTACGCCGACCTTCGGAGCTAGCGCGTTACGCTTCTCGCGAGCAACCTCCTCCTTCGCGGAATCCTCACGGTCCATCTGGGCGAAGAGGAAGTGCTGCTGACCGTAAGTCCATGCGTTATTTGTCACCATGTACACGAGGATGGCGATCGGCCAAAATGCGCCCGTCACGAGAATGCCGATAGGGAACACCCACAGCATCATCTGGCGCATGATGACCGCCTGGCTGTTGGACCGGTCGAGCGGTTGCCGCGAGAACGACTGCTTCGCATTCAGGTGAGTCATCAGGGACGACACGATCATCAGCGGCACTGCGATGATGATGATGATCGTACGGCTGAAGTCGAGCGGTTCACCCGGATTGACGAACGCGGCAAACTGATCCACCGACTGCGAAATAAAGGACGAGAGCGGAGCACCGAAGACACGCGCGTCCAGGAAGTTCTGCACGTCCTCGGGGGAGAAGACGTAGTTCCCCGTGGTGCGTGTTTCCTCCGCCGTCATCCCCAATGCGCCGAATGCGGAGCCCATACGGTTAAAGGAACGGAGTACATGGAACAGACCGAGGAAGACCGGAATCTGCAGAAGTGCCGGTAGGCAGCCGAGGAGGGGGTTGAAGCCCTCCTTCTTTTGCAGCGCACGCATTTCCTGCGCCATCTTCTGTTGATCATTCTTATAGCGTTTCCGGATCTCCTGCATCCGCGGCTGCATGGACTGCATTTTCCGGCTGAATCGAAGCTGGCGAGCCATCGGGTAGAACAAGATGACACGGAGAGTCACCACGAGGAACACGACGGAGAGGACCCAGATGAGGCCATTAGACTCCGGATCATCAACCCCCGGGATGGCTCCGCCGACCCACGCGAAAACCTTGTGCCAAAACCACATGATCGCGGAGATCGGTATATAGATCAGATTGTCTGTAATGAAGGACATCGAATGGTGACCTTTGAACTTTCTAGCAACTGGTGAAGCGGACAGAAGAAACGAAACGGGTCAAAAGTGTTATGGGGATCGGGGCGGCGGAACCGGATCCCAACCGCCCTTCGACCATGGCGCACAACGAAGGATCCGCCACATGATCAAACCGGAGCCCCGAAGTGCGCCGTGTACTTTGAGTGCTTCGAGAGCGTACTCACTACAGGTGGGTTCGAACCGACATGAGGGAGGGAAAAGCGGAGAAACCGCTTCGCGGTAAAAGACAACAATGAGGGTCAGCCCGCGGGATAAGAGACTGCCACGGCCTGTATCGTCACGTGACATAGTTGAGTCCTCCGATTGTGTAGTACCCACACTCGTCAATTGTCGAGAGTTCTCAACCATTGTCGGGCAATTCGTCGAGGCGTCGTAGAGCCTTCTGCGCCGCACGGCGGCCCGCGTCGATCACCTCACGACTCAGACGGGAATGATCGGCAGCGGTCGCCGGGGGGAGCGCCCTGACCACGAAGTCAATACCCTCATACTCCGGCGTAACCAGATCAGCACAGATATGACGAAGCCGTCGACTCATGCGGTGCCTCTGCACCGAATTGCCGACGGCTTTACTCACGACCAGACCGAACCTCGGCCCGCTGGTCCGCTCCGCTGAGGGGGGAAAAGCTCTCGCATGTACGACGACGCTCGCGCGTCCCGCACGAACGCCAAAGCGCATGACGGCACGAAAATCGGCCGCCATGCGCAGGCGGTGCGGGTATGGCAGCACAGCGTAGCTCTCTTCGGGCTAGCTGGCCACGGCTTAAGCCGTCAGCTTAGCGCGACCCTTGCGGCGACGACCTGCAACGATCGAGCGTCCGGCACGCGTCCGCATGCGGAGACGGAAGCCATGCGTCTTGGCACGGCGACGGTTATTCGGCTGGTAAGTCCGCTTGCCCTTGGCCACGGCATTCTCCTTCGTTGAACCGCGCTGAATCCCGCGCGGAATCACTAGTGCATTGATCCTGCAATTCTTACTTCCATGGGGCGCCGGTCCAGGTGATCCGGCCGGCGCAGGCTCCATGGGCCCTGCGATAGGGTTCGCACGGCAGACTTGTAAAGATTACTTGGTTGAGAGGAAATTCCACAAACCATCGGGATCTCTTCCGTCACATTGGTGATAAACCCGCAGGAGACTGTTACAGAAGTTACGACACGCCGGCAGGGCGGATGGTTGACACGGAAAATCCAGGTGATCAACTCCTTGCCCGCACGCTGAAGGTGTTGTTAACGTAATCCCTCGAACCACGACGCCAACACATTCATACATTCATTGCAGCAGGTGTTCGCACGATCATGCAGGCACTTCGCTACACTCGTCCGGAGTGCTTCGTCCTCACGGAACAGGTTGAACATCCGACCTGAACCCGGGGGAGACGACTCTTTGTTCACACCTGTGGACAAGACTGTGGAAATGCAGGTCGCACGCCGTGCGGCTATGTGGATAACAAATGTTTGGCACGAAATTTTGAACCCATTTTCTGAAACCCTCGTTCAAAGTCGATGAAAGGAGA